>NZ_CP009286.1:404500-716500 GCF_000758685.1 Paenibacillus stellifer
ACGTCAAAGGGTTTGTCAGCGGCGGACCCGTGCCCAAGCAAGAGGTGATGGCGGGCATCGCCGGGGGGATTCCCTATGCGCCGGGCATCCATCAGTTCGTGCAGGAGCCACAGCAAAGCGTCAATTACGTGGAGTGCCACGACAATCACACCCTCTGGGATAAGCTGGTGCTGTCGGCGGGGGAAGTTACGGAGGCAGAGCTTCGCGCTATGCACCGGCTTGCGACGGCAATGGTCGTGATGAGCCAGGGCATTCCGTTCCTGCATGCCGGCCAGGAGTTCATGCGGACGAAGAACGGCGTGGAGAACAGCTATAAGAGTCCTGTCGAGATCAACCGGATCGACTGGGAGCGCTGTGCCGCGCTTCAGGATGAGGTCGCCTATGTCAAGAAGCTGATCGGGCTGCGCCGCGCGCATCCGGCGTTCCGCATGCGGAGCGCGGAAGAGATCCGCGCGAAGCTGGTCTTCGAGGCATCGCCGGCAGACGTCATCGCGTATACGCTTCGCGGTCATGCCGGAGGCGACCAGGCGGAGCATCTGCTGGTCATCTATAGCGCTGTGCCGGGCGAAGTGGCGCTTCCGATTCCGAAGCTCGGCTCGTGGCAGCCGCTGCTTGGCGCAGAGTCCATTTCCGCGCTGGAAGACGGCAAGATAACGATCAGCGGCATCGGAATGACGGTGCTGGCCGTTCTCTGATTCCCGTAACGAATTGACGTTATAGTGAAGCGGCGGAGCCGGGCAACCGGAGCGCTCCCGCCGCTTACCAGAGGCAAGCACTTCCGCCGCAGGCGGGAGTGCTTTTTTGACATGAAGATTTTTTGACATGAAGAGGGATGGTGGCGCGTTCGGAATTTTCCACTAAAAGGTACAGTATGCAGACTTGCAGCAATAAAATATAATAACTTCCAGATTTAATTTAGGCAGTTTCTTCCCGGCCGCCGTTCTCTGTTCGGCAAGGAGGAGTGGGTTATTTACGGATGGATGAGTCCGTTTGTGGCGGTCTATGTCGTCTCTGTGGCGCTGCTTCTGCTGAAGACCGGTTTGAAGCGTTATGAAAGTACAGGCAATTAGTTCCTCGGCGGCGAGCTTCAGGACCATCCAGCCTAACAAGACCCTGTTATCTCGCCGTGACCGGTCTGAATGGACATGTTTTTAAAGATTCAAATTTGAAATTTGTGTGAGAATGCTAAAATGATGTTCTCAGTTCGGGGAAAAGGTGACATTGCTCACGTTCGGAACGTGAAAGCGGATGTTAATATGGATTCACTTCTTATTACTTCTAATTTTAAATGTGGCGGACAACCATGAGCCGGGGCAGTAGACCGGCTGCAGCCTGCCGCTTCGCTGCTTTACTGCGTCATACAACAGACGCCCGGAGGGACTGAAGTCCTTGGTGTAAGCGGCATCTAGAAGGAATCGCGGCCGACGAAGGCGGCCAATCTACCTAACACGGAGGATGACAGGGATGGGTAAAGCTACGGGATTTCTGGAATATGCGCGGGTAACCCCCGGCGAATGCGACGCGCTTGAGCGTATCAAGAATTGGGATGAATTTTCGGTGCCGCTGAGCGAAGAGAAGCTGCGCGAGCAGAGTGCGCGCTGTATGGACTGCGGAACGCCGTTCTGCCATGTAGGGCGTGTGCTGTCCGGCATGGCTGCGGGCTGTCCGCTTCACAATTTGATTCCGGAATGGAATGATATGGTCTTCAAAGACAATTGGGAAGTGGCCCTGAAACGGTTGCACAAGACGAACAACTTCCCTGAATTCACAAGCCGCGTCTGCCCTGCGCCCTGCGAAGGCTCCTGCACCGTTGGCATGAACGGCCAGCCGGTTGCCATTCGCTCGATCGAGAAGGCGATTGTAGACAAGGGATTTGAAATGGGCTGGATCAAGCCCGAGCCGCCGCTCGCCCGCACGGGCAAGAAGGTGGCTGTGGTCGGCTCCGGACCGGCGGGTATGGCCTGCGCGGCGCAGCTCAACAAGGCGGGTCATACCGTGACCGTCTATGAGCGGGCCGACCGCATTGGCGGGCTGCTGACATACGGCATCCCGAACATGAAGCTCGACAAGAAGAAAGTGCAGCGGCGCGTTGACCTGCTCGCGGCGGAAGGCGTTGAGTTCGTTACCGGAACCGAAGTCGGCAGAGACATTTCGGCGGATGAGCTGAAGGCCGGTTATGACGCAGTCGTTCTCTGCGGCGGATCGACCAAGGGACGCGATCTGCAGATTGAAGGCCGTGAGCTGTCCGGCATCTATCAGGCGATGGAGTTCCTGACGCTGAACACGAAGAGCCTGCTTGACTCCGACCTGAAGGACGGTGAGTATCTGTCCGCTGCCGGCAAGGATGTCGTCGTAATCGGCGGCGGCGACACCGGTACCGACTGCGTAGGCACCTCGCTGCGTCACGGCTGCAAGAGCGTGATCCAGCTGGAGATTATGCCCCAGGCTCCTGCTACCCGCCAGCCGAACAATCCGTGGCCGGAATTCCCGAAGGTGCTGAAGGTGGATTACGGCCAGGTTGAGGCGAAGGCCGTATACCACGAGGACCCGCGCCGGTATCTTGTATCGACGAAGGGCTTCGTCGGCGACGGAAACGGCCACGTGAAGGAGCTGCGTACGGTCAAGATCGAGTGGGCCCGCAATGAGGAAGGCCGCGTGGTACCGAGAGAGGTTCCGGGCAGCGAAGAAGTGATTCCGGCGCAGCTCGTGCTGCTGGCGCTCGGCTTCACCGGCCCGGAAGACACAGCGGCGTCGCAGTTCGGTGTGGAACGCGATGAGCGCACGAACGTCAAAGCCGAATACGGCGTGCATACGACCAATGTGGAAGGCGTCTTCGCCGCCGGCGATATGCGCCGCGGTCAGAGCCTTATCGTGTGGGCGATCAGCGAAGGCCGTCAGGCTGCCCGCGAAGTCGACCGCTACCTGATGGGCTCGTCCAATCTGCCGTAAGTTTTCATCATAGAAGCCGAACATGAGGCGCCCAAGCGGGCGCCTTTTTTCCGGAAGTGCCCCGGCAATCCCGTAAGTACATCGCTGTCCCCCCGGCCGAGGGGGACTCTATGCCGGTCGCGCTATCGGCCGCAAGCCGCGCCAGTCCCGCGCTGCCGGCTCTGTGCTGTCAGCCGCATCCTTGACGGGAGCTGCCCGCCTGCACGGGCGGAAGCCGCAATCCGGCCGGAGAGGCGCCGCTGCCGGGACATTTACCCTTCGTCTGGTGGATTGGTGTATGATGGTATACAGCGCTAATTATTGGCTTTTTATTACCCGATAAACGCTGAGGCGTCTAAAGAACACCCCAGGCGTTTATCCTTGACGAAAGGAATGAATTCGATGAAACTGATGTTCATCTCCGACATTCACGGATCGCTCCACTGGCTGAAGCTTGCGCTTGAGAAGGTTAACGAGGAGACGCCGGACGGGCTCGTATTCCTCGGAGATTTCCTGTATCACGGCCCCCGCAATCCGCTTCCCGAAGGGTATGATCCCCAAGGCGTGGCGAAGGAGCTGAATGCCATCAAGGGAAGGATTACGGCGGCTGTCCGGGGTAACTGCGACGCCGAGGTAGACCAGATGCTGCTGGCGTTCCCGATGATGGGCGACTACGCGCAGTTGTGGGCAGATGGAAGACGCATCTACGTCACCCACGGACACGGGTTCAGCATCGATAATCTGCCGGAGCTGCAGCCTGGTGATATTTTTATCCAGGGCCATACCCATGTGCCGGTAGCGGACAAGAAGGACGGCATTTATGTGCTGAATCCGGGCTCCATCTCTCTGCCGAAAGAGAATTATCCGAATTCGTATGCGGTGCTGGAGGGCGGGAAATATACCGTCAAGAGCTTCACAGGTGATACGATCAAGGAAATCGAGATCGTCTGACATTCCGTTAGCGCGCAAGTCGAAGTGAAGAAGTCAGGCATCCAAACGGGCGATACGCAGGAAGAGCCGGCAGACGGCATTCGGCGGGTCGCCTGTTTTTGAGTTATGCGGGAAGTACAAGCTGCCCGCTTCGGCCTTGCGTCCGAGTAATATTGCCCCCTGAATTGAGTTTGAGTGCGGATTGATATTATTGTATGATGGGTGAGGAATGCGCAGGTGAGCGCGTGTCCTATCCTAATTGCAAGGCGGGCTAACTACATGAATCCAACTATTTTCTACTATAAAATGCCGCCCGAATGGGCGCCGCATGAGCGCACGTTCATTTCGTGGCCGGTGCAAGATTCCATGTGCTATCCGGACCAGCATGAATCCGTATGCCAGGGCTATGCCGAAATCATCCGGGCGATCGCTGAGTTCGAGCCGGTGACTGTAATTGTCAATCCGGGTGAGCAGGAGCAGGTGATGCGAATCGTGGGCAGACCGGGCGTCGCCTATGAGCCGATCGCGCACAGCGACGCGTGGATTCGCGACAACGGGCCGACCTTCCTCGTCGATCCGGCCGGACAGCTGGCTGGTGTGAACTGGAAGTTCAACGCCTGGGGCGGGAAATATTCGCCGTGGGATCTGGACGATAAGGTTGCGCCTCAAATTTTGGAATCGGTCAAGGCCACGCGGTTCGACGCGCCGCTGGTCATGGAAGGCGGCTCGCTCCATACGGACGGCGAAGGCACGCTGATTACAACCGAGGAGTGCCTGCTGAACCCGAATCGCAACCCGGGACTCGGACGCGGCGATATCGAGGAATATTTGCGCCAGTATACCGGCGTAGAGAAGATCATCTGGCTGAAGCGGGGCCTGAGCGGCGACGAGACGGACGGGCATGTCGACAATATCGCCTGCTTCGCGGCTCCCGGCAAGGTCATCCTGCAAGTATGCGACGATCCGCAGGACGAGAATTATGCCATCACGCAGGAGAATCTGCGGATTCTGGAAGAGGCGACGGATGCGCAGGGACGGAAGCTGGAGGTCATCACCATCCAGCAGCCGCCGCGCGCCGACTATGAGGACAGCCGCCTGACGCTGAGCTACCTCAATTTCTATTTCGTCAACGGCGGCATTATCCTGCCCGTCTTCGGCGCGCCGGAGACCGATGCGGCGGCGGAGCAGACGCTTACGCGCCTGTTCCCGGACCGCAAGGTCAAGACGGTGAACGGACTCGCGGTTATCCGTGAAGGCGGCAATGTGCACTGCCTCACCCAGCAAATGCCGGCAGCAAGCGGCAATAGGGTGTAAAGAAGGCCGTACGTAAGACGGACGATTGATCACATTTATCCAACTTAGACAGCAGGGAGGCTGAACACTTTGAGAAAAGTAACAGTAGCGGCGACGCAAATGAGCTGCTCCACCAATATAGAAGAGAACATCGCGAAGGCGGACCGGCTCGTCCGGGAAGCAGCTGCGCAGGGTGCCCAGATTATCCTGCTGCAGGAGCTGTTCGAGACCCCGTACTTCTGCCAGAAGGAGAAGTCGGATTACTATGTGTATGCAACGGAGCTGGAGCAGAACAAGGCTGTGAACCACTTCAAGGAAGTGGCGGAAGAGCTGAAGGTGGTTCTGCCGATCAGCTTCTACGAGAAGAAGAACTATGCCCGCTACAATTCGCTCGCCGTCATCGACGCAGACGGAACCGTGCTGGGCAAGTACCGCAAGAGTCATATCCCGGACGGTCCGGGTTATGAGGAGAAATTCTACTTCAACCCTGGCGACACCGGGTTCAAGGTATGGAACACGCGCTACGCCAAAATCGGCGTCGGCGTATGCTGGGATCAGTGGTATCCCGAAGCGGCGCGCGTCATGGCACTGATGGGCGCCGAGCTGCTGTTCTACCCGACGGCTATCGGCTCGGAGCCGCAGGACAGCGCCATCGATTCCAAGGATCACTGGCAGATGTGCATGCTCGGCCATGCCGCATCCAATCTCATTCCCGTCGTGGCGTCCAACCGGATCGGCCGCGAAGAGGATGAAGACTCGAGCATCAACTTCTACGGCTCTTCGTTCATTGCCGGACCGCAGGGCAACAAGGTAGCTGAAGCCGGACGCGACGAGGAAGCCGTGCTCGTGGCCGACTTCGATCTGGATGCGCTGGAGACCGGCCGGATCGAATGGGGGATTTTCCGCGACCGGCGGCCGGAGCTGTACCGCCTGATCGCCTCCTATGACGGAGATCTCACCTTCTGATCGGCGCATAGGCAGGCGCATAAGCTTAGATAAATGCAAAGGCACTTTCGGTTACTTCAACCGGGAGTGTCTTTTTTTGCGGCAAATATCAGAATGTATCAGTATCTTGCGTATTCTTTTCTCCATTTTCCGGGAAATGCCCGTGCGGCCTAAAGGACGGCTGTCAGTAGCTGCACGGAGCGTTTCAGCACGGCTCAGAATGTTACAAACTTCCGATAAATGTTATGTAACATGACACAATGGAGAAATGATAATTGTCATCCATGCTTTATTCTGTTAAAATCTCTGTATGTTAATAGATAAATCATTGGGGGGATTGAGAGATGAAGGGTACAAATAAATGGATCATGTCAGCTTTGATCGCGATTCTGGTGCTGGCTTTGGCAGGCTGCGGATCGGATAACTCGAGTTCCGGCTCCGGCGGAGACGGTGAAGTGATTAAATTCGCGAGCGATGCTACATATGCGCCGATGGAGTATATGGACAAGGATACAATTAAGGGCTTTGACATCGACTTTATTGCCGCTGTTGCGGAAGAAGCCGGTATTAAATACGAAGTCGTCAACACGGGCTGGGATACGATGCTGGAGAGCGTGAAGCAGGGAACGGAATACAAGGCCGGCCTGTCCTCCGTATCGATCACTGACGACCGCAAGCAGACCTATGATTTCTCGGTTCCCTATTTTGAGTCGACGAACATGATCATGGTGAAGGAAGGCAGCGACATCAAGAGCGCGCTGGACTTGAAGGACAAGAAGGTTGCTGTGCAGACGGCCACTACCGCCGATGAGCTCATGAGCGGCATTATGGGCGTTGGCAACACGGACCTGAAGCGGTTCGACAGCAACGCGGTAGCCATGATGGAGCTGGATAACGGCGGAGCCGACGCGGTTGTAGCCGACATCGCGATTGTACGGGAATACATCAAGAACAATCCGAAGATGAAGCTGGTGGGCATCACGGACAAGGAGAATTTCGGCTCCGAGTATTACGGCATCCTGTACCCGAAGGGCAGTGACCTGAAGGCGAAGCTGGACCCGGCGATCAAGAAGATCATCGAGAACGGCAAGTACGAGGAGATTTACAAGAAATGGTTCGGCGAAGCTCCGGACCTGACCAACCTGAAGAACGCACAGTAATCAGGAGCAATGACAAGCATGCGTAATGAGTACTATTGCGCGTGCTTGTTTTTTTAGAAGAGAAGATTTTTATAGAGTACAAGATTTATAGATGAAGAGATACAAGAGAAGGGGAAGAACAAGATGGATTTCAGATTTAACATCGTAGGCGATTACCTGCCCTTATTTTTACGCGGTACCCTGTATACGATCGGCTTCTCGATCGCATCTATCATCATCGGTTCCCTCCTGGGTCTCGCGATCGGCTTTGGCCGAATGGCGAAGAATCCCGTAGCCCGGTGGCCTTTTGTCGCCTACATCAACTTCCTGCGCGGCACACCGCTGTACGTGCAAATTCTGATGGTGCACTTCGGGGTCGTTCCGTTCTTCTACGGCAGCACCAATGCGCTGATTTCGGGCGTCGTCGCGCTGTCTCTGAATTCGGCCGCCTACTCGGCGGAGATCTTCCGCGCGGGCATTCAGTCCATCGATCCCGGCCAGCGCGAGGCCGCGCTGTCGCTCGGTATGACGGGGCGGCAGACGATGCGGTTCGTCATTTTGCCTCAGGCGATCAAACGGATGGTTCCGGCTTTTGGCAACGAATTCATCGTCCTGGTCAAGGATTCCTCATTGCTCGCACTGATCGCAGCGCCCGAGATTATGTACTGGGGCAACACGATGAAGGGCCAGTATATGCGGATCTGGGAGCCGTATCTGACGGCAGCCGTCATCTACTTCGTGCTGACCTACCTGCTTAACAAGCTGCTGGCGTATATCGAACGGAGGATGTAGAGAGTTATGGAACCGATTATTTCCGTCAAAAATCTTCATAAGGCGTACGGAAGCCATGTGGTGCTAAGCGATATCAGCGTCGATATCAAGACAAGCGAGGTTGTTGTCGTGATCGGGCCTTCGGGCTCGGGCAAGTCCACCTTCCTGCGCTGTCTGAATCTGCTGGAGCAGCCGCAGGGCGGCGATATCCTCATTGAGGGTGTCAATCTGATGGACAAGAAGACCAAAATCAACGAGGTCCGGACCGAGGTGGGGATGGTTTTTCAGCAGTTCAACCTGTTCCCGCACAAGAAGGTTATCGAGAATATTATGCTGGCTCCCGTTCAGGTGCGGAAATGGACCGAGGAACGCGCCCGGCAGAAGGGCATGGAGCTGCTGCACAAGGTTGGTCTAGCCGAGAAGGCGGAGGCTTATCCATCCTCGCTCTCTGGCGGACAGTCCCAGCGGGTGGCGATTGCCCGGGCGCTGGCGATGGAGCCGAAGATTATGCTCTTCGACGAGCCGACTTCTGCACTCGATCCCGAAATGGTCGGCGAGGTGCTTGCAGTCATGAAGGATCTGGCAGGCGAAGGAATGACGATGGTGGTCGTGACGCATGAAATGGGCTTCGCCCGCGAGGTCGGCGACCGCGTTCTGTTCATGGAGCAGGGCGTAGTCGTCGAGCAGGGAACGCCGGCGGAGCTGTTCGGCAATCCGCAGCATATGCGGACGCAGGAATTCTTGTCAAAGGTGCTGTAACAGGCACGAATCCGAAGATATGCAGACGGAAGGCGGCGGCCGGGGAACCGCCGCTTTTTGTTATAATATCGGCAGAGGGATTCGGCAGATCCTTCGGCAAGACTCCGATTAGCGTTTTTCTTGTCACAGCGGCGAGATATATCTTTTTCTGTCAATAATTGAAACATATGCGGATTGTCCGCGTATGACCTTGTGTACGCTTTTCACGCCGGATATCCGGCAATACCTAAAGTTGCTTGAATGGAGGGCTAACGCTTGGCTGGAATCAATCTTGTTAAGGGTCAAAAAATCGATCTGACCAAGGGCAACGCCGGTCTGTCGAATGTCATTGTAGGATTGGGCTGGGACCCTGCTGAGTCCAAAGGGCTGTTCGGGTTCAAAAAGCAGGCGAACATCGACTGCGACGCTTCGGCCCTGCTGCTGAACGCAGACGGGAAGTTAACCAAGAAATCCAACCTGGTCTGCTTTCATAACAAGCAGAGCGCATGCAATTCCGTTGTTCATTCGGGAGACAATCTGACCGGTGAAGGGGACGGAGACGACGAACAAATCCGGGTTAATCTTAGTGCAGTTCCGGCGGACGTCAGCCGCATTCTGGTCGTTGTGAATATTTATGATGCGGTCAACCGCAAGCAGGATTTCGGCATGATCCGATCAGCCTATATCCGGGTGGCGAACGCTTCAGGCGGCGCGGAGCTGGTCAAATACAACCTGACGGACAATTATTCGGGCTTCACGGCCCTGATCTGCGGCGAGCTGTACCGCCACGGGTCCGAGTGGAAATTCGCCGCCATAGGCGAAGGCAGCCAGGCTGCCCATATCAATCAGCTTGCCGAACGCTACTTGTAAGTCCAATCCATATTTTAGAGAAGAGAGGTTATGTGCAAATGGCAATCAACTTATCCAAAGGCCAGAAAATCGATTTAACCAAAACGAACCCGGGTCTCTCCAAAATTACGGTTGGCCTCGGCTGGGACACGAACAAGTATGATGGAGGCAAGGACTTTGACCTGGATGTATCCGTGTTTTTGGCCGATGCCAACGGCAAAGTAACGAGGGAGAGCAACTTCATCTTCTTCAACAACAGACAGAATGAGAACGGCTCCGTGGTGCATACGGGCGACAACCGCACCGGCGAGGGCGAAGGCGACGACGAACAGATTCAGATCGACCTGGCCAGCGTGCCTGCCGATGTCGAGAAGATTGCTTTTACCATCACCATCTATGAAGCGGAGCACCGCAACCAGAACTTCGGACAGGTCTCCCGCTCCTATGTGCGGATTGTAAACGAGGTTAACAACGAAGAGCTGATCCGCTTCGACCTGGGCGAGGATTTCTCCATCGAAACGGGCGTTGTGGTGGGCGAGCTGTACCGGCATGCCGGCGAATGGAAGTTCAGCGCGATCGGCAGCGGCTACAAGGACGGACTTGCCGGACTGACCCGGGACTACGGTCTGCAGTAAATCGACAGCCGGTTAGCTGCAAGAGGAATACCGGCCTTATTGGCGTGAAGTGAATTTGAGAATTGTCATGCGGCTGTCCTGGAATGTCAAAGCGGCAGCCGTTACCGGGGTGAGAAACGGTATATTGCTCAAGTTCAGCTTGATATTTAGCTCAAAGAAAGGGTGTTAGTTATGACGATCAGTCTCTCCAAGGGACAGCGCATCGACTTGACGAAGACCAACCCCGGTCTGACCGAGGTTGTGGTCGGTCTTGGCTGGGATACGAACAAGTACAGCGGCGGACATGATTTTGACCTCGACGCCTCGGCTTTTCTGCTCTATGAAGACGGCAAGGCCAAGAGTGCGGATGATTTCGTCTTCTACAACAACCAGACTGGCGGCGGCGGTTCCGTGGTGCACACGGGCGACAACCGTACAGGCGAAGGCGACGGGGATGACGAGCAGATCCGGGTCGATTTCAGCAAGGTTCCGGCCCATATCCACCGGATCGGCATTACGGTCACAATCTATGATTACGAGTCCCGGGCGCAAAATTTCGGACAGGTATCCAACGCCTTCGTGCGCGTCGTCGACGCCGTGACGAACCGGGAGATTCTCCGGTACGATCTGGGCGAGGACTTCTCTACGGAGACGGCGGTTGTATTCTGCGAATTCTACCGCAATGGCGCCGATTGGAAGTTCCAGGCTGTCGGAAGCGGGTTCAGCGGCGGACTTGCCGCGCTGTGCAAAAACTACGGACTGGACGCGAGCTAAGCATCCGGGCGGGATCGGAAGCGATCCCGCCCTTTTCAAACGGATACTGCCGTTTGTTACAACCAGGCTTGGCATCTCCAAATGAAATGCGGGCTGTGCAAAGGTGGGGATTATCGCATGGGCATTCAGGTGGTTAAAGGACAAAAAGTCGATATCACCAAGGGAAATCCGGCACTCCGGAATCTGCGCGTGGAGCTTGGCTGGCAGCATGCCGCCGGACAGGAAATCGACGCCTCTGCCTTCCTGCTGGGAAGCAGCGGAAAGGTGTCGGGCGATGAGGACTTGATCTTCTATAACAATCGGACCGCGCCCTTCATCAGGTATGCCGATGAGGCGGGGACAGTTCGTAGCTTTGAGGTGAAGCTGGACCGGGTTCCGGACGATGTGTCCCGGATCGCATTCACGCTCACCCTGTATGATGGAGACGGCCGGCGGCAGCAGTTCGGGGATGTGCGGGGCATTTATCTTCGCATCCTGGAGCTTGGGACAGGCGCCGAGGCGGTTCGCTGTGATCTTGAACATACCTTCTCCTCGGAAACGGCCATTGTGGCGGGAGAGTTATATAGATGGGGCGCGGAATGGAAGTTCGGCGCCATCGCTTCGGGTTTCAACGGCGGGCTGAGGGAGCTGTGTCGTCATTTCGGCGTCGATGCCGAGGACAGCCCGGCGCCGCCGGCTCCGGAAGTGCGGCCTTCCCCGGAAGCGCGGCCTGCGCCGCCGGCTCGGGATTTGCGGCCTGCACCGCCGGTTGCGGAGCCGCGCCCGGCGCCTGCAAGCGGGCAGGGAGACCGGCGGGAGCCGATGAGGTTCCCGCCTCCTCCGGGAACGCAGCGGCCTCCCGGAGAGTCCGCCAGAGAGGAAGCGCCGAGGCGATCGCCTGACGACAGCCTCCGGCAGCGGGAGCAGGCCAATACATCAGCCGGCGGCCCGCCCGGTTCCGGTCTCAATCTGCGAAAGATCGAGCTCAAGAAGAAGGGCGATACGATTAACCTGACCAAGTCTGCCGGAATGGGAGAAATTCTGGTGAACTTGAACTGGAATATGCGCCGGAGCGGCGGTTTGCTGGGCCGGTCGCGAGGCGTGGACCTCGATCTGGCCTGTCTGTATGAGCTGAACGATGGACGGAAGGGTGTTGTTCAGGCGCTCGGCCGCTCCTTCGGCTCCCTGCAGGCGGCGCCCTATGTGGCGCTCGACGGCGATGACCGGACCGGTGCGATTGCGGAAGGCGAGAATCTGCGCATCAACGGCGCGAGAATTGCCGAAATCAGACGGATTTTGGTGTTTGCCTTCATCTACGAGGGCGCGACCAATTGGTCAGAGGCGGACGGTGTCGTCACCATTCACCAGAATGGCGGCCCCGACATCGTAGTCAATCTGGACGAGCATGACAACCGCAAGGGAATGTGTGCCATCGCGCTCATTTCCAATGTTAACAATGAAACCTTCAGCATTGAAAGACTTGTGCAGTATTACCGCGGACACCGCGAAATGGACGAAGCGAACCGCTGGGGGCTGCGTTGGGTTTCGGGGAAAAAATAAAGATAATGAAACCGGAGGCAGGCAAAGATGGATTGGTTTACTGATTTTTTTAGGAGCATAAGCGAGAATTACGGACACTTCTTCTCCTGGCATGATGTGGTGGCGACGCTTTCGGACCCGGTCAGCTGGGGGATCATTGCCAGCCTCGTCCTGCTCGAAGGGCTGCTGTCGGCGGACAACGCGCTCGTGCTGGCCGTCATGGTCAAGCATCTGCCCAAGGAGCAGCAGCGCAAAGCGCTGTTCTACGGTATTTTGGGCGCTTACCTGTTCCGGTTTCTGGCAATCGGACTTGGCACCTATCTCATTAACTTCACTTTGGTCAAAGTGCTTGGCGCGCTTTATCTCTTTTACATCGCCTATAAAGGGATCTTTAAGGGCGGCGGCGATGAGGCTGTAGAGAACAAAGGGGCTTCCTTCTGGAAAACGGTCCTGCTCGTCGAGCTGATGGACATCGCCTTCAGTATCGACAGCGTAATCGCGGCCTTCGGCGTGAGCAGCGAGGTCTGGGTGCTGTTCATGGGCGGCATACTCGGCGTACTCATGATGCGGGGCGTCGCCCAAATCTTCCTGAAGCTGATCGACAAATTCCCCGAGCTGGAGCAGACAGCCTTCCTGCTGATCGCCATTATCGCGGGCAAAATGATGGCCGGCGCCTTCGGCTACGAAATGTCGCATGTCGTCTTCTTCGCTATTATTATCTCGGTATTTGTTGGCACCATCTTGTACAGCGTGGGACGCCGGAAGAAAGAAGAGAAGAAAGAAGTTCACCGCTAAGCGGCGCCCGCCGCTTCCGGATTCCGATACGAAGAATCATTTCTGTACAACGGCAGCCGTCCCCGTAAGGACGGCGAAGCCGGTTTCAAGGCATTATTCCAAACCGGGAGGGCTGTGAGATGAGGTATTTTGAGTACTTGACGCCGGATTTGGAAGAGTCGCTGTTCTATTCCCGGCCTATGCATTTCAACCGCAGCACCGGCAAGGATCTGCTGGCCCACGCTGTCGGCGCCGCCCTCTATATGCCCGCTACCCGGCCGCAGGCGGCCGAGAGTATCTGGGAGCTGAAGAAGAACGAAGGCCTGATCGCCGCCATTCTCGACCTGGAGGACGCGGTGGGCGACCTGGAGGCAGCGGAGGCGGAAGAGCGGGCGATTCTTCATTTGGCCCGCCTCGCCGAGCTTGCGGAGAGAGAGGAAGACCCCGGGGCCGATCTCCCGCTGCTGTTCATTCGGGTGCGCAATCCCCGGCAGCTGCGCAGGCTGATTCGGCGGCTGGATTCGCTGATCCTGCTGCTGACCGGTTTTGTCTTCCCGAAATTTACTGTCGAGGATGGCGGCGAGTACCTGGAAGCCGTCGCCGATTATAACCGTTCCCGGCTGGCGGGGACCCCTCCGCTGTACGGCATGCCGATTCTCGAGAGCAAGGAGATTCTGTACCGGGAAAGCCGGCTGGGCAGTCTGCTGTCGGTTCGGGAGCTGCTGTCGGCTTACCGGGAGGAGGTGCTGAACGTGCGAATCGGCGCAACCGATTTCTCCAGCGCCTTCGGCCTCAGGCGCAGCGCCGGGACCAGCATCTACGAGCTGGCGCCGATCCGGGACTGCATCTCCGACATCATTAACTTGTTCGGCCGGGCGGAGGATGGCTATGTCATTTCCGGGCCCGTCTGGGAGTATTTCGCTTCAAGAGGCGGCCCCGGTCTCCGATTTCGGCCGGATGAACAACCTCTTGGAGGACTGCCGCCTCAAGGGCTGGCGGGAGCGCTTCGGCCGAACCGCCTGAATACGCTGAACGGGCTGATCCGGGAGACACTGCTCGACAAGGAGAACGGGATCGTCGGCAAGACGGTCATCCATCCCTCCCATCTGAAGCCGGTGCAAGCGCTGTATGCGGTCACACATGAAGAATACATCGACGCGAAGGGAATTATGGAGAGCACGGACGGATCGCTCGGCGTGTTCAAGAGCATGTATCACAATAAAATGAATGAAATCAAGCCGCATCTGAACTGGGCCAGACGCATTTTAATACGATCTCAAATCTACGGGGTGTTGCATGAAGAACAGCATTTTTCCGGATTACTGCCCGAATACGCCTACGCACACGTTTAAGATTGTCGATCATCTGTCGGTGCAGGTCACCGAAACCGCTAATCCTTTCTCGCTTCCTGTATCCGCTCTCTTCTCCATGGCCGCCCGCATTAACAAAAAGCGCAGCTTTCTGTTCGTCAGCAAGGTGCTCGGCAAGCATATTCCAGTTGACCCCTATACACCGCTGCTGACGGGAGCCGCGCTCGGCCTGCTGCTGTACCGCCGGCAGTGGGAGCGCCTGAAGGAGGTGGAGGCGGCCCAAATGCAGGGAAGCTTGTATGCGGCGGAAGCGGCCTCCGGGCAAGAGCAGGCGGGCGGGCAAGCCGAGCTAGCCGGGCAAGCAGGGGATGCCGGGAATGCCCGGAATGCCGGGGAGGCGAGCGCTGAAGCTCCGGGACCGGCAACCGACCATATCCATCCCGGCGTCACGCTCGGCGAGGCGGAAGAGCGGCTGGCAGAAGCGGCCCGGCTGCTGGAGACGGCGGTCCGGGGCTTGTCGCAGCCGGAGTTTGCGCGGGAGGCTTACACCGAGTTAGCCGGTGCGAAGCTCGTTCTGCCGGAGCCCGTTCTGTTCATCGGCTACGCGGAGACCGCGACTGCGCTTGGCCACAGCATGTTCCGGCTGTTTCATGACGGCGCTGCTTACATTCATACGACGCGCGAGGATATTCCGGAGCTGTCTTCGGCGATCTCCTTCGAGGAAGAGCATTCCCACGCGGTCGACCATCTGTGCTACACGCTGGACCCGGAGCTGTTGTCCGGCGGCGAGCCTGTAGTTCTGGTCGATGACGAAATTACGACTGGTAACACGGTCGTCAACACGATCCGGGATATGCAGTCCAAATTTCCGCGAAGCGACTATGTGGTGGCTTCGATTTTGGACTGGCGCACAGGGGCGAACCGGGAAGCCTACGCCGCTCTTGAGCAGGAGCTGGGAATTCGCATAGCTTCCCTCTGTCTGCTGGAGGGAAGCATCGAAGTGAGCGGAACGCCTCTGCTGGAGGCGTCAGCAGCACCGTCCGCCGCACACGGCGCAGCGGGCGAAGCTACCGGAAGTGCAAGAAGAGCGTCGGCTCCGGTCAACCTGTCCCTGCTGCAGGACGGCATGGACCGCCTTCCTGTCTCTTCGCGTGATTCACTCGGCGAAATCAATGCCGCGCCCTATATCCGCGGCTCAGGGCGGTTCGGCATCCGTTCCGGCGACAATGAGGAGCTGGATCTGGCCGCTTCCGCCGTTGCCATGCGGCTTCAGGCGCTAAGAGAAGGCGGCCCTGCCCTGGTTCTGGGCACGGGGGAATTCATGTATTTGCCGATGCGGATTGCGGCTGCTATGGGCGAAGGAGTGTCCTATCAGTCGACGACCCGCAGTCCGATTTATCCGGTGGACAAACCGGGATACGGGGTGGCCAGCGCGGAAGCGTATCCGTCGGCGGGCGATCCCGGAATCATCAATTATTTGTATAATATTGCGCCGGATCAATACGACGATATCTTCGTGCTGTTGGAGCGGGAAGTGCCGATTCCCCGCATCCAGCCTATGCTGGATGTGCTGGACAAGCTGGCCGGACGCAGAGTTCATGTCATTATGCTGGGCGGCGGCCCGGGGAAGGAGGAGTAGTGATGAAGGAGACGGAGAGAGCGGAATGGATGGAGAGAATGATCGCGCCGCCGGTTCCGCTGGGCAGCTATCACCCGGGGGATGTTACCTTTCTGCTGAAGGATCTCAGCGGAGCCGATCTGGAGCGCGGCACGTCGGAGCGTGAGACCGCCATCCAGTCAGGCGTGCATTACTCGGAAATGCTGCCGGTGGAATACCGGCCGACAGAGCCGTACATCCGCCTGTTCCATGAGACGCTGGACGAATCAGCGGCCCGCGTGGCGGAGGCTGCCGCCGCCGTTGCCGAGCTGATCTGGGCGCGGAAGGGGCCGGAGGCGGTTCTGGTATCGCTAGCGAGAGCCGGCACACCGATCGGCGTGCTGGTCAAGCGTTATCTTCTTCAGGCCTATGGGGCCGATCTCCCCCATTACAGCATTTCGATCATCCGGGGCAAGGGAATCGACGAGAATGCGCTGCTCTATATGCTGCAGCGGCACGGCCGGGAAGCCCGGCTCCAGTTCATAGACGGCTGGACGGGCAAGGGGGCGATCCGGCAGGTGCTGATTGAAGCATGCCGGAGCTTTGCAGCCCGGTACGGCATCGCGCTTGATGACGATCTCGCGGTGCTGGCCGATCCTGGGCACTGCTCGGCTACGTTTGGAACGCGCGAGGATTATTTGATTCCGAGCGCTTGTCTGAATTCGACCGTCTCGGGCCTGATGAGCCGGACTGTACTGCGGGACGACTTGATCGGACCCGGAGAGTTCCATGGAGCCAAGTTCTACGCGGAGTGGATGGAGGAGGATGTGTCGAATCTGTTCGTCGACAAGATCGCCTCCCATTTCGACTCCGTCGCCGAAGAAGGGCGCCGCAGGGCCGCCGCTATACTGGCATCACCGCCGCAGGTGACCTGGCAGGGGCTGGCGGATATCGAGGCCATCCGGGAACGGTACGGCATTGCCGACATCAACCTCGTCAAGCCCGGTGTGGGCGAGACGACGCGCGTGCTGCTGCGCCGCGTGCCCTGGAAGATCCTCGTCGACCGGCCGGATAATCCGCATCTCCGCCATATCAGACTGCTGGCGGAAGACCGGGGCGTCCCGATCGAAGTCTTCCCGGGACTGACCTATTCCTGCTGCGGCTTGATCAAGCCGCTGAAAGGAGATGCGCCATGATCTATGTCAGCGATCTTGACCGCACGCTGATCTACTCCCCGGCGGCGCTCGGCGTGCCGGAGAACACGCCGGGACTTCTCCCGGCGGAATCGGACGGCGGCCGGACCTTGTCCTATATATCCGCAGCCGCCCTGGAGGCGCTGAGCGGGCTGCCGCCGGAGGTGGTCTTCATTCCGGTGACAACACGCACCGTGGCCCAGTACCGGCGCATCGAGTTGTTCCAGGACCTTGTGATCCCGGAATACGCCGTGACAAGCAACGGCGGCACCATTCTGGTGAACGGCGCCGTTGATCAGGAATGGCGGGCCGGCATGGAAGCGAAGGTGAAGGCCGGGTCCGCCTCCGCTGCGGAAGTCAGAACGATTGTGCTTGAAGCGCTGCGGCAGGAATGGATCGCCAGCGAACGCTGGTGCGATGAATTCTTCTTCACTTTTGTAGTGCACCGTGACCTCATTCCGGCAGAGACGGCGCTCGCGCTGTCGGACAGGCTGTACGGTCTTGGCTGGCGGGTGTCGCTGCAGGGCCGCAAGCTGTATGCCGTTCCGGCAGCCGTCAGCAAGAGCGAGGCGGTGCTGCATATCAGCAGCAGGCTGGGCAGGCGCGTGATGGCGGCCTCCGGCGATTCGCTGCTGGACCGGAGTATGCTGGATATCGCCGACTGCGCCATCGTTCCGCCGCATGGCGAAATCTACGCCCAAGCCGCGCAGCGGGCTAATGCGGATGGCGCGAGTGGCGCAGGAGAGACGGTAGACGCGGGCAGCACAAGAGATGCAGGCGGCGCAAGAGGTACAGGCAGCGCAAAAGACGCTGCCAGCACCACGGGCACGGGCGGAACAGGCGGCGCAAGAGGTACAGGCAGCGCAAAAGACGCTGCCAGCACCACGGGCACGGGCGGAACAGGCGGCGCAAGAGGTACAGGTCGCGCAAAAGACGCTGCCAGCACCACGGTCGCAGGTGGCACAGGCGATGTCCACCCCGGCGGCTACCGGTTTACAAACCAGTCCGGCGTGTTCGCCGCCGACGAAATTCTGTCGATGGTCCGGGAGTTCCATGAACGGAACCGAGCGGCCGCCGAAGCGGAAGCAGGTGCCTCATGAAGCCCGTCCGCGTCTATTTTAACCGCTGGTTCTCGGTCGCCTATCACTATATGAATCTCATTCGCGAGAATCCGGATGGCGTGCCGTTCACGATTTATGCAACCCATCCCGATATTAATCATATGTCGCTTCAGGGGGCCGATATTGCCGAGACGGAGCCTGAACTCACAGGGCTGGCCTATGTGGAGTTCTGCCTGGATTTCTGCCGCAGGCACGCTATCGACGTGTTCATTCCCCGGCTGCACATGCTTGAGATTTCGCGGCATATCGCGCGGTTTGACGAGATCGGAACCAAGGTGCTGGTGTGCCGGGATACGGAGCTGCTGGAGAGCGTCATGCTCAAGGCCAGCTTTTACGAGCGCGTACGGGCAACCGGCATTATGCCGGTTCCCGAATACCGGATTGTCCGCAGCGCAGAAGCTTTCGGCGAAGCCTGCCGAGAGCTCGGGGACATGGGCTACCGCGTCTGCTTCAAGCCCAATGATTCCGAGGGCGGCCTCGGGTTCCGGATCATCGACAACAAGCGGGATCACCTTGCGGACCTGTTTGGCTACGTGACGCCCTACATTTCCCTGGAGGAGGCGCAGACGATTCTGGCGAAGGCGTCCTCCTTCCCCGATCTGATGGTGATGGAGTTGCTGGAGGGGGATGAATACAGCATTGACTGCCTGTCTGACGGAGAGGGCCGTCTGCTTGCAGCGGTTCCGCGCCGGAAGGCGGGCGGACGCCTGCGCTTGTTGGAACGGCATCCTGATTTCCTGGAGCTTGCGGCCCGGGTGGCGGAAACCTTCCGTTTTCCCTACAACTTTAATATCCAAATGAAGTATAACCAAGAGACGGCGAAATTGCTGGAGATCAATCCCAGAATGTCAGGCGGGTTGCATCTGTCCTGTCTGTCCGGCATTAATTTCCCCTATTTGGCGGTAAAAAGCGCGCTCGGCGGCAAAGTTCCGGCGATGGAGCTGGAAGCCGATATTTTGGCAACCCATATCGAGCAGCCGGTGATTGTCCAGCGGCGGGAGTACCAGCTGCCGGAGCGATTCAATTGACAGGAGCGCGCGGAAAATGTTACTTTTCTTCCAAAGAAGACAGGCTATAATCCCCGGGGAAAGATGGCCTAAGAGGTGACTACGATGAAATCTCAAGCGAAAGTATTGGTATATGCAGGCATTGGCTACGCCGCGGCCGTGCTGACGAGCTCCATTCTGCCGGAAATGCTGTCCCTGCTGCTTCCCGTAGGAGGAGCGGCGCTAGGACTGATGGGCGGCGGAAGCCGGCGGAGCAATCTGCCGGCGGAAGTGCTGCCGGCCGGCCAGGAGACCGCAGCCTCACTGCCTTCCCGGCAAGGAGCGGGCGGCGCCGGAGGCAGCGGCGGCCTTCCGGGCGCCAGCGGGCGTCCCGGAGCTCCGGGCGGCGCAGCAGGCAGCCGCGGGCAGGCGGCGGCACCCCAGGCAAGCGCCTCCGGCTTCCAGGCGGCGCATCCCGCAGAGGAGCCCGGAAGCGGAGCACCTGGCCGCAGCGGCGGAGGAATCAACCCCGAATTCCTTCCCGTGGTCGAGTACCTCGGTATTCTGGAGGATATGATCATCTCCGAGGGCCAAAAGTACACGCTCGACAATGAAATCGTCGAGAAGTCGCTTGCGCTGTTCGCCCGTCTGCAGCGCGTCATTCCGCAGCTTCAGGAGCTGAACAGCGGCGAGATCAACCATACGATCCGCCGCCTCGTGCTGAAGGACCTGAACGCCGTGATCAACCCGTTCCTCAGGCTCAGCGGCGAAGCCAAAACGCGGAATCGCCGGATGCTGCTGAACGGTATCAAGGATATTGATTCCAAAATTACCGAGATCGCTTCGACGATCGAACACAAGGATTTGATGGAACTGCAGAGCAAGGCGGAGCTGATTCACCAGCGCTATAACAGCGCCGAATTATAGGAGGGAAGAGCATGTCCACACCGCTGATTCCACTGAAGAAGGAAGATGAAGACAAGGTTGTCCAGGAAGCCTCGCAGTTGATCGAGAGAGTTGCGAAGACCGACACCGTTCAATTGGACACGCTGATGGACGATATTGGCAAGCTGGGCGTCAAGACGCAGGAGAAGGCGGGGCAGACGCTGAAGCTGCTGGACCGTCCGGTCAACGAGCTGATGAGCGGGAAGCGGACTGAAGTGTCGAACATGATTCTGAAGCTGCGGAATGAATGCGAGGATCTGCAGCAGAGCAAGAATGTGAGCTTTTTCGGCAAAATGCTCCGCAAAAGCCCGCTCAAGAACTACGTCTACAAGTACCAGTCCGTCCGCACGAATATCGACGCCATCATCACCGGCCTCCGGGACGGCAGGGACACGCTGGAGGAGAGCATCGTCAACATGCGCCAGCTCAAGCGCACCTCCATGGATGAGATCTATAATCTCCAGACCAAAATCGCGTTCGGCAATCGGCTGAAGGAGATGTTCGATGCCGAAATCGCCAAGCCGGAGAACGAGTACCGTAAGACTTATCTGGAGAGAGGCCTGCGCAAGGTCGTGACGCGCATCCAATCGATGACCGAAATGATCATGCTGTACAACCAGGCGATCGCTGCCACGGACATCATCAACGACAACAACGACAAGCTGATCGACTCCGTGAACAATGCGATCGACAAGACCTCGAATCTCATCACGGTCTCGGCCATGATCGCCATGTCGCTGGCGGACCAGGAGAATGTCATCTCCGCCGTCGAGGCGACCAACAAGACGATCGAGGACCAGTTCAAGGAGAACGCGCGGCTGCTGCGTACGACGACGGAGAAGACGACCGAGCTTCTGGCCAAGCCGTCCATGTCCATGGAGGCCGTCAATCAGGCGATCGGCGATCTGATGTCCGCCCTCGATACGTCGGAGCAGTCCAACCGCCGCATCATCGAGAGCTGCCAGGATTACACGACCAAGATGACCGCGATCAATACGCAGCTCGGCAACCGTCTCGGGCAGGGCGAGCAGAACCGTCCCCAGGCGCTGAATCAGGATGCGGACAGCGGGCTCGGCAGCTTTTTGAACTGACCGGCCAGACTTTTATGCCAGAATACGGCATCCATCATAATCCTCCTTTCCCGTTCATACACTGCGACATGGCGCGCGGCGATGCGGAGAGGAGGATTTTTATTATGATCCTGGGCGGTCTGATCCTGGTGCTGATTGTGGTGGCCAGCAGCGAGAAGGCGGAAGGGATTGCCGCACTGAACGACGACGAGTGAGCGAACCGGCCGGATAACGAACCTCCGAAGGATGCTGATTCAAGCGATTTCTTACGGGTTATTGGGAATAATAAGCTAAAAATCCCATCCTGCGGAGGAACTATGGAAAACGAAGCGCTGCTTAAAGTCGAGCAACTTGCTCTAAAGAAGCAAAAGATCTACCGAAACAGCATTTTTCGCTATATCGCCCGCGCCATGCTGGCCAGTATGTTCATCGGATTCGGCGTTATCGTCGCATTCAAGACGGGCAACTTCTTCTTCATGGAGCAGTCTCCGCTCACGTATCCGATGGCTGCCGTCACCTTCGGCGCTGCCATCATTCTGATCTCCTACGGCGGAGGGGATCTATTCACCGGCGACACGTTCTACTACACCTATACGGCCCTGCGCCGGAAAATGCGGTGGACCGATGTCGGGCGAATGTGGGTGCTGAGCTATATCGGCAATATTTTGGGCGCGGGGGCTTTCGCACTGCTCATTTATTTGACCGGGTTGTTCGATGCCTCGAATGTGAACGGCTTCCTGCTGAGCGTCGTGGAGCACAAAATGGAAGCTCCCGCTTTCGAACTCTTCTGGCGGGCTATCCTCTGTAACTGGCTCGTCTGCCTGGCCTTCTTCGTCCCCATGTCCATGAAGACCGACGGGGCCAAAATGTTCGCCATGGTGCTGTTCGTCTTCTGCTTCTTCATTTCCGGCTACGAGCACAGCATCGCCAACATGTGTACCTTTGCCATCGCGCTTGTGCTGAACCATCCGGGCACGATCTCCTGGGGAGGCGTGTTTCATAATCTGATCCCGGTTACCTTCGGCAATCTCATCGGCGGCGGCGTGCTGATGGGCGTCATGTATTATTATGTGAACAAGCCGTTTCTGGATACGGAAGATCATGCTTAAGTATTCGACTGTCTGGCTCTGGGGGCATATGCTCCACTGATTGGATTCTTGTGAAAAAAAGACCCTCCCGCCGCTCGGAGAAGCGGCGGCCGAGGGTCTTTTGGCGCTGCGGCTGCACAGGGATGGACGGGGAAGCATAACCGAAGCGAATGCCGGTTAACGTTCCGGCCAGGCCGGCATCCGGTAATAGAGCGGCGCCTCCCCGCGAAGCGTTCCTTCCAGCGGGCCGCCCTCCTTCCGCCAATATTCGATGCCGCCAAGCATCTCCTTGACGGCGTACCCCTGGCGGGCCAGCCTTGCCGCCGCTTTGCTCGCTCCGTTGCAGGCGGGGCCCCAGCAGTACAGCACCAGCGTCCGACCGCGGGGAAGCCTCTCTTCATCGCCGGGATGCAGCCGGCCGGAAGGAATGGATACCGCGCCGGGCAGATGCGCCTCCTCGAATGAGCGGGCGTCGCGGACATCGACCAGGATGAAGTCCGCGAGGCCTTCGCGGAGATCGTATGCAACATCGGCGACATCGGTCTCGAAGGCTTCCTTGGCGGCGAAGTGGGCCGCCGCTTCTGCGGGGCCGGCGGCAGGAACCGCCAATACCTGGCTTTTGGGTCGTACGTTCATGATAATTCCTCCTCATGATTTGTTTTTTGGACGGAAGTTGTGTCTTCTCCGTTATTGTAGCTTGAAAGAGATATTGCCGTTATCTATAGTTATAGATAGCAATTATCGAAATGATTGATAATAGAGAGGGTAACGGTATGGAACTTACGTATTTGCGCACATTCTGCGAGGTAGCGGCAAGCGGCAGCTACACACGGGCTGCGGAGAATCTCGGCTATGCCCAGTCCAGCATTACCGCCCAGATCGCCAAGCTGGAGGAGCTGTACGGCGCGAAGCTGCTGGAGCGCTCCGGCCGGGGGATGGCGCCGACCTTCGCCGGGCGGACGCTTCTCGGGTATGCCCATCATATTCTCGCGCTCGTAGGGGAAGCGAAGGAGGCCGTCTCCGAAGGGCATAGCGGCGAGCTGGCCATAGGCTCGATCGAGACGCTGGCCGCCTATTTCCTGCCTCATCGGCTTCACCGCTACCGCAGCGCCTACCCCGGCATCCGGCTGCGCGTAGTCCCCGGCTCCGAGCCGGACATTATCGCTTCGGTGCGGAATAATACAGCGGATTTCGGCTTGATTTTCGACAAGCCCTGTACGCTGGATGAACTGAACACGCTGGCTCTGAGCCAGGAGGAGCTGTTCGTCGTTGTCCCTCCCGGACATCATCTCGCGGAGCGGAAATCGGCGGACTTTGCCATGCTGGCCGGGGAGAAGCTGGTGCTTACCGAGGAGAGCTGCACATACCGGAATCATCTGCTGCATGCTCTGAGGGAGCGGGGGATTTCGCCACGAATCGAGCTGGAGCTTGGGAATCTGGAGGGAATCAAACAGGCGGTTAGGCATGAATGGGGAGTTGCTTATCTGCCGGGTTATACGATTAAGGATGAGGTGGAAAAGGGTGAACTGAAGGCGGTTCCGCTTGCTGCTGGCGGCGGCCTGGGCTTTCAGATTCAGCTCGTCTACCGCAAGGACCGCTGGCTGTCTCCTTCGCAGCGGCGGTTCATCGAGACGATGGAGGGACGGTCGCCGGAATAGGCATCACGGCCGTATACAGCAGGTTCCCAACCATCCGGGGCGGGCACATCAACAAAAACAAGCGCCGCCGGTCGTTGAAGACCAGCGGCGCTGTTAAGTTCAAGCCGGACACATTCAGGCTGGACACGTTCAAGCCGAACACGTTCAAGCCGGACACATTCAGGCTGGACACGTTCAAGCCGAACACGTTCAAGCCGAACAGGTTCAAGCTGAACAGGTTCAAGGCCGGACACATTCAGGCTGGACACGTTCAAGCCGAACACGTACAGGCCGAGCACGTTCAAGCCGGACACATTCAAGCCGACATGTTCAGGCCGATACACATTCCAGTCCGGCCGCTGCCTTAGCCGGGTAAGCTTGACTTTCATCGCCCGGCGCCAGCGGATTGGCGCAAGCCGGAACAGTCTCCGGCTGCGGACCCGGTGCTCCTACCATTTAGAGCCGCCGCCCGACTTGCCTCCGCCTCCCCAGGAGGAGCCGCCGGAGGACCGGCCGCCTCCGCCTCCGCTGTGTCCACCACCGCCACTGCGGCCCCCGCCTCCGCCGAAGCCATCACCGCCACCGCCAAAGCCGCCACCCCCAAAGGGAGGCGTTCCCGGCGGACGCTGCTGTCTGCGCGCCTGCTCCTCAAGCATCGCCATCTGGGCCCGGCGCTCCTCTTCTTCACGCCGCCGGATCAGACGGGCCGCCTCATCCGCGATCTGGGCAACCTGAGCGGTATAGCTCCCGGCCGCTGCCTCCAGCTCATCGAGGTTGAAGGGCGCTGCAGACAGGCCGCTCTGCAGCTCCCGGTATCCCGGGACGGACGAGAGCGAGAGTCCGCCCCCCAGGGACAGGCCCTTGCTGCGCAGCTGCATCCGGGCCGCCTCCAGCCGGCTCTCGCCTTCCTGGAGCGCCGCGCTTACCCGGTTCAGCCGGTCGCCAAGCCCGGCGACGGCATCGGCTGCGCCGCCAAGCGCGTGGCCGCCTTCCTCCTGGAGCGCCAGCAGGCGATCCAGCGCGGTACGGGCCTGCTCGAATTCCCCGCGCTCATCGCTCGTCAGAGCTTCGATCCGGGGAAGCTCGCCTTCCGCTTCCGCTATGCGGCGGCTCCATTCGTCCAGTGCCGTCTGCGGCGAAGCGATATGCCGCGAGTCGAAGCGGCGGCCGGCTTCCGAAATCCGGCTCTGCAGCTCGCTCCGGCGCTGGCGGAGAGTGCCGAAGCCGCTGCGGGCCGTCTCCAGATCGCTGCGGTTGCTCTCCCGCAGCCGTGCCTGCCGCTCGGTCATGGCGACCGCCTCTTCGACCAGCACATCGACCGCTGCGGAAATGCTCCGCACCTCGTCCATCATTCCGCTGCTCAGCGGAGCCTCCAGAGTCGCCATCCGCGAGGAAGCCGACTCCAGATTATCGTAAGGCTTCACCTTCATGTTCTGAAGCGAGTTCGCCTGAATCAATTCCGCGATCCTGGCTCTGGCTGCCGCCAGGCGTTCCGGGAATTGGCGCAGCTTGTTGCGGTAGACCTCCACGTCCTGAATATCCCGTTCGATCTGCTCCTGCTTCGCTTGCGCCTCGCCGGCAAGCTCCTGGACAGCTACCGGGTCGAACAGCTCTAACTGGTCCGCTTTATCCGTCTCCTCGGACAGCTCCTTCAGATCTTCCGCGATCTCCTGAAGCCCGAATCCCGTCTCCTTCAGCGTCTCCTGAAGATCCTCGTTCAGTTCGGGCATATCCTGCTTCAATTCGTTGATCTTCGCCTTGACGCCACGGTCCGCTTCGCTGATGACCGCGATCTGCTTCTCCTCTCCCTCCAGCAAGCTCCGGTAGGAGTCTTCCTTCTCCTGAAGGACGCCGATGACTGTCCGCAGGGCGCCCAGCTTCCAGAAGGCGGGAAGCTCACCCTGGTTCTCCGAGTTCAGGGCGGAGAGCTCGATAAGCGCATTCGAGAGGCGGGAGGAGATTCCCTCCGCCATTTCGCCGGTCTTGCCCTGCACAATGCCCTGAAACGGCTTCAGAGAATCCAGCGCCCGGTTGGCCCGCACGAGCAGGTCGCCGATCTGCTCGCGCCGGCCCGACAGCTGTCTGCGCAGCCGGGAGCCGGAGATCGCCACATAGGCGATGACTCCGAGTATCAGCACACCGATCAGCAGAGCGGCGATCGTGCCCAGCGGAAAGGAACCCGCTGTGGAATTGGCGGCCCCTTGTCCGCCGCCGCCGATGTCTTGTCTGCCGCTGCCGATGTCATCAAGGGCGCCAGCCAGCGCCTTGATACCACCCGCGAAATCTCCGCTCTTCGCATGGGGGATGAAATAGGTATCAATCACCTGCTTGACCGCAGCAGACCCGGTTCCGGCTCCGCTGCTGGAAGACCAGGAATCCAGGGCGCTCTGGAGCTGCGGATTGATGAAGCTGAGCTCCGCCTGCTGATCGCTGGATGAGAGGAGCAGCAGGATATCACGGCCCGACAACCGCCAGGCGTCGTAGACGTCTGCCGCGTATGTGGCCGAGGATTCGCCGTTCAAGGAGTCGATCGTCAGCACGTACAGCCGGTAATTTCCGCTCTCCGCTTCCCGGGCGAGCTCACTAGCTTCGCCGGAGGTCAGCATTCCCGCCCGGTCAGTTACAATGCCCGTGCGCTCCGGGATTGCCGCTGCGGAGCAAAGGCCGGGCAGCCATAATAGACCGATCAACAGTAACATCACATATCTTTTCAATAGGACACGCTCCAATCGGTGGGACTGTATAGCCTGTATTAAATATACTATATATTTACCTTCCTCCGCTTGCCGATGCGCCTGCCCGGATGATTCCCGTAAACGTCAACAGCCGCCCTCCGGCTGATCGGAGAGCGGCTGTTCAAGACTTTAGAGCAGGATGTCTATGTTTATTTTCTGGAGTTGTCGGTGCAGAGCAAAAATTGCAGGCGGGACTTGATCTGCTGCTGCCATTTCACATCTCCGACTTTGACGGCAAGATTCAGCAGATCCAGGTAATCATCAACTTCCAGCGACGTCCGGGCGGTAGCGTTCATGGGCATTCAGTCTCCTTCAAACTTGAAATTGTAATCGATAATGAGAATCGTTATCATCTAAACCGATAATGCTATTATCCACATTTTATAAATAAAAAGCAATATGAAAAGTGAATATTCTCACTTTAAATTGTTACAATTTTAGTGATAAGGCGGGGTAGGGCGTTTGGCTCATTAAAAATTACATTTTCCCCCTTAAGAAGCAGGAATTCTCCCAATATTTGTCGAACCAACTCATATACTTTCCTATTTCTGTTGATAACCGACAAATAAATCTAAGGAGAAATAGCGATGAAGCGTCATGCGTTCATCCTGCCGTTTCTTGTACTGCTGCTTGCCATACTGCCCGAGGCTGCTCTTGCCGCCAAGAAGGAAGTGGCTTACAGGGCGGAGCTGGACTATCCCCCTTATAAATATGTTCAGAACAATTACTTGACCGGTTTTGATATCGATCTGACGAACCGGATCTTTGAGAAGCAGACGTACCACGTGGATTACAGCAGTGAACCTTGGAACAAGGTGTATCGGCAGCTGGTGAACGGGGAAATCGATACGGGCGGCCTGATGGCGGTTAACGCCGATCGGGCGCGGGACATACTCTACTCCAAGCCGGTGATGCAGACCTTCATATCGGTGTATGCCAGACCGGGATTTACAGGGCAGGTCACGCTTAAGAATTTGGGAAGTTACAGGATTGGCGTGGGCAAGGGGCAGTATACGGAGAGCGTGCTTCTCAAGAAGGCGGGAGTCAGCGGATACACTGCGTATCCGACGGTTGCCGAAGCTCTTGATGCCCTGACGAAGGGCCATATCGATCTGCTCTTCGAGAATCAATCGGTCGTTGACTATCTCATTGTCGAAGAGGGATTAACGGGGAAGATCATACATAAATTGAGAAATTTATATCCGGCAGATGTGGCCTACGGCGTGAGCAAGGACTCGGCAGAACTGATTCCCTATATCAATAAGCGCCTGGATCTCCTTCAGCGGGACGGAACCTTCGAGCAGCTGTACCAGCAGTATTTCTTCAGCCATTCCGATGGATATATGGATCAGAAGCGCTACCGGGCTATTCTGTGGCTTGCCGCCGCCGTTCTTCTGATGACCGCAGGCATTCTCCTTCTCCGCATATACATCGGGCGTCTGCGCAAGGGACTCCGCGCCGAACAGCGTTTCACGGAGAGCATCATCGAGCATACAGGCGTGTTCGTGCTGGCGGTCCGGGAGGACCGGACGATCATGCGGCTTAACAAGCTCGGTGAACAGGTTCTCGGGGTCAGCGAAGCGGAGCTGATCGGAAGAAAACTGGACGAGGCGGCAATTATAATTCCGGGTGCGAGCCAGATCAAGGAGCTGCTGCATCGCGCGGTCGCCTATCATTTTGTCGACCGAAAGGAGCTGCAGATTCCGGAGAACAGTCCGGATGGCAGATTCTATCTGTGCCGGACGACGCTGATCAGGGAGCTCGGAGGCCGCGACTCGGACACTTTTGTGCTGATCGGGATCGATATCGATGAACAAAAGCGCAATGAGCTGAAGCTGCATTCCAGCTACTGCAAGCTGGAGGCGGCGAACCGGGAGCTGGCGCATGCCCAGGAGGAACTCCAGGAGCATAACGAGAAGCTGGGATTCAGCGAACGGCGGTTCCGTTTGGCGGTTGAAGCCTCGGGGGCTTACATCTGGGAGCTGGAGATCGATAGCTGGACGTATTGGGTCTCCGAGCGATGGTATGAGACGATGGGGTTCACCGAGAAGGGCATCGACCGCTCTGTCGAATCGCTCCTGATGCTCATTCATCCGGACGACAGGGAGTATTCGGACCGCGCGCTGTACGATCATCTTGCAGGCCGTACACCAGTCTATGAGACAGAGTACCGGATGCGGACCGAAGACGGAAGATATCTCTGGTTCGAGGTCAGAGGCAAGTCCATCGGAGATATCGGCGGTGGCCGCCCGCTGTTTATCGGATCGCTGATCGACATCACCCACCGGAAGCAGATAGAGTTCAAGCTGAGCAACAGCTACCAGGAGCTTGAGGCAACCTATGAGCAGCTTACAGCCACTCAGCATGAGCTCATGGAGCATTATGATATTTTGCTCGAGAATCAGAAGGAAATGCATCATCTCGCTTATTTCGATTCCTTAAGCCATCTGCCGAACCGTCCGTATCTGCTGGATGCGATGGAGAAATATTTCCTCTTTCCCGGAGGAAATGCCGCGCTGCTGTTCGTGGATACGGACAACTTCAAATATATCAATGACACGATGGGCCATAAGTTCGGCGATATTCTGATCCGGCAGATGAGCGAGAGATTGCAGGAGATTTTATCCGGAGAAGGCAGCATGCTCTCCCGCCTGGGAGGAGATGAATTCGTAATCTTCGTCAAGGATGTCGCAGGCAGGGATGATGTGACGCGCATGGCCGAGAACATTATCTGCGAGTTCAAGAAGCCGTTCTCGATCGGCGAGAGCAGCATCTATGTCTCGGTGAGCGTCGGCATTTCCTTTTATCCGGAAGACGGAAGCTCCACGGAGGAGATTCTCAAGAACGCCGATATTGCCATGTACCGGGCCAAAGAAGCGGGCAAGGGCATTTATGCCGTGTATGACAAATCGATGCACACCGAATTCAGCGAACGGATGATGATCGAGAAGCATCTGCGCAGCGCGCTCGACAATGCGGAGTTTGAGCTGTACTATCAACCCCAGGTGGAGATTGCGACAGGCTCCATTACCGGCTTCGAAGCACTGATCCGCTGGAACAGCCCCGAGCTTGGCTTCGTGTCGCCTCTGACGTTCATCCAGATTGCCGAGGATTCGCGGCTGATTATTCCGATCGGAAGGTGGGTGCTGCGAGAGGCCTGCTTCTTCATGAAATCAGTGTGCCGGGACCGGCGCCATTCCTACAAGATCTCGGTTAACATTTCGGTGATCCAGTTGCTTCAGGACGACTTTATCGATATGCTAACCGAAATTCTTGAAGAAAGCGGCATGGCGCCGGAATGCCTGGAGCTTGAGATCACGGAGTCGGTCTTTATCGAATCGTATGAGCGGACGATCGCCAAGCTCAACGAGCTGCGCTCAAGGGGCATCCGCATTGCGCTGGACGATTTCGGCACAGGCTATTCCTCGCTTAGCTACCTGCAGCAGCTTCCGATCTCCACGCTGAAAATGGACAAGACCTTCATCGACCCCCTTCCGGGCGACCCCTTCAGCCAGTCATTCATCCGGACGATGGTGTCGCTGGGCCATGAAATCGGGCTTGAGGTCGTGGCGGAAGGCGTAGAGGACAAGGAGCAGCTTGCCTTCCTGAAGGGTTCAGGATGCGATATGGTGCAGGGCTATCTGATCAGCCGCCCGCTGTCCCGGCAGCATACGGAGGCATTCATCCGGCAGCAGGGCGGCGGTTGGATGTAACTTAAGCTGTTCATTCACCGACACAAATAAGGGATGCCCGATCGGCCGCAAGGCCGAAAGGTGCATCCCTTGTTTGTGTTCTAAAGCACGATAATCCGGTTCTTCCCCGTCTTCTTCGCTTCGTACAGGGCATCGTCAGCTTTTTGAAAGACATAGCTCTTCGAATCCGCGCCCTGAAAATCATGCATGCCGATGCTCACCGTCACCGACTTTCCTTCCATCTCGGAAATATGGTGGCCGGCGACGCCGGTCCTTATCCGTTCCATAATGTCCCGCGCTTCCTCTAGCGTCTTGGCGGTCAGAATGATGGCGAATTCCTCTCCGCCGTATCGGGCGGCAAAATCGTCGGTTCCAATATGGAAGAGCACCTCGGACGCAACCTGCTTCAGCGCGATGTCGCCGACCCAGTGGCCGTAGGTGTCGTTCACTTTCTTGAAGTTATCGATATCGAGAATCGCCAGCTGCATGGGAAAAGGATTGGATTGCTGGTGATCGATCAGCCAGCCCAAGTATTCATGGAAAGTCTTATGGTTGTATAAGTCGGTCAGCGGGTCGATTTTGGACAGGCGGTCCATGATGATGTTCTGAATCCGCAGATCCTGCTCGGTTTTCTCGGAATTCGCAAGGGAACGGATCAGGTCGTTGCCGCGCCGGATGACGCCAAGCCCGGTCAGGGCAAGAGCGGCGAACATCATGCCGATCAGCAACGTGTCTGGCAGCTGGGAGGCGTTCAAGCCTTGAACTTCTCCAAGTATCGCCAGAAACAGGAGCGCCCCCGCGGCAGAAGCGAACAGGTAGGAGGTTCTCATGTAGATCATGGATACCAGCAGCGGGAGAGCCATAATCAGCGGCCATACACGAACATCCGGAGCCAGAAACGCGACGATCAGAACGGATATAACATAGCTTCCAACCGTGATGGAAACTTCGCTTGCATCGGGCTTCCATTTGCAGATGCTTTCAAGCAGAACAATGATACCCACAATAATCAAATCAGGCAGAATGAGGCGGCTGTTTAACAGTTGACTTGATGTATGAATAAGCAGCACAATCCAGAAGGCATTCAGCAGCGCACGGTTCCAATTGAATTGGCGAGGAGGTTGCAAAGGGTTGGGCATCGAAGTTTCCTCATTTCCAGTGGCAATAACCGAATATATTCGACAGGAATCCCTAATTTTCCTTCCATGTCGAGGGAAGTTCATAATGTTCGGTTTTTGATCAAATTCACTTGGATTATCAAGAAGAAAGTTTGTGTTTTTCGTTGAAATACGTATAATATCGAGTTTTTTCATTGACATATTCGTCAGTATTCAGGTAAACTGCTAATGGCTTAAAAAATCTTGCTGTTCGTATATCCTCAGAAATACGGTTTGAGGGTCTCTACAGGGAACCGTAAATTCCCGGCTACGGATGGGCGCCCTCTTTGGCGTGCCCAGGTCCTGGACGGGATTTTTGCCGTGCCTTGCTTCCCAAATCCATTGATTGCTGGAGGAACAGATGAGTAAATATGATGTGATTGTCGTAGGTGCCGGTCCTGCCGGGATATTTGCATGCTATGAGCTGACGCGGAAGGCCCCTCACTGGAAAGTGCTGCTGATCGACAAAGGACATGACATATACAAACGCAGATGTCCGATTCTGGAGGAGAAGATTCAATTCTGCCCTCCGGCATCCGGACGCAAGGAGTTCGCAGGCTGTCTTCCAGCCTGCTCCATTACCGCCGGCTTTGGCGGAGCCGGTGCATACAGCGACGGCAAATTCAATATTACGACCGAGTTCGGCGGCTGGATGACGGATTATTTGCCGCCGTCGAAGGTTACGGAACTGATCCGCTACGTTGACGATATCAATCTGGAGCATGGGGCGACGGATGTGATTACCGACCCGACGACCGAGCCGATCCGCCGCATCGAGCAGCGCGGCTACGCGGCGGGGCTGAAGCTGCTGCGCGCCCAGGTGCGCCACTTGGGAACGGAGCAGAATCTCGAGATTCTGAAATCCATTTACGAATACCTGCAGACGAGAATTGACATGCAGTTCCGGACCGAGGTCCAGGATATCGTAACGGTCAAGGAGGATGGGGGACACCGGGTAACCGGCGTCACGCTGAAGAATGGCGAAACCTACGAGGCCGGACTGGTGATGATTGCCCCGGGACGGGACGGCTCAGCCTGGCTGACCGAGGTCTTCAAGAGCCGCCGCCTGAAGATGTACAACAACCAGGTGGATGTCGGTGTCCGCGTTGAGACCTCGGATGTTGTCATGCAGGAGATCAACGAGCATCTCTATGAAGGCAAATTCATTTTCAATACGTCGGTGGGCACCCGGGTCCGCACCTTCTGCAGCAACCCGTCGGGCCATGTGGTGGTCGAGAATCACAGCGGCGTAATGGCGGCGAACGGCCACTCCTATAACGATCCGGCGCTTGGTTCTGCCAACACCAACTTTGCGCTGCTGGTCTCCCACAAATTCACTGAACCATTCGACAAGCCTAACGAATACGCGCGCGAAATTTGCAAACGGGCGAATGATCTTTCAAACGGCGGGGTCATCGTGCAGAAATACGGCGATATTCTGCGGGGCCGGCGCTCGACCGCTACCAGAATCGCGGAAGGCTTCGTCGAGCCTACGCTGAAAGAGGCGGTTCCCGGCGATCTCGGTCTGGTTCTGCCGTATAACACGATGAAGAGCCTGATCGAAATGGTCGAGGCGCTGGAGAAGGTCACCCCCGGCATCGCCTCGGAGCATACGCTGTTCTACGGGGTGGAAGCGAAGTTCTACTCCGCCCGTCCGAAGCTGAAGATGACCTTCGAGACGGAGATTGCCGGGCTCTTCTGCGGCGGAGACGGCGCGGGAATAACACGGGGACTCGCTCAGGCGGGCGCGGCAGGCATATGGATTGCGCGGGGCATGCTGGACCGCGCGTAAGAGCGGCCCGATCCCGAACCCAAGAGTTTGTCCCACAGAAGCATCTTCTCTTAGTGCCAAGAATTCAGTATATGGGCCGGCAGTTCATCATCCAGGATGAGCTGCCGGCTTTTTTTCTCAACTGAGTCCTCGCAAGCATGTCAGGTTCGTAAATTTCAACAATTTCCGCGGTCCAAGAAGGGACTTTAGTCCTGCCTGTAGAAGTGTTCAAATGGCTAACCGAAAATCATCCAGGGGAGGGGGAGGTTGCCATGTGTCTCACTTGAGATCATTGATACATACACGGGCTGCATCGACCAGATTTTTATTTTTAATAAGAAAAAATGCATTAATGAGGTGATTTGTTTTTGTTTTCACGACGACTGCGTATTCCTGTCATTTTCCTTTCTTTCCTTCTAGGGTTTGCTGCCATTATGCCATCCCTGGTTAGTGCCGCTTCAACATCGATCGTCAACCCCAAACAGGTCTATACCTATGCCCAAATGACGAAAGATATACAGGCTCTGGCCGCCGCTTATCCCAATCTGATCCGCTATGAGAGCATTGGCAAGACCGCTTTCGGCCGCGACATTTGGGCGGTTGCGCTCGGAAATGGAGAGGCGACGATTTTTATTAACGGTTCCCATCATGCCCGGGAATGGCTGACGACAACCTTGAATCTGTACATGCTGGAGCAATATGCCCAGGCCTATATCAGCGACGGGCAAATCGGGAAATATTCAGCCAGGCAGAGCCTGAATGAGACGACCATTTGGTTTGTTCCTATGGTCAATCCTGACGGTGTGACCCTGCAGCAGTTCGGAGCTTCCGCTTTCCCGCAATCGGTGCGGACAAGGCTTATCCAGATGAACGGCGGCAGCGCCAACTTTGACCGCTGGAAAGCGAATGCGAAAGGTGTCGACCTGAATCGCCAATATGATGCGGATTGGGCGCATATTCAAAAAGCAGTCTCATATCCGAACTTTATGAATTATAAAGGGACGGCTCCCGAACAGGCCGAAGAGACGAAAGCTCTGGTTGCGTTTACGAAACGGATCGACCCTGAAATCGCGGTGTCCTACCATACCGCAGGCAGCATTTTGTATTGGAATTTTCATACCCAGAAAGCCAATCTGTCACGCGATCAACGGTTGGCCCGCACTTTTTCCTCCAAAACGGGATATTCTCTCGTGGCTCCTTCGTCCAATCCTTCGGGCGGCGGATATACGGATTGGTTCATTCAAACGTACGGCCGGCCTGCCTTCACACCGGAGCTGGGCACGAAGACGGGAGAAACCAATCTGCCGATCTCCGCTTTTTCTTCAGAATGGAGGAAGAACAAGACGATTGGCCTGTGGCTCGCGGATGAAGGATATAAGCTGTGGTATCAGAAAAATAAAAATAACAGGGTGGTCCAGGACTATGCCGCCTCGTTCAACATAACGGAAACCAAGAGGGCTTATAGTCAAAACAACTTCCTTTCCCAGGCATCCATCCAGATCTCGCCGCAGACGTTACAGTCCATACGCCGGTCAGGAAATTGGTTCTTGATTCAGACTTACGCGGGACCAAAATGGATTTATGAAGCACATCCGCAAATCGGAACGCCGGAGACGGTTGATGTGTATCTGGATCTGCAAGACAAAGTTTCGCTCTATGCTTCACCGCTCGATCAAACCTCTGAGACGCTGCTTCCTCCGCAGGAAGTGCATGCGATTAAGCGCTGGAAATCCTGGTATCTGGTCGAAGTGCAGACGGGGACGAAATGGGTTAATTTGACGAATCTATCGTTCAGAGAGCTGACGCCCATGAATCAAAACCTGACCTTGTCGCAGCCTGTGTCGCTGTACGATGAACCGGACGGCAAGGTGATTCTGGAAATCAGCGAAGTGCCGCAAGATGTCACAGCTATTCGGCAGTGGAAGAACTGGGTGGAAGTCCAATTGCCGAATCAACAGACGGGCTGGGTCCAGCTGGAGCTATAAATGAAACGATGATTTGATAAAGCCTTTTGTTTGTTAACTCTCCGAAAAATGTGCGGAATTTGGGCGAAAAGGGCGGATTATTGCTGAGGAATGCATATCCATGGCGAATTTTACCTGCTATAATGTCATGATACATAACATGAAGGAAGTGGGTCGAAATGCTCTTGCAACACAAGCGTCTCGTTTTCGCCTGGAATGCCGTCTTTTTGCTGCTTGCTGTACTGTACGTACTGTTGTTCATCAAAATGTTCTGGGTACACAAGCTGGTACTGGTGCTGATCTTCTTGTCATCGATGCTTCTTTCATACGCCGTGTACCGATCCCGTGGCCGGCTGGACTCGGTCCTGGTCCAGGCGGAAGATCAGGTGCGGACGCTCGGCAGCGAAATGCTGGTGACCTCCGACCGGATGCACGGCGCGCTGGCGGAGATCAGCCGGCATACCGAGGAGCTCCAGCGGACAGCCGATCTATCGCATGAGCTGGAAGTGGCCCTTAAGAGCCGTAGCTATGAGGCCAAAGCCAATATGGAGGAAGCCTCCTCCACAATGAACGGGGTCGCCGGGGCCGCAGAGAGCATTCAGCAGCTTACCGACAAGCTGGGCCGGAGCATGCAGGCGGCCAGCCGGGAGGTTGCCGAAATGGTCGACTCCCTGAAGAATACGGATGAGGTCATGAAAGAGCTTAAAGAGCAGAGCGGCGATATGTTCGAGAAGTTCACTGCGCTCAGCAAGCATATCGCGACTGTCGAGAGCATTAATGAAGTGATCGTCGGCGTTGTGGAAGAAACGTCGCTGCTGGCGCTTAACGCATCCATCGAAGCGGCGCGCGCGGGCGAGCAGGGACGAGGCTTCGCGGTCGTCGCCGGCCGCATCAGCAAGCTTGCGGAGCAGAGCCGCTCGTCGGTGGACCGTTCCTCTGCACTGCTGGTCGATATCAATCAGGGCGTGCGGCAGGTACTGGAGTCGGTGGAGCGGGAACGCGTTTCTGTCGATCGTGGAGTAAGCGAGGTAGCCTCCGTTAAGGTGCGGCTCGCCGAGATGTCGGGAACGGTTCGGGTCGTGGATGAAGCGGTCGGGGAGACCGTGAAGGCGACCGTCCGCCAGAGCGAGCTCATCGCCGGGGGGCTGGAGGAGCTGACCGTGGCGGTCGGCCTGCTCAACGAGACGATTGCCAGCGTCGATGTAACGCTGGAGCAGGTGGACCGGCAGCGGAGCCAGATCGGCGAGCTGAACGGCGTCAGCGCCCAGATGCTTGCCGAGTCGCAGGCGCTGCGCGAGTCCGTCGCGGAAATCGCCGGCAGCCACGAGATTCAGGACAGCCGTTACTCGGAGAAGCTGGAGTATGCGAAGAAGCTGCTGCTGCGCCTGGCGGCCAGAGAGGAGCTTAGCGTTCCCGATATGGACACGCACAAGAAGGTGCTGGCCGGCTGCCTGAAAGAATCGGAAGACGTACAGGCGATCTGGTCCAACCGGACGGACGGCACATTCATCTTCTCGCAGCCGGAAGCGGGGCTGCTTAATGCGAAGCAGCGGGATTGGTGGATCGGAGCGATGAACGAGGGGGATTATGTATCTGAGCCTTACATCTCGGCCATTACGAAGCGCCCCTGCATTACGCTCTCGCGGTCGATTACCGACGGAAGCGGGAACAAGGTCGGCGTTGTCGGCGTCGATCTTGCGGTGTGAGACATACCGGCACCCGGCTCACTGGCCTACTACTACAAGGCATCGCTCTCGAATCGCACCTTTAATCTGCATCTGTAGTCAGACGCCCTGGCCATAACCGGCCGGGGCGTTTTTTCATGGAGGAGGCGGCGGACGATAGTTGGACAAACAGGGGGGCGAGGCCTATAATGACCGATATCTATGGATATGGGGGCTTGTTACGATGTCTTACGCAATTACGATCCTGCTGCAGCTGCTCGAACGGGCGGCGCTGCTCCTGATGACCCTGTTCGTGCTGACCCGGATTCCGAGGTTCAAGGAGATTTTTCAGAAGGGGGCCTACGCGCCGCCCGAGCTGTTCATCGGCACTGTCATCTTCAGCCTGTTCGCGATCTTCAGCACGTACAGCGGGATCAAGGTGGATGGCTCGCTGGTGAATGTCCGCATTGTGGCGATCATGGCCGGGGGCATTTTGTTCGGCCCGTGGGTAGGCATGATCACCGGGCTGATCTCCGGCGTTCACCGGTTCCTGATCGATATCGGCGGTGTAACCTCGGTTCCCTGTCTCATTACGAGCGTTACTGCGGGGATTGTCTCGGGGATCATTCACCGCCGGGTTCCGGCCGGGCGCCGCTGGAAGGTGGGTATTCTGGCCGGGATGGGCTGCGAGGCGCTCACGATGCTGCTGATTATCGCAATGGCGCATCCGATGTCGCTGGGAATCGATATTGTCTCCAAGATCGCTTTTCCGATGATCGTCAGCCAGGTCAGCGTCGGACTGATCGTCATGCTCGTGCAGAGCGTTGAAGGCGAGAAGGAACGGATTGCTGCCCGGCAGTCCAAGCTCGCGCTGGATATCGCCAACAAGACCCTCCCTTATTTTCGCAGCATCAATCCCGAGTCCCTGCGCCGGATCTGCACAATCATCAAGGAGGATATCGGAGCCGATGCGGTTGCAATCACCGATACGAGATGGATTCGCGCTTATGTCGGCGTCGGGGAGGAATATTATACGGAGAAGAACGAGATTATCAGTGACGAGACGAAACAGACGCTGTCAAGCGGGGAAATCACGATCCGCAACAATGACACGGATTACAATCATCAGCATATCCGTTCTCTTATCATCATTCCGCTGAAGGAGAAGGGCGAGGTTACCGGCGCGCTCAAAATTTATTACACCAAAGCCCACAAAATCACTTATTCCCTGCAGGCAATGGCCATCGGCCTCTCGCAGATTATTTCCACGCTGATGGAGGTTTCGCGGGTGGAGGATATCAAGGAGATGGCGAACAAGGCGGAGCTGAAGGCGCTGCAGACGCGGATCAATCCGCATTTTCTGTTCAACGCCCTGAATGCGATCGCCTCCTCGATCCGGATCGACCCGGACAAGGCAAGGGAACTGATTGTGAACCTGTCGGGCTATATGCGCTACAACCTGGAGCTGACGGACGACTTCATTGATATCCGCAAGGAGCTTCAGCAGGTCCGCTATTATGTCGAGATTGAAAAGGCGCGCTTCGGCAAACGCCTCAACGTTATATACGACATTGACGACGAAGCGGATGTCCGGATTCCGAGCCTGATTATCCAGCCGCTGGTCGAGAACGCGATCGTGCACGGGATTCTTAAAGAGCGGGGAGCGGGTACAGTCACAATTTCCGTCAAGGACCGGGGGGAGAGCGTGGAGATCGGCATAGCCGACACCGGTGTCGGCATCAGCGAAGAGACCATTCAGAAGGTATATACCGGCGATATGCCGGAGAATAAGATCGGCCTGTTCAACGTGCACCAGCGGGTGAAGCTGATCTATGGCGAGGGACTGCGCATCACGAGAGCGGAGAAGGGTACTATCATTACCTTTACGGTGAAAAAGGAGCATCGATGACATGAGAGCCATCATTGTCGAAGACGAAGAACTGGCAAGACAGGAGCTGGCCTATCTGATCCGGGCGAACAGCGGGATCGAGATCGTTGCCGAGTTCGAGGATGGGCTGGATGCGCTGAAATATGTGCAGGCCAATGAAGTAGATGTGCTGTTTCTCGATATTAATATCCCGTCGGTGGACGGCGTGCTGCTGGCCCAGAATATTAGCAAGTTCACGGTGAAACCCTATATTGTATTCATCACCGCATACAAGGAGCATGCCGCCGAAGCGTTCGAAATCGAGGCGTTTGATTACATCCTGAAGCCGTACAATGAGACGCGGATCAAGGGAATGCTGGCGAAGCTGGAGACGGCGGCCTCGGCCCGGCATGCGGGAGCGAAGGAAGGGCGAAGCCCGGTCAGCAACAAGGTCAATCTGTGGGAAAATGAGAAGATCATCGTCGTCGACGCCGATGACATCTATTACGCCTCGGCGCAGGAGAAGACGACCAGCGTGTTCACGCGCAGCCACGAATATTCGATGGGCGTCAGCATCAGCGAGTTTCACGGCAGACTGCCGCAGGACCGCTTCTTCCGCTGCCATCGCTCCTTCATCGTGAACCTCTCGAAGATCAAGGAGATTATCCCGTGGTTCAACAATACGTACCTGCTTCGGCTGCGCGATCTGGACTTTGAAGTGCCGGTAAGCCGCAGCAAGGTGAAGGAATTCAGGCAGCTCATGAGGCTGTAGAGGCACTTCATTCCGTCTTTTCGTCATTTCATTCCGTATTTGAGCCGTTCATTCCGCCGCTGATCTACAATAAAGAAGCAATAGAGCGCTCATGATATGAAATGATAGCGAAAGAAGGGACCGGCCATGTCGGCAGATCAAAAAAGCAATCGCTTTCTTATTGTACTCGGAACCATACTGACGCAGATGGGTCTTGGCACGATTTATACCTGGAGCCTGTTCAACCAGCCTCTTGTTACGAAATTCGGATGGCAGCTGAGCTCCGTCTCGATTACGTTCTCCATTACCAGTTTCGCGCTGGCTTTTGCGACACTGTTCGCCGGCCGGCTGCAGGATCGCATCGGCATCCGCAAGCTTACTGCGGCAGCGGGCATCGTGCTCGGTCTTGGCCTGATGCTGAGCTCCCAGGCGAGCTCGCTTCCGATGTTCTACCTGCTCGCAGGCCTCATTGTCGGGTATGCCGACGGTACAGCTTATATTACCTCCTTGTCCAACCTGATCAAATGGTTCCCGCGCCGCAAAGGCCTCATCTCGGGCGTTTCGGTCGGCGCTTACGGAACGGGAAGCCTGGTCTTCAAATATATTAACGGCAGCTTGATCAGCTCGGTGGGCGTATCCGCCGCCTTCCTCTACTGGGGACTGATCGTGATGGCCATGGTTATAGTCGGTTCGTTGCTGATCCGGGAAGCCGCCGTGTCTCCGGTAGAGAAGAGCGCCACCGTGCAGCAACCGACGGAGAACAGAGATTACACCGTCCGCGAAATGCTGCGCACGAAGCAGGCATATCTGCTGTTCGTCATCTTCTTCACCGCCTGCATGAGCGGACTATATCTGATCGGCATCGTGAAGGATATCGGCGTGAAGCTTGCCGGACTTGACGTGCAGACTGCCGCGAACGCCGTGGCGATGATCGCCATCTTCAATACGGCCGGACGCCTGGTCCTGGGCGCACTGTCCGATAAGATGAGCCGCCTCAAGCTGGTCGGCTGCACACTCGCCGTAACGGCGGCTGCAGCGCTGACTCTCAGCTATGCGGAACTGAACTTCGGTCTCTTCTTCGCCTGTGTGGCTGCCATCGCCTTCTGCTTCGGCGGCAACATTACCGTCTTCCCGGCGATCGTCAGTGACTTCTTCGGGCTGAAGAACCATAACAAGAACTACGGCATCATTTACCAGGGCTTCGGCATCGGCGCACTGTCCGGCTCGTTCGTTGCGGCCTTTCTCGGAGGCTTCCAGCCAACCTTTGTTACCATCGGGGCGCTGTGCCTGCTCTCCAGTCTGATTGCCCTGACCCTGAAATCGCCGACGGCGTCCCGCCGGGAGCCCAAAGCAGGCAAACAGGCGCTCCAGCCGCGCCGCGCATAACAGCTTCTAAGCTTGCCTGCGCATTCCAATCCACGGAAGCTTCAGCTTGAAGGCTTCGGCCTTTTGCAAGCTGACTTCATAGATAAAACCAAATAGATATAGACAAATATGTCGGCTAAACAAAAAAGTTGCTCATCGGACCCTTGGGGGACGAGAGCAGCTTTTTTGCGTGGAAGAGACAACTTGGGGCAGGCATGGCTTCGGGCATTCGTACGGGCGGGAACTCTCATTAAACTCTAATGAAGGGTAAATTGAAATATCCGCCTTACAAGAACGAACCTGCACGGTAGAGAGGCTTTCTGCTAAGATAAGGAGAGTGTCCTCCGCTGCCATCGGGATGGACTAACCGCAACGCCGACGCGGGAAGGGCAGCGGGATTCAGTGCCGAGGAGGAGATAGAGATGCCATACTGCCGGACAGGCAAGGCCGAGCTGTATTATGAGGAGAAAGGCGAGGGCAAACCGATCGTTCTGATTCACGGTTATACTCCTGACCACAGGCTGATGAGCGGGTGCATGGAGCCTGTATTCCGGGAACGGACCGGCTGGAGACGGTTGTATCTGGATCTGCCGGGAATGGGGAAGAGCAGAGGATACTCGGACATCCAGAATTCCGATGAGATGCTGGAGGCCGTGCTGGACTTTCTGGACGTCATGCTGCCCGGAGAGAGCTTCGCTCTGGCTGGCGAGTCCTACGGCGGCTATATCGCAAGAGGCATCATCGCGAAGAGACCGGAACGGGTGGACGGAATGGCCTTGATCTGTCCGATGATCGTACCGGAGAAGCGGGACCGAACTCTTCCTCCGCACACCATCATTCGGCAGGATGCCGGCCTTGCCGAGAGACTGACGCCGGAAGAGCTTGCGGACTTCGCTTCGATGGGCGTCGTGCTCGATCCCTATACCTGGAACCGGTATAAAGAAGAGATTGTGCCGGGCTGTCTGCTGGCCGACGAGCCCTTTCTGGCCAAGATTAAAGCCCGCTACGCCTTTTCCTTCCCGGTCGATCGGGAGGAATTCCGCAAGCCGGGAATTCTCCTGGCAGGCAAGCAGGATGCCGTTACCGGCTACGAGGATGCCTTCAGCATCCTGAAGATGTACCCCCGGACAACCTTCGCCGTCCTGGACCGTGCCGGACATAATCTGCAGATCGAGCAGCCCCGGCTGTTCGAGGCTTTGATCATGGAATGGCTGGATCGGGTGGAGGAATAGGCTGAACAGTAAACGATGGATTTATTCTTATTTGCTTATACACGAATTTAACCTACGCAAACAAGCGGAACCTCGCTGGCGGCAAGCCGGCGGGGTTCCGCTTGTTCTTTATGGAGGAGACCCTGTATCGTCGCCGTCTTAGCCTTCCAGCAGCAGCGCCTCCGGGTCTTCCAGCAGTTCCTTGACTTTGACAAGGAAGCTGACTGCCTCCGAGCCGTCCACGATCCGGTGATCGTAGGAGAGGGCGATATACATCATCGGTCGGTTGACTGTCGTCTCTTCATCGAGCGCGATCGGACGAAGCTGAATCTTGTGCATGCCCAGTATGCCGACTTGCGGCGCGTTCAGAATCGGCGTCGACATCAGGGAGCCGAATACGCCGCCATTGGTAATGGTGAATGTGCCGCCCTGGAGATCGGACAGCGCGAGCGTGTTGGCCCGGGCCTTCGACGCCAGATCGGCGATTCTGCGCTCGATCTCCGGGAAGCTCAGCCGGTCGGCGTCCCGCACAACCGGAACGACGAGGCCTTCCTTGGCCGATACGGCGATGCCGATGTCGTAAAATTTCTTGATGAGCAGATCCTCGCCGTCAATCTCGGCGTTCAGCAGCGGGTAGGCCTTGAGCGCGCCCACAACCGCCTTGGTGAAGAAGGACATGAAGCCGAGGCCGATGTCATGCTTCTCCTTGAAGGCATCCTTCCGGCGCTTGCGGATGTCGAGAATGGCTGTCATGTCCACCTCGTTGAAGGTGGTCAGCATCGCCGCCGTCTGCTGCGCTTCGACCAGGCGGCTCGCGATCGTCAGCCGCCGGCGCGACATGCGCTTGCGCTCGACTTCCTTGCCCTCCGCCTTCGGCGCGGAGGGCGGGGGCGTCACGGCCGGCGCGCTCTGCGCAGCCGCCGTTGCCGGTGCCGGCGCGGCGGCCGGGGCCGCGCCGTGGGTGTCCACATCGGCCCGGCCAATCCGGCCGATGGGATCGCGCGCGCCGACCTCGCCGAGGTCGATGCCTCGCTCGCGCGCGAGCTTGCGCGCACCCGGCGTAGCCAGGTACGCGGAACCGCCGGCGGCCTGGGCCTCCTGGGCCGCCGCCGCGGCTGTCGCTCCGCCAGGCTGTGCCGGCGGAGCTTCGGGGGCCGGAGCGGCCTTCGCCGGCTCCGGCAGCTTCGGCGCATCGGCGCTCTGGCCGCCAGCCGCCGCCTGTCCGGCGGCTCCGGCTCCGGCTTCGCCGATGATGCCGATGGCTTCGCCGACGGCGACGTTCTCGCCCGCCTGGCGCAGAATTTGGGCGATCACGCCGCTCTCTTCGGCGCTGATCTCCAGATTGACCTTATCCGTCTCAAGCTCAGCCAGAACATCTCCCTGACCGACGGAATCTCCTTCCTTGACCAGCCATTTATAGATCGTACCTTCAGTAATCGATTCGCCCAGATCGGGCACTTTGATTTCAGACACAGGCCGCTACCTCCCCAAAATTTATTGCGCTGCTAGGACACCGCCCCTAGACGGGACGGCACAACCGCTTTGGCTTGACATGGAAGAAAGGTTCAAGCTGGGCGCTATTCAAGTAGTGATCTCTTCATTGTGACAGGCGGGAGTCCCTAGCGAAGGGCCGGGCTGCCCGCCGATCCACGGCCGCTGTCAGGAACGGGCCGAGGTATTAAAGACGCGGACCGGTTCTTCGTTCTTCCGGTTCCAGGTCAGAGCTTCGCCAACAATTCTCCGCTGCTCGAAGCTGTGGACGTCGGCGTATCCGCTGGCAGGGCTGGAGCGCTCCGGCCGGCCGGCGTACCGGACCGGCACTCCCTTCGGTGCGATAGCCCGCAGCCGGGGCTCCGCGTAGCTCCAGGCGCCCATGTTCTTCGGCTCTTCCTGCACCCAGACGATGTCCTCGAGAGAGCCGAAGGTATCCAGATAGGCGGCAAGCTCCCGTTCCGGGAACGGGTAGAGCTGCTCCAGCCGCAGAATATGCAGCCATGACCAGTCTTTGTCCGGGCCGGCTTCAAGCTCGGCCTGCAGATCGATGGCAACTTTGCCGGTGCAGACCAGGAGCCGCTTGATTCCGCCCGGCTTCTGTCCGAGCAGCGGGTCCGGAAGCACCGCTTCGAAGCGTCCGGAAGCAAGCTCCGCGCCGGGCGAAGCGCTGCGCGCGTTGCGGATCAGGCTCTTCGGCGTCATGATGACGAGCGGTCTTGCGTCCGGCTGGCCGCACAGCGCGGCCTGGCGGCGGAGCAGGTGGAAATACTGCGCTGCGCTGGTGAGGTTCGCGACAGTCCAGTTCTCCTCGGCCGACAGCTGCAGATAACGCTCCAGGCGGCCGCTGGAGTGCTCCGGCCCCTGGCCTTCATAGCCGTGGGGCAGCAGAATCGTCAGGCTGCTGCGCTGGGTCCATTTGGCCCGGCCCGCCGAAATGAACTGGTCGAAGATGACCTGCGCCGCATTCGCGAAGTCGCCGTACTGCGCTTCCCAGATGACGAACGTCTCGGGAGCGAATACGTTATATCCGTATTCGTAGCCCAGCACCGAGGCCTCCGACAGCGGGCTGTTGTAGACGCCGAAGCTGGCCTTGGCGTCCTCCAGCTGGTGCAGCGGAGCGAAGACTTTGCCCGTCTCGCTGTCATGCAGAACCAGATGGCGCTGGGAGAATGTGCCGCGCTGGGCGTCCTGTCCGCTCAGCCGGATCGGCGTTCCGTCCTGGAGGATGGTTGCGAAGGCGAGCGTCTCGGCCAGTGCCCAGTCCACCTTCTCCCCGTCGTTCAGGAGTGACCCGCGCCGCTGCAAAATGCGCTGCAGCTTCGGATACACTTTGAAGCCCGCAGGAACTTCCAGCAGCTTGCGGTTGATGAATTGCAGGCGTTCCAACGGAACGGCAGTCACGGCAGCCGAGGCAGGATGAATGTCAGCCGACACGGCCACAGCGTTCTTGACTTCGCCGCTCTCTTTGTTTGCTTTCATCTTCTCATAGGCTTGCTGAAGCACCTTCTCCGCTTCGGCCTCCATGGCTTCCGCTTCCCCGCGCGTCACGAGCTTCTCCTGCTCAAGACGTTCGGCGTAGATCCGGGAGACGGTCGGATGATTTTTGACCTTGGCGTACTTCAGCGGCTGCGTCATCTCAGGATCGTCCATTTCATTATGTCCGTGTCTGCGGTAGCCGACAAGGTCAATCAGGAAATCCTTCTTGAATTGGCTGCGGTAGGCGCTGGCCAGCCGGACAGCGGCGATGCAGGCATCCGAATCGTCGGCGTTGACATGCACGATCGGAATTTCGTAGCCTTTGGCCAGATCGCTGGCATAGCGGGTGGAGCGGGAGTCTTCACTCTCGGTGGTGAACCCGATGCGGTTGTTCACGATAATATGGATCGTGCCCCCGTTCAGGTAGCCGTTCAGCTTGCTGATGTTCAGTGTCTCGGCGACGATTCCCTCGCCGGGGAATGCGGCGTCGCCGTGCATGAGCACAGCCAGTGCGCGGTTCGTATTCAGAACCGGCAGCCCCGTGCCGCTGCGATCTTCCTGCGCAGCCCGGGCGAAGCCTTCGACGACCGGATTGACGAACTCCAGATGGCTCGGGTTGTTGGCCAGCGTCAGCCGGGTGCGTACGGTCTCGCCTTCATGGAAGGCGTGGTCGGCTCCAAGATGATATTTCACATCGCCGGTCCAGCCGTAATTGATGCCCATCGAGCCCTCGGAAGGGAAGAGCTCCTTGTTCGGAGAGTGGTGGAACTCCGAGAAAATAATATCGTAAGGTTTGCCCAAAATATGGGCAAGCACGTTGAGGCGTCCCCGGTGGGCCATGCCCATCAAAATATTCTCCGCACCGTCATGCGCGGCTGCCCGGACGATTTCATCCAGCATCGGAACCAGAATGTCATTGCCTTCGAGGCTGAAGCGTTTCTGGCCGACGAAGGTTTTATGGAGGAAGGTTTCGAAATGCTCCACTTCGATCAGGCGTTTCAGCAGCGCCTTCCGCTCCGGATCGGTCAGCGGAGCCGGCGAACTGGAGGATTCGGCCTGGCTGTTCAGCCAGCGGAGCTCCTGCTCGTCGTGGACATGTCCGAATTCATAGGCAATCGTTCTTGTATAGGCCTGGCGCATCCGGTGATAGGCATCCCAGCCGGTCTGCACCCCGGTTGGCGCGTTCTCCCAGATCAGGGAGGCCGGCAGGGCGAGCAGATCAGCTTGCGTCAGCCCGTATGTCTCGGGATCGAGCCATTTTGCCATGGAATCCCCGCTCTTCTCCAGCGGATCTATATCGGCGGCCAAGTGGCCAAAGATGCGGATATTGGCGATCAGCTTGGAAGCGCGGACCGCCTTGCGGAGCCAATCGGCATCGCCGGAGAGAACGGGGGCCGGGGCGGGGGCTTCTTCGGTTGTCAGCGGAGGGGGGCCGTATATCGTAAAAAGCTCCCGGTAGTGGGCCTCCACGGAGGAAGGGTCTTCGCTGAACTGTTCGTATTTTTCCTGGATGTAGCCTAGGTTGGGGCCGCAATACTTGCTCCAAACAGATTCATTGTAGGACTCTTTGGCTGACATGAGACATCCTCCTAACGGATAAACTCCAGGCAGTGCCCCAGCGGGCGTAACCGGAGCTGCAATGATTACGTTTACATTCTATAGTATAGTTACACGATTTTAAACGTATTGCCACATTCTATTGTGCAACTTTAGGTCAGGGTAATCAATTCAACCTTTCGTCCAATCCGTTCGAAAAAAGGCATCATTGCGCAGGCTTCATTTCGGCGGCCCAAAGGATCGGGGGAGACGCGCAATCGGCGGTCGGGACCATAAACCTATATAAATCCTTCCAGTAATCCACTAGAATTTGATTAGTGGGACGAAGATGTGGGTATTAGTAGTTTATAGTTCCTAACGACTAGAGGGTTTTACATAAATATTGGAATTTAGTTCACTGCCAGTCGCCGTTGCAGGCACTCAATTTTAGGTTTCAGCCGCGCATTGAATGTATTGTCATTTTTTTGACACACTTTTAGGCGAACATCTTGTATAATATCTTTGCAAGCTTATCGCTTAACACAACATCATAAGATCCTTGAATGCAAGGATCCAGCAAAAGGTAAACCTGTTGAAAAGCAGGGGCACAAAGTCTCGGGTCTAAGGTTATTAAGGGAAACAGACGGGGGGAAGAAGCTTCCGTGCGTGTTATCCTCGTAACTATGACGGCTGGACTGCCTGGGGACAAAATCTTAGGAGGAGATTTTTTGAACAAGTCCAACCAGGGGAATAACGGAGAACTGCAGACGGTCGCTTTGGATATGGAATGGGTGCAGCTGATGCTCGCCGCCAAGAAGCAGGGGATTCACGCGGATGAGATCCGGCGGTTCTTGGGCGACAAGACACTCAAAGCCATGTGAACCAAATAAGAATGAGTGTTTCTAAAGGATAACGAAAGAGGACATGACGGCGCGGCGTCATGTCCTCTCTATGTAAATACGCAATATTTCGGATCCCGGTCACTGGTTCTTCTGTTCAATCCGCCATTTCTGGTAATCCAGAAATTCCTTGAACTCCCTCTTGCTGACCCCTGAAGCCATAGCTTCCTGAACCAGCTTGAACCAGTCGGAGTCGAGCGGTTCTTCCTCGGCGAGCTCTCCGTACAGAAGAATGTGGACGGAGACATCCAGAGCCTCTGCAATTTTCTCGATGAACTGGATGGAGGGGTTGGATTGAATATTGCGTTCGACATTGCTTAAGTATGATTTAGCCACATCCGCCCTGCCGGCAAGCTCGGATAAAGATAATCCCTTCTCCTGGCGAAGCTGTTGAATGTGCTGTCCAATATTGTCCGGCACGGTAAATAATGCTCCCTCCTTGTTTTTTGGTATAAGTATAGCAAAGGTCCGCCCAAAAGGAAAACTAGCTTTTACCATTTATGAGCTTAACAGGGAAGTTTATTTAACGGCAGCCAGGCTGCGGCTCTGAAAATAATCATATCGCCGGAGTAGCCCTCCGGCGCGGCTGCCGGAATCGGACCCAAGGCGCCGGAACGGGCGAGTAACCCAGCTTGTTACGGCAGGCGGGTGCCTCTTGCGCTGATATACAGGTCGTACCATTCCTTGCGCGTCAGCTCCAGCTTGTCCGCTCCTTCGCAGGCTTTAATCCGCTGCGGGTTCACCGTGCCGATAACCGGCTGGATCGCGGCCGGATGCGACATCAGCCAGGCGAGCACGACCGCTTCGGGTGTCGTTCCTTTATCTTCCGCCAGCGAGCGAACCATGGCGGCAGTGCGGATCACATGCTCGGGTTGTCCGTCAAGCGGACGGCCGGTGTATTTGCCCTGGGCGAGCGGCCCCCAGGCCTGAAGCTGGATCTTCTCCAGACGGCAGTGCTCGATCGTTCCGTCCGGCATGCCATGCTCTCTCCAGGCCGGACGGTTCACGCTGACCATGGAATCGAGCCAGAACGTCTTCTCCAGATTCATTTCGAGCTGATTGATAATCAGGGGCTCATCGGAGTAAGCCTGAAGCAGCCGGATCTGCGATCCGCTCATATTGGATACCCCGAAGTGCCGGACCTTGCCGGACTCCTTGAGCAGCCGCAGCGCTTCTCCAACCTCCTCGGGGTCCATAAACGGATCGGGGCGGTGCAGCAGCAGAATGTCGAGATACGGGGTGCCCAGCCGGGACAGAATGCCGTCGACGCTGCTCAGGATATGCTCACGGGAAAGATCGAATGTGTTGGAGCTCTCTCCCGGCTCTTGCAGCTTAATGCCGCATTTGGACTGGATAATCAGCTTATCGCGCAGCTCCGGGCGCTCCTTCAGCACGGTTCCGAAGACAAGCTCGGCCTTTCCCCGCGTGTAAATGTCCGCCAGGTCAAACATGTTGATGCCGATGGAGAGCGCGGCTTCGACGGCCATATGCCCTTCCCGGATTTGCTCCGCCGTGACCGGCTCCCGGTCCCAGCCTCCGCCAAGTCCCATGCAGCCCTGAACGATACGCCCAGCGGGAATGCCGCGGACATTAAGTGGTAACGTTTTCAATCCATTCCCTCCTTCATCGAATCTCATCTTACTGCTACAGCCATTGTACCGCATCAGAACCAGGTATGTTATTTCCGGCACCCGATGAACGGTGACTGAAGCCTTCTTTCGAACTTTCTCGATGTTCCTTCCATAGCGAAAAAAAAGCCGAATGCGCATGATCAAGGGACTCGTCCCTTAATAAACGCATTCGGCTTGTGGATAAACGAGATCCGGCCTGTGGTTACACAGGACTTGCTGGTTATCAGCATTCGTTCAGCGCTTCATTCCTCTTCCCTATCAAGCGGACCGCCCTGGACGCCAAGCTTGTGGTCCAGCGCATCGGCATAGAGCCGTTTGAGCCATTTCAGCTCCGTCAGGGTGTGTTCATAACGTCCATACATCAAGTGCAGAACAGCCCGGGAGACGATCCCGATATGCTCTTCATAGACCTGATAGGCCAGATTGACTTCATGCTCGGCCTCCCGGATGCGCTCCTCCAGCAGCTTCGCAATTTTGTCCGGATCAGCATGTCTGGAGAAGGCAAGCGCGATATACATCGGGTGGTAGACCGCGTCGTTCTTGCGGAACTGCTGAAGCAGCAGCTGCTCAAACAGCGCTCGCCCGGATTCGGTAATCCGGTATATCGTCTTCTCAGGCCGGTCGCGGCTCTGGATAACCTCCACCTGCTCGATCTGTCCGTTCTTGGACAACTGGTCAACGGCATAGTAGAGGGAGCCCATCTGCAGCTTCGCAATCTTGTTGATGGACCGGTCCTTCAGGACAACCATCATCTCGTAAGGATGCATGTCCCGCTCCAGCAGCAGACCGAGAATCGCCAGCTTGATCGACATGGCGTCTATTCTCTGCCGGGTGCCGGGCGGGCAGCTCCACGGTGGACGAGAAGGCGGTCTTTAGGCATCAGAACTACCGTCACCAGCGCCAGCACCGCAGGGGCGAGCGCCCACATAAAGGTATGGGCGATGGAAGACGAGAGCGCGGCCGATATTTTCTCCAGCACCGGAGCCGGAATCTTCGCCCGGGCTTCCGGTGTCAGCGCGGAGCGCGAGTCGCCGAAGGAAGCCGCTTGGGCGCTTCCCCCGAATGCATCAGACAGCGAGTTCGAGAATAAATTGCGCTGAATGATGCCGAAGATGGTGATGCCGAGCGTCATGCCGAGCGAACGCAGGAAGGTGCTGGTCGAGGTCGCGGAGCCGCGCTGGCGCATGTCGAAATGATGCACGGAGGACATATTCAGGACAGAGAATGAGAAGCCGACGCCAAATCCGGTGACGGCCATGAAGACGTTGACCAGCAGCCGCGCCGTATCCGGCGTTAGCGTGGTCAGCATGGCAACGCCCGCCACGAAGAAGACGGCCGACAACAGCATGATGTTGCGGAAGCTAGTGCGCGACGTAAGCTGGCCGCCGAGCTGGGCGCCCACCACGGAGCCGATCATCATCGGCATCAGGATAAGGCCCGAATTCGTTGCGGAGCCCCCGAACACGCCCTGCACGAAGATCGGCAAATACACGGTCGCCACGATAAAGGCCGAGCCGTAGAAGAATGCGGCCAGAGCGCTTGTCGCGAACAGCCGGTTCTTGAACATGGAGAAGGTGATTACCGGCTCCGCTGCGCGGCGCTCGATCAGCAGGAAGGCGATCAGCAGAACGGCGAAGCCTGCGAACAGGCCGAGAATTTCAGGAGAATTCCAGGCATACAGCTTGCCGCCGATTGTCTGGCCGCCGAGCTCCAGGCCGAACATGAGGCAGACGATCGAGCCCACCAGCGTGAAGGCGCCGCCCCAGTCGATGCGCTGCTTGGAATGAATGACAGACTCTTTATACGACATGGCGATCAGGATGAAGGAGATGACGCCAAGCGGCAGATTAATGTAGAACACCCACTGCCAGCCGATATAATCGGTGATATAGGCGCCGAGCAGCGGACCGAGCACGCTCGAAATGCCGAAGACCGCGCCGAACAAGCCGGTCATCTTGCCGCGTTTCTCCGGCGGGAAAATGTCAAAGATAATAGTGAACGAGATCGGCATCAGCGCGCCGCCGCCGACCCCTTGAATGGCGCGGTAAATGCTGAGCTGTGTAATGCTGCCTGCGGTTCCGCACAGGGCCGAGCCGATCAGGAACAGCACCAGTCCCAGCATGAAGAAGCGCTTGCGGCCGTACATATCCGAGAGCTTGCCGAAAATCGGCGTGCCCGCCATGACCATAACCATGTAGGCGGAGGTGACCCAGACGATTTTGTCCAGACCTCCGAGGTCGGCGACAATCGTACCCATTGCAGCGGCGACGATTGTGTTGTCCATCGCGGACATCAGAATCCCGAGAAGCAGGCCGACCACGACGAGCTTCATGTTGCTTTCCTTCGAATGCATGTTTGGTAAACTCCTTTTTTTGGTGAATTGTGAACCTAATTATATTCAAATTTGAATAGGGAAGCAACCTCTTTTTCATGAAATTTTTCATAGTAAGAGCATATGTGTACACACCAAAAAACCCGCCGAACCCGGCGGGGCTATGAAAGCCGCAGATAGATGAAACGCTAAAGAGGGATGTGCTGGAACCGGAATGCGGTGTGCTAAGATGGCTTGGCTAAATGGCGGCCTCCGCGAGACGGAGCTGCCGGCTCTCGATATAGCGGATAAAGAGCTCGGTAAGCTCCGGATCGAACTGCGTTCCCGCACAGGCCCGCAGCTCCACGATCGCTTCCTCCACAGATTTGGTCGGCTGGTAGGGCCGCTCGGTCGTCATGGCGTCGAAGGAATCGATGACCGTCAGCATCCGGCACAATCTTGGAATCTGCTCGCCCTTGAAGCCGTGCGGATAGCCCTTGCCGTCATATCTTTCGTGATGAAGCTCGATGTAGGGCGCCAGTTCTTTATATTTAACGTTGGTCGAGGCCATTTCCTTGCCCCAGGTAACATGCCATTTGACCATTTCCCATTCCTCGGCGGACAGCTTCTCCTTCTTGTTCAGAATGCCCCAAGGGATTTCCAGCTTGCCGATATCGTGGATCAGCGCGCCAAGCGTGAATTGGCGTTTCGTGGAATTATCCAGCTCCAGCAGCTCGCTCATGTCCATTGCATAGCGGAATACCCGTTTGGAATGCTTGAACGTCTCCAGATCCTTGTACATGAACAGGCGCAGCTGCTGCTCGATGTCCCGGACATCCTGGCTGAAGTCGATTTCCCGCTCAAGCGTCGACTGGCGGCCGTAAATATGGACCATGTTCTTGCCCTGCTTCTTGGCATAGTAGAGAGCCTGGTCGGCCTCCTCCACCAGCTGCGATTTATCGTGGATGTCAAGGCGGAAGCCCGCAATGCCTGCTGAGAAGGAGAGACAGCCTTGCGGAAAAATCTCGGCTCCTTCAAAGGGAGAATTATTGAGCGTCCTGCGCAGACGTTCGAGGAAGCTGTAGGCCTCCGCCGTATCGAGTCCGGGCATCAGCAGCGTGAATTCCTCCCCGCCGTACCGGGAGACGAGCATATCTTCACCGCCGCATTCCCGGGTCAGGAGATCCGCCAGGAACACGATCAGGCCGTCGCCTTTTAAATGGCCGAAATGATCGTTGTATTTCTTGAAATCGTCGATGTCGATCATGGCGAGCGAGAGGGAAGCGCCGGAGTTGCAGGCTTTACGGATCTCCTCTTCAAGGGCCAGCTCGAAATAGCTGTGATTGAATAGTCCGGTGCGCGGATCACGGTTCGCCCGCTCTTCGATATCCCGGTACATCGCGAACATCCGCTTGAACGAATAGGACATCATAATGCTGATGCAGAGGAAAAGGCCGAGGCCGAATAATTGATTGTGGTACAGCAGGATGGTCAGCACCAGCGCAAGCACCAGCGTACAGAGATAGGCGAGAACCGTGTCCTTCAGCATGCCTTTCAGCGTGTCGTACAGATTCTCGTTAAAGGTCAAATAATAATAGAAAGCAATCAACAGTGTGTTCAGCGCAAAATACATCGCCATGGCTGCGGCATAGGCGGGCAGGTGGCCCTCCAACAGCGGTCCCTGTTCGCCCCCCAGCGCTCTGTAAATATAGGCGGCGGAAGTGATCATAATCGAATAGACCGCGAAATTGTTCACATGTCTCCACCACGCCAATCCCCGATCGATGAAGAAGATGGCGATTGCAGAAATCAGCAGGACGGTGAGGCTGAAGGAGGCCCCGAATACGAACAGGCAGGCGAGATACACGGAGGAGTCCAGGGATAAGCCGTTTCCCTGCGGGGGAAGCTGGAAGGTGAACACAATCAGGGATACGGCTGCGCCTGACAGGGCAAGCGCCCATATCCAGGCCGGGAAGCTGTAAGCCACGAACACGCCCTGATTGTACACGGCAAAAAGGGACACACCCGTTATGCACAGCAGCAGCCTGTACAGATAGCTCAAATTCAATTTGGAGACGGGTGCTTGTCCTTTATCCATGAACGTCTCTCCTCCCTGCGGACTCATACTAAGTGTTCATTTATTTTAAGGGATTTGGGATTATTTTCATAGAGTCAACCGCACAAATGAGAGCCCAAAGACCCTTTGGACGGACTTTGTTTTTTATTTTGCCATTCAGCATTTACATACCCCATGGGGGTATGCTATATTGGAGTCAAGGAGGCTGAATCATGGCGACACATCATAAGCGCGAAGACGATTCGGAGACGTCAGTCTGTGCAGGCGACTGCCATCCTTCCGGCGAACGCAAGAGTCATCACGCGCCGGAATTCAAGAGCGGGCTTACTGCCCGGCTCAACCGCATCGAAGGCCAGATCCGCGGCATCAAAGGCATGATCGAACGCGACACGTACTGCGACGATGTCCTTACCCAGCTGGCGGCGGTGCAGTCCGCGCTCGGAAGCGTTGGCAAGCTGCTGCTTGAAGGTCATATGAAGAGCTGCATCGTAGAACGAATCGAAGCCGGAGAACATGAGGTTATTGACGAACTGCTGATTACCGTCGGCAGATTAATGAAATCATAAAGGAGAGGATCAGAATGACGAATGTTGTGTTGAATGTAGAAGGAATGTCCTGCGGACATTGTGTAAGCGCAGTGGAGAAAGCAGTCGGAAATCTGGGCGCTTCGGCCAAGGTCGATCTGGCGGCCAAGACGGTGGCAGTGGATTTTGATGAATCCAAGCTCAGCGTATCGGCAATCAAGGATGCGATCGAAGACCAGGGCTACGACGTCGTACAGTAATTTTCGGGATTTTCGCATGAGGGGCCTTGGAGCGGGAAGCAAGTGACGCTGCGGGCCTTCTCTTTTTAAAGTCAGCATACCCCTAGGGGGTACATGAAAGAGAGTGATTCACATGGAAAAAGCAGTGGCGGCGCCCGAAGAGCAGGCTACCCTGCAGATTACCGGCATGACCTGTTCTGCGTGCGCGGCGCGCATTGAGAAAGGGTTGTCCCGAATGGAGGGGGTATCGCGGGCCAATGTGAACCTCGCGCTGGAGCAGGCAGCGGTTGGCTTTGACCCCAGCGTTGTCGATGTGCCGAAGCTTGAGGAGAAGATCCGGTCGCTCGGCTACGATACGGTCAAGGAGACCGCCAATTTCGATATTTCCGGCATGACCTGTGCCGCCTGTTCGGCCCGGATCGAGAAGGTGCTCGGCCGTATGCCCGGGATTGCCGAAGTGAATGTAAATCTGGCGCTGGAGACGGCGCATGTGGAATATACCCCAAGTATGGTGACGCCCCAGGACATCATCGCCAAGGTCGACTCGATCGGCTACAAGGCTTCGCTTAAGAAGGACAGCGAGGAGACATCCGGCCGCAAGGGCGAGGAAATCCGGCGCAAACGGAATAAGTGGATCGTGTCTGCGGTGCTGTCTTTGCCGCTGCTGTGGGCGATGGTCGGCCACTTCTCCTTCACCTCCTGGATTCCCGTGCCGGAGCTGTTTATGAATCCGTGGTTCCAACTGGCACTGTCCACGCCTGTCCAGTTCATCATCGGCTGGCAGTTCTACGTGGGTGCTTATAAAGCGCTCCGCAACGGCAGTGCGAATATGGATGTGCTGGTGGCGCTGGGGACATCGGCCGCTTATTTCTACAGCCTGTATTTGACGCTGGACTCCTTAAGCATGAGTGGAATGAATCATGCGGTGGAGATGTATTATGAGACGGGAGCGATCCTCATAACGCTCATTCTGGTCGGCAAATGGTTCGAGGCCTTGGCGAAGGGCCGCTCCTCCGATGCGATCCGCAGCCTGATGGGGCTGCAGGCCAAGAGCGCGGTCGTCATCCGGGATGGTGCTGAAATTAGCATTCCGGTTGAAAATGTCGTCATCGGAGATATCGTGCTCGTCAAGCCCGGCACAAAAATTCCGGTGGACGGCCAGGTTGTAGAAGGGATATCGTCCGTCGATGAGTCGATGCTCACGGGCGAGAGCATCCCGGTAGACAAGGGTCCCGGGGACACCGTTATCGGAGCGACCGTCAACAAGAACGGCGCACTGAAGATCGAAGCCCGCAAGGTAGGCAGAGACACCGCCCTTGCCCAGATTATTCGCGTGGTTGAGGAAGCCCAGGGCTCCAAGGCGCCGATCCAGCGGGTGGCGGACGTCATTTCGGGCATTTTCGTTCCGATTGTCGTCGGAATTGCGGCGCTGACCTTTATCGTCTGGTACCTCTGGGGGGCGCCGGGGCAGTTCGCGGAAGCGCTGGAGAAAGCGATCGCCGTGCTTGTCATCGCCTGCCCTTGCGCACTGGGGCTTGCTACGCCGACCTCCATCATGGCCGGCTCCGGCCGCGCTGCCGAGCTGGGCATTCTGTTCAAGGGAGGCGAGCATCTGGAAGCTGCGCAGGGCATCGAGCTCGTCGTTCTGGACAAGACGGGCACCGTGACCGCCGGCAAGCCGGTGCTGACGGATGTGCTCGTGTCTCCGGACTTTAAAGGTCCTGAAGCCCTGTCTGCGGAGGATGGCCTGCTGTCGCTGGCAGCCTCTGCCGAGAAGCTGTCGGAGCATCCGCTGGCCGAAGCGGTGGCCGCAGGCGCGGCGGAGAAGGGATTGATCCTTGCCGAAGCGGCAGACTTCGTCAATATTCCGGGCCGCGGCATCAAGGCTGCCGTGCAGGGCAGAGACATCTCTGTCGGCACGCGCCGGCTGATGGAAGAGAGCGGCGCGGAGACTGCCGCATGGCAGGGTGAGATGCAGCGTCTGGAGCAGGAGGGCAAGACCGCTATGCTGGTGGCAGTGGACGGCAAGGTTCAAGGCATCGTCGCCGTTGCCGACACGATCAAGCCGACCTCGCGGGAGGCGGTCGCCGCGCTGCGGCGGATGAACATCGATGTCGTCATGATTACCGGCGACAACGAGCGTACGGCCCGGGCGATTGCGGCGGAAGCCGGCATCGACCGGGTCATGGCCGAAGTGCTGCCTGAAGGCAAGGCGGAGGCGGTCCGCAAGCTGCAGGAGGGAGGCCGCAAAGTCGCGATGGTCGGCGACGGAATCAATGATGCCCCGGCGCTGGCTACCGCCGATATCGGGATGGCTGTCGGCACGGGAACGGACGTGGCGATGGAGGCCGCGGACATTACCCTGATGCGCGGCGATCTGAAGGCGATCGCGGACGCCATCGAAATGAGTCGGCGAACCATGGGCAATATCAAGCAAAATCTGTTCTGGGCGCTGGGCTATAATACGATCGGCATTCCGGTGGCCGCTCTTGGCTTTCTGGCACCCTGGCTGGCTGGTGCAGCGATGGCGTTCAGCTCGGTTTCGGTCGTGCTGAACGCGCTGCGGCTGCAGCGGGTCAAGCTGTAACGGGCATGCCGCCCGCTTCCAATAGAGATGGAGGCGGGCGGTTTGCTGTCTTTTTATCATGGCTGGAACCCAAGGAGGGAAGACGATAGCTGTCTTATACCAGGCCGCTGGCTTGCGCTCATCCTTCATTGTCCAGCCTCTCAACGGCCCAAGTTGGCAAAAGGACTCAAATGGTGTTAATACTTATACTAGAAAGAGGTACTAGAAAAGAGGTACTAGAAAGACAGGTCCTCCCCAATTCGGGCGGGCGAAGATGAATAGGAGATGAAGAAGACGATGAGTATATCCAATGAAACGCTCGAGCTGATGCGAAATCACAGCTCCATCCGCAAGTTCCGCGAAGATCCGGTCAGCGAAGATCAGCTTACCGCCATTATCGGGGCGGCGCAGATGGCCTCGACGTCCAGTAATGTGCAAGCATACAGCGTGATCGCGGTCACCGACGCGGCGCTGAAGTCCGAGCTTGCGGCTCTGGCGGGCAATCAGGCGTATGTGGCCGAATGCCCCGTCTTCCTGGTCTGGTGCGCCGATCTGTACCGGCTGCGGGAGGTGGCCCGTCCGCACCTGAACAGCGCGGTGACGTATGAGGGCTCAACGGAGAATTTCATCATAGGCACCATCGATGCGGCACTGGCTGCCCAGAACGCTGCCGTGGCTGCCGAATCGCTGGGGCTTGGCATCGTCTACATCGGCGGCCTTCGCAATCAAATCGCCGCTGTCGCCGAGCGGCTTGGCCTGCCGGAGCTGGTCTATCCGCTGTTCGGCATGTGCCTCGGCTATCCCGACCAGTCGCCGGGCATCCGTCCGCGCCTGCCGCAGCAGGCTGTGCTGCACCGCAACCGGTATGACGCAGAAGAGACGGTCCGTCAAGTTGACGAATACGACCGGATTATGTCGGATTATCTGAGCAAACGGACCGGAGGGGCGAACGAAACGCCATGGTCGGCCATCATGGCCAAGTGGATTGCCGAGCCTAACCGGTTGGATCTGGGCGACTTCCTGCGAAGCAAAGGCTTCCTCCGCCGATAAACGGAACGGGTTTCCCGGTGGAGAGGGCGCAGGCGCGCCGGCCGCCCGGATAGCGCCCGGGCGGCCAGTTGTTCCAGGGACAGACACGCTCAATCTGCTCAACATGTCATATCTGTCAACAGTAAAAAGGCCGGACATCGCCATGATGTCCGGCCTATTGCTTGCGTTGATGCGGAATAGCTCTTACATCGGCAGTAATTCAATTCCCAGGCCTGACGGTCGCAGACAGTCCTCGGCTCACCGGCGAGCTGCCGCCGCTGACTTCGCCTGCTCCTCGCGCATCCATTCCGACATCTGGCGCTTCAGCCGCAGGAATTCGGGATGCTCCGTTATCTCGTCGCGGCGCGGCCGGGGGAAGGGCACCTCGACCGTATGCAGGATCGTGCCCGGCCTGCCGGAGAAGACATAGATCCGGCTGGAGAGCAGCAGCGCCTCCTCGATGCTGTGCGTGATGAACAGCACGGAGCGGCGGTTCTCCTCCCACAGCTCCAGCAGCCACCGCTGCATGTCGCTGCGGGTCAGGGCGTCGAGCGCGCTGAACGGCTCATCCAGGAGCATAAGCTCCTGGGGCGCCAGCAGCGCGCGGAGAAAGGCGGCGCGCTGCTGCATGCCGCCCGACAGCGTGTGCGGATACGCGGTTTCGAATCCGCCGAGACCCGCCTTCGCGAGCCAGCGCCGCGCTTCCTCGCGGGCTGCGCCTCTCGCCGCGCCTTTCAGCTCGCGGGCGAGAATGACGTTGTCCTCGACGCTGCGCCACGGCAGCAGCGCCGGCTGCTGCGGCATATAGCTGATGCCGCCTCTCTCGCCAGTGACGGGCTTGCCGCTCATCGAGATTGAGCCGGAATCCGGCCGGATCAATCCTCCGATAATCTGGAGCAGCGTGCTTTTGCCACAGCCGGAAGGCCCGACGATCGACACGAACTCCTGGCGGCTGACGGTCAGGGAGACGTTGTCCAGGACCTGTAGGCTCTGTCCTTTCTGGCGGAACGATTTGGAGACGCCGGATACGTTCAGAGCGGGCGATTGAGAGGCCGGCTCAGGGACGCCGGAGCCGGGTATATTCATAGGCTTCATAAGGCCGCTCCTTTCAAGGCTCCCAGGATCTGACGTCTATTCATGCTTGCGGGGCTTCCAGCGGATCAGCCACTTCTCCAGCAAGGCGACGGCGGCGAACAGCAGAAGACTGAGCAGAACAATCAGAATAATGGCGAGAAACATGCGGTCCGTGCGGTAGGCCGCTTTCTGCAACTGCATGTAATAGCCCAGTCCTTCGCCGGAGCCGACCAGCTCGGCGACGACCGCGCCGGTCACGGCATAGGCTGCGGAAATTTTGATGCCCGAGAATAGCGAGGGCAGCGAGTGCGGCAGCTCGAGCTTGGTGAATATTTGCCACCGCGAGGCGCCGGCCATCTTCATGTAGTTCAGCATGACCCGGTCGGTCTGGGCCAGTCCGCCCAGGCCGGCAACGGCGACGGGAAAGAAGCAGACCAGCGTGATAAGAATCACCTTCGGCAGCAGACCGAAGCCGAACCAGATGACGAGCAGCGGACCGAGCGCGACGATGGGCACATTCTGGCTCAGAATGAGCAGCGGGTAGAACGCCCGCGACAGACCGGGCAGCAGATAGAGTATCATGGCAGCAAGGATACCGGTCAGCACGCCGATCGGGAAGCCGATGAGAGTCAGCCGCAGCGTCGCCAGCATATGGCCCCTGAGCGAAGCGGAGCCTGCCGACGCCTCTTTCCAGAGATCGGAGGGGGCGGGCAGGACCCATTTTTCAATATGAAACCAGGAGACCGACAGCTGCCACAGTGCGAGGAACAGAATGACCGTCAGCAGCGGCGGCCAGATTTTATTCCAAAGGGAATTCACGGACGATATTTCTCCGTCAGTCCGTCCATGCTGATTCCGCCCGGATAATGGGCGATTTTGATTTGGGAGATGACGCTCGGGCAGCCGGCTTCAATCAGTGCTTCCTGCATCTCCTTCACGATCTCCAGCAGTTCCGGCAGCTCGCCTTCCATTGTCGTCTCCAGCGCGTTCACCTGATGCTTCACGCCGGAGCGCTGAATGACCTCAATCGCTGTGTCCACATAGGGGATCGAATCTTCGCCTCCCGGCGTCTTCGGAATGACCTGAATGCTCAGCAGTGTGCTTGCCATAATTATCTCTTCCTTTCGGTTGTATGGAATCTAAGCAAAGGGCGGTCTTACTGTCCGTCCGGCAAAAAATCGTTCGTGAACGCCTTGGAAGATTCAAGCGGCTGATCGAGCAGCTTCAGCCCGTACATCCAGTCCGCGTAATTCTTCCATACCTCGGCCTTCTGCTCGCCCCAGCGGGAAGCGTCGTCCTTGTATTTCGGACTGAGCCATTTCTGGCTCGCCTGCACGAGATCGGCATCCAGATCCGGCACCGCCTTGATCAGGATGTCCGCGGCTTCCTTCGGATGGTCGATCGCGTACTGATAGCCCTTCGACGTCGCTTTCAGGAAAGCCTTCACCACTTCGGGGTGATCGGCGATTTCCTTCTCGCTGGTCGTCAGCACCGGCGTATAGTAATCGAGCTGCGGCGCATAGTCTTTCAGGTACAGCATATCGAGCGGCTCGTTCCGGAGCTCGGCCTGAATGCCTGTCCATCCGTAGAAAATCCAGGCGAAGTCAATGTCGCGTTTGACGGCCGTGAAATAATCGGCTTCCCCGATCGTAACCTGCTTGACCTTCTTCACGTCTCCGCCTTCGGGGTCCATGATGGCCTTCATCGCGGCTTCTTCTACCGGCGAGCCCCAGCCGCCGTAGGTTTTGCCCTCGAAGTCCTTGGGCGACTTGATGTTCCGGTCCTTGGGAGCCGCGAAGCCGGAGGTATTATGCTGGATGATGGCGGCGATGGAGACGAGCGGCACGCCTTGAATGCGGGCCAGCGTCAGGCTGTCCTGGGCGCCGACGCCGAAGGCGGCTTCTCCGGATGCGACCATCGTGTCCGAACCGGCCTCGCCCGGCTGTACGATCTCGACATCCAGGCCTTCCTCCTGGTAATATCCGAGCTCCTTGGCCACGTACAGTCCGGTATGATTCGTATTCGGCGTCCAGTCGAGCGCGACCTTCACCTTGGCGCTTACGGCTGGCGAAGCGGCCGCCGATGCTGCGGAACTGGCAGAAGGCGAGGTCTGACCTTCTCCGGCTTTGTCAGTGCCTCCTGCGTTATTCCCTGCTCCGCAGCCCGATACGGCAAGTACGAGCAGGCCGGCCAGAGCCGGTCTTAACCATTTGTTGATCCCCATCACAGTGCTTCTCTCCTTTATATCTGTCTTGGGACCGTTAATCGCGGTCCCGAAAGCTTTCAAGCAGACGGTTCTCCCCCCCGAAACGACAAAAAAGCGTCCCTGGATACGGCGGGACGCGGCTGAGCGCATGAGGTGCGGCTGCCTTGGCAAGGCGGGCTGCACGGCGATGTCATTCCTACGCTGGCATTATCCAGATCAGGTATAAGGGTCAGTATCTTTGCGGGATACACTCTCAGCCGGCCGTTATTCCAGCACCCCTGGTTCATATGAAGTTCCGGGCATTTCTTCTGCTGCTTACGGGTATTATAGACACAGGACTCGGGAATTGTCCAGTGGGCGGGGACCCGGTCAAGGCCTTATAACGGGCGGAATTTTCCGGAAACAGGCTGTTGTTCTGCATGTCCCGGCGGCCTCCCGCCTGCTGCCTGCGCTTTCTGCCCGGCACTGGAATTGGGCGGTCCAACCGCGACGCGGGCCATAAGGAACGGCGTCAGGCGAAATCTGGCGGCGTCTCCGTCCGCTCCGCTTTCGCCCGGGATGATTTCTGCGGCGGTTCTTGGACAGCTGGCGAAACCCCGATCTCCCTGCTCTAGCCCGCTACTCGAACTTTCTGCGGCGCAGACGGGATCTGATGCTGCCCCAGAGCTCGCGGATCGTCAGGATGGCGCTGACCGTGATGCCGCTGAAGGTCAGGAACAGCGCCAGATACTCGAAGGGAGAGTAGCCGCTCATTTTGCTCCAGTCGATGCTGCCCTTCAGGTCGTCGATGACCTGGTTCATGCCGTATATGCCGCTGACGACCGTGAAGACGGTCAGAATCATGAGCAGATTGTCCCGGCGCTTGGCCTGAAACTTCTCCTGATACTGAAACAGGTCCGCCAGCGTCTGCTTCACTTCCTCGAACAGCTCGTCGTTGCCGTATACTTTTCGAAGCTGGTAGAAGATTTCGCGCCCCTGTGTCTGTGAAATAAGCTCCATGAAATAGAACTTGGCCGAGAACTTGTTAATGTAATAGATGAGATCCTGAATTTCTTCATTGTCGCGCTCGATGCGCAGCCTCGAATGGACATTGGCCAGCTTGAGCAGAACGATTTTATGAAAAAGGCTGAGCAGCAGACCGTAATAATATTCCCCGTACATCTGGTTCGCCAGCTTGAGAGAGATTTCGGGACCGGACCGGCTGAGACAGCAGAAGGTCTGCTCGTTCGTCATATAGTAGGTGTCCGGCCCCCAGCGGCTGTAGCGGTGGTCCCGGCAGTAATCCTCGATATATTCTGCGCTGCTCGCGCTTGTATACGGGCTGCCGTCCTGCGTCATGCCGTCCAGCTGCGAAGCCCGGTAACAGGTCTGCGGATCAATCTCCGCACCTTCTTCCAATCCATAGAAAGCCTGCACCATCATCCGCTCATCCACGAAGAATGGCAGCGTCTCGAAGTAAGCGCCGTCCAGATCGGACTGGTCAAGAAAATCCTCAAGCCCCTTCACCAAATTCCGGAACACGAAATCCTCCATCTGTTCGAATGACTTGTCTTCGCAGACGATGCGGCAGGCGGCGTCTGCTTCCGTCACATTTTCCAGGGAACGGAAACGATCGGCGAATTCAAGGACATGTTTAAGAGGAATCCGGTCTCCCTCAATTCGGGTGCGCACCGTGACAAAACCAAGCTGAAACGGGCAGATGAACACATCGGTCGACAGCACCTGAAAGGGGATGCAGCACTGGGTCAGATCCATCGTGCATTCAAGCCCATTCACCCGGGAAAAGCGGCGAAAGGTGTCATGGTCCTGTCCTTTTCTCGGAAACAGTACATGTGCGGCAAACGGCATGTAAGAACGCTCCATGTGCTCATGCGATACGCAGTAGCCGTCCCCGTAATATTCATGCTGCAGTTCTTTGCGATCCAGGAAAAAGGGGGTGAAGCCGTCCCGGCCCAATCTTTCCGCAAGCCTCGGCCCCAGTCCCTTAGTGATCGAGAAAGGGAAAATAAACTGCAATAGCGCAGTATGCAAGATGGGTTCGCCACTCTGCTGGTTCATAACATTCCTCCCGGCTACAACGTTAATCATTCTGAATCTCCTAAGTGTACCTTACCCTTTCAGGAGCTGCAAAAAAACGGGAATAGCTCTCTCCCCGGATTCATTCTTCCCCGAGCGGGTACATTAACAAGTATCGGAAGTCCTCGCCTATAAGCGATGGGTTTGGCACAGAAAGGAGACGGGACACAAGATGGATAAGAAAGAGCTGGAGCAGCACATTATGCAGGCGCTTGATGACAATAAGTTTGGTTCCTTTGCTACGATTGAAGCCGGCAACAAGCCGAAGGTGCGTTATATGGCTATTTTTCATGACGGCCTGAAGATTATGCTGGCGACCGACCGCAAGACGCATAAGGTGGAAGAGCTTCAGAATAATCCGAATGTCTACCTGCTGCTCGGCTTTGAAGCCGGAGGCACGAAGGACGTTGTCGGGATTGAGGCCCGGGCTTCCGTCACCAAGGACGAATCGCTTCGCGGCAAGGTGTGGAGCAAGGATCTGGAGCGCTGGTTCAGCGGACCGGATGATCCTGATTATGTGATCCTGGAGCTTGCTCCGACACGGATCGAGTATACCGGCAAGAACGCCCAGCATGAGGTATGGGAGAAGGAGACGGCTTCAGCTATCAAATAAACTCGGAGCCTATATACAGGAGGAGCGGCAGCCAAGGAGCGCTTCGTTAGATCAGGTCAGCCAGAAACTTCTGGTTGGCCTGTTTTTGCATGTACTTTTTTGTTATCCGGAGTCTTTCGCAAAAGACCTGGACTAGCTGCGGCAGGCAGCGGCTCAAGTCCCGGTTGGCAGGGTTGTTTTTCCATACGTTTCCTGATTCCCCGGGGAAAAGCTGGTATAATAACGGCATTATCGGTATTATACAGTTCCCAAGGAGGACACCTATGCATTGCAGCGACTGTTATCCCGCCACCCCGATGGAGGATGAGGGAATGATGAAAGTCAGGCCGGTTATGCCCTGCCTTGAGAACGCCATGCAGGGTGCCGGATTTCATTGCGACATCATGAACGGCAGCGAGTATGTAATCCCGTACCGGTCCCGCGACCAAATTCTGTCCATCGTCGATCTGCTGGAGGAAAGGGAGAACGCGGAGTCTATCACGGTATGTCTGAAAGGGAAGCACCGGCATGAACCGGCGGAACGATGGGTATCTCTTTCCCAGCTGCGGGTTCGCATCGTCAACCATGCCCTGATCAATGTTATCATCAACAAGGAGTTCTGCAGCTATATGCAGCCGATCGTGAATTCAGCCGAGCATATCGTCGGGTTCGAATTTCTGCTTCGTCCCATTCCGGGCGGCCCCTGCTTCCAGCCTCACACGCTGTTTGAAGTGGCGAGAGGGAGCGGCTATCATTCCGTTCTGGACCGGGCGGCGCTTGTGTCCGCCATCGAATCCAGCCGGATACTTCCGGACGGGATGAAGAGGTTTATCAATTTTCTGCCATCAACCATTAATAATCCCAAATACTGTCTTGCCCATTCGTTCGATGCGATTCAGCGCAGCGGCCTGCGGCCGGAGGACTTCGTATTCGAAGTCGTCGAGACGGAGATGATCCGCGACATCGGGCATCTGAGCGCAATCTTCTCGGAGTACCGGCAGCATGGCGTTCATGTGGCTCTTGACGACGTCGGTTCCGGCTTCGCCACCCTGGAGGTGATGGAGCGGCTGCGCCCGGATTACGTCAAAATTGACCGCGATTTAATCAGTCTATGCGACAAGGAACGCAGCAAGCAGGAGTCGATCCGCGAGATCGTGGAGAAGTCCTTACGCTTCGGCGGCCAGGTGCTGGCGGAAGGTATCGAGCGGCGCGAGGAATTCGAATTCTGCCGGGGCCTTGGCATCGGGCTGGCGCAGGGCTATTTCTTCGGCCGTCCGATGCCGGAGCCTCCGCCGCGGTTTATGGCGATCTAGTCTGTTGATAAGGGGAGTTATGTTATGGCCATATTGCTGTACGTGGAGGATGATTGGCAGATTGCCGGCCCTGTCTGCCGCGATCTGGAGGAACGCGGCTATACGGTCCGCTGGCTGCGAAGCGGCGAGAATGCCGCTTCCGAAGCGGAGGGCTGCCAATTGGCTGTATTGGACGTTATGCTTCCGGGGCTGGACGGATTTACAGTCGGGCAGCGCCTGAAAAAAGCCTATCCCGGCATGCCGGTCCTGATGCTGTCGGCGAGAACCTCGATTGACGACAAGCTTCAGGGTCTGGAGTTTGCGGATGATTATTTGACCAAGCCCTTCCATCCGGATGAATTGGCGGCCCGAATCGGGGTGCTGCTGAGACGGTCGGGACAGACGGCCTCAGCTCCACTGGTGCTGAAGCATCTTACCGTCTATGAGGACGAGAACCGGGTTGTACATACGGACAGCGGAGAGGAGATTCCGCTTACCGGCAAGCAGTTCCACATCTTTTTTTATTTGCTCCGCCATTTGGGCCAGATTCTGACCAAGGAACAGATCTACGAAGCGGTATGGAACGAGCCTTATCTGGAAGGCGACAAGACGCTGATGGTCCATATCCGGTATTTGCGCGAGAAGCTGGAGCGAGACCCGGCGGCGCCGGAAATTATCGAGACGATCCGCGGCATCGGATACAGGATCAAGCCATGAAGAGGGCTCGGAACGGCAGAGGGCTGCCGGCCTTCCGGCGCTCGCTGCTGTCGAAGTACATGCTGATCGTAGCGGCCGCTGTTCTGTTCCTTCCTGTCGTGTTCGGGCTTGTCGTGGCCACTTATTCCCTGTCCGACATTTTGGAGGAAAGGCGTCTGGCAGAAGAGACCTCCGGGGAGCTTGAGGTATATGCCGGGACGGCGAAGCTGGAGAAGATGTGGCATACCGAAGCCCGGGAGCTTGCCGACAAGTCTTCGGATCTGATCACCGCCCGTCTGAGGCAGCTCGGCGGGCTGTATCCGTATGCCTTTCTGTTCTGGGCAGACGGAGCTGGAGTTACCCGGCTCTCGCTTCAGCCGGAGAAGCGGCTTGCCGGGAGCGGGGACGGCGATAGCGGAGCTTACCAGATTCCTGATTCCTGGGATGCGGCCTCGGCGATTGCCTTCATGAAACGGAGCGTAAGCCGTGATCCGCTGACGATCGTCGCCTTCATCGGAGATGACGAAGCCCGGGGTGAGGGCTTTATGGTCATGGCCGTGCCGCTGGAGGTTCTCCGGAAAAATACCAATCCCCCTTCCAACACCCGGTATGTTGTGGTGCTGGCGCTGCTGTTTATTGTCTTCGCCTTAGTCTCGTGGCTGTTCTTTGCCCGCATCCGCAGACGTCTGCTCCGGCTGCAGACGGCGATGACCGTGGAGGGCGGCGGCTTGCCGGCGGTTGTCCCTGTGGACAAGCCGGATGAAATCGGGCTGCTTGAAGATGCCTTTAATGCCATGGTGAAGGAGCTGCAAATCAGCCAGGCCCGGGAAAAGGAGGAGGAGGAGCTCCGCAAGCGGCTGATCGCCGGGTTGTCCCACGATCTGCGGACGCCGCTTACCGTCATCCGAAGCCATCTGTTCGAGGTAGGCAAGGAGACGCTGACTCTGCAGGGCAGACAATCCATCGATTTGATGGACCGCCGGATCGCTGACTTAAGCGGACTCATCGACAATTTGCTGGAGTACAATCTGCTGGCGAGCGGCCGGATCAAGCTGGCGCTCTCGGATAAGGATGTGCTGCGTCTGCTGCGCGAAAGCGCGGCATCCTGGTATCCGGTATGGACCCGGGAAGGGATGGAGGCCGAGATACGGCTTGAAGGAGGGCCGCTGATCTGGAGAATCGACGAATCCTGGTTCCGGCGGGTGCTGGATAATCTCTATCAGAACATTATGCGGCATGCCGGAACAGGGAGCTATGTCGGAATCTTCGCGGAAGAGCGCGGCGGTGTCCGGGCTATTGTGATCCGCGACCGGGGCCCCGGACTTGGAGAGTATTCACCGGCCGGCGGGGCCGGCATCGGCCTCGCTATCGTCGATATGCTTTTGTCCGGAATGGGGCTTGTCCGGGAGACGGAGACCGGTCCCGCAGGGACGGCCGTCTATATTTTGCCGATGCCTTCTCCCCGGGATTTAAACGAAATTTAAACTTCGAACCGCCGCTCATTTAACCTCGGAGAGGTACGCTTGATCCGAGGTGAAACGGCAATGGAAACCATTATACAAACGACTGAGCTGGTGAAGGCATACCGCGGCAGGCTCGCCGTCGACCATTTGAATTTGAGCATCGGAAAGGGAGAAATCTATGGGTTTCTCGGCCCGAACGGGGCGGGGAAGACAACGACGATCCGGATGCTGCTCGGGCTGATTGCACCGACGGAGGGACATATTGAGATCTTCGGCCGGGATTTGCGGAAAGAGCGGCTGGACATTCTGCGGAGGGTGGGCTCGCTGGTCGAGTCGCCTTCCTACTACGGCCATTTGACGGCGGAGCAAAATCTGGAGGCGATCCGCCGCATTCTCGGGACGCCGAAGCGGCGGATCGCGGAGGTGCTGGATATCGTCTCCCTGAAGGGCGAGGAGAACCGGCCGGTCAAAGGCTTCTCGCTTGGCATGAAGCAGCGGCTCGGGATCGCTTCCGCGCTGCTGAACGATCCCGAACTGCTCATTCTGGACGAGCCGACGAACGGGCTTGACCCGTCCGGCATTCAGGAGATACGAAGCCTGATCCAGTCGCTGCCCCAGCGCTACGGCATGACTGTGCTGGTGTCAAGCCATCTGCTGAGCGAAATCGAACAGATGGCCGGAACGGTCGGGATTATCTCTCAGGGCAGTATGATTTGCCAGGACACGATCGAGGGGCTTCGCAAGCGCTCCGCCGGTGAAATCCGGCTTCGCGTATCGGAGCCGGAGGAGGCACTGGAGGAAGCGCTGCGCCGCGGCTGGACCGGTACGCGCAGCGACAGCGAGCTGCGTCTCGCGGAACTGGATGACGGGAAAGTGGCCCTGTTGGTCAAGGCGCTAGTAGAGCGGGGACATGCTGTATACAGGGTGGAGGAATGGCGCCGCTCCTTGGAGGATTTCTTCCTTCAGATTACCGAAGGGAAGGGAACACGATGATGCGGGTGATCGCCTCCGACTGGCTGAAGATCAGGGGAAGGGGCGTCTGGCTCCTTGCGCTGCTCGGTCCACTAGGGGTTATGGCTATCCAGGCGCTGAACTTCGGCCTCCGGCTTGATTATATGAAGTCCATTTATGCCGGACATCTGTGGGAAGGACTGCTGGAACAGACCATGCAGTTCGTGCCGATGACGCTGCTTCTGGGAAGCACGCTGATCTGCTCGCTGATCGCGGGGATTGAGCATCAGACCGGCGCATGGAAGCAGCTGCTTGCGCTGCCGGTATCCCGCATCTCGGTATTCGTCTCCAAGCTGCTGCTGGCTCTGCTGCTGCTGTCGGTATCCTGCCTGCTGCTTCCCGTCTTTCTGGCGGCGCTCGGACTTCTCCTCGGGTTTCCGGCTGTGGAGCTTCCGGTTATCGATCTGCTGCGGACCGGATTTCCTTCCTTCGCGGCCGCCCTGCCTTTCACGGCACTGCAGCTGTGGCTCTCTCTGGTTTCGCGGAACCAGTCGCTTGCCGTATCGGTCGGCGTCATCACGGCCATTATGTCGCCTTTCCTGACGTCGCTCCCGGAATGGGTGCCGACCAACTGGGTCTATTACGCCTGGAGCGGGCCGGGAAGGCCAGGATTTGCCGGAGCGGGCATCGCGCTTGGCCTGCTTCTGCTGATCCCGGGAGCCGTGCATTTCGGCCGGAAGGATGTGAGCTGATATGTCGAACAGCTATTTGAGAATGCTGTCGGCCGAGCGGCTCAAGCTGTCGGGCTCCCGGCTGTGGCTGCTTGCGGCGGCGAGTCCCGCCGTGGCAGTGCCCATCGGCCTGACGTCCTCCACGCCGGAGGGCGGGAAGCCCGATTGGAGCACGCTTCTGTCGTCGATGTCGCTGCTGCATGCGCTCCTGTTCCTTCCGGTGCTGTCCGGTCTGTACGCGGCGGTGCTGTGCCGTCATGAGCATGCGGACGGCGGCTGGAAGGCACTGCTGGCCCTTCCGGTGCCGCGTTCCTCCGTGTACCTGGGCAAATTTACAATGGCCGCCCTGCTGCTTGCGGCTACCCAGGTTCTGTTCGCTGCCGCCGAGGTTCTGACAGGCAAGGGAATGGGGCTTGAAGCTCCCATTCCCTGGTCCATTCTGCTTGGCAGTGCCGCCGCCGGCTGGCTGGCCTGTCTGCCGCTAGCCGCGCTGCAGCTCGCTGTCTCCCAGGCCTGGAGCAGCTTCGCCGCTCCGCTGGCCCTTACTGTCAGCCTGACGCTGCCGGGCATTCTGATCGTCAGCTCGGCGGCCTATGCGCCCTATTATCCGTGGGTTCAGCCCGCCCTTGCCATGCTTCCGCATGGGGGAGCGGCTTACAGGGCGCTCAATCTGCCGCTTCAAAGCCTGCTCGCGGTCGTGCCGGGCAGTCTGGTACTCTTTTTGGCTGCCGGCCTGCTGCTCTTTCGGCGTAAGGCGGTATAGTCCGGCGTGATCTGCACTCCGACTCCGATGGACAGCGGCCCTGTTTTTTTCTTATAATATCAGCAGGGAAGAAATCGGGCCTTAAGGAGGGAAACAGATGAAACCGGCAGCAATTGAGGAATGCGACAACACCTGCAGCGGCTCAGAGATTTTACTCGATGATATCCGTTCGGCAATGCCGGAGAGATCGACAACCGACAAGATGGCAGAGCTGTTCAAGGCGCTTGGCGATCCGACCCGGGTTCGGATGATTTACGCCCTGTCCCGCCAGGAGCTATGTGTGCACGACCTGTCGGCCATCCTGGATATGGGCCAGTCGGCGGTGTCCCATCAGCTTCGCTACCTGCGGAATTTGCGGATCGTGAAGCGGCGCAAGGAAGGCAAGACGGTATTCTACTCGCTTAGCGACGCGCATGTCGAGCAGATCGTGCTGCAGACGTTTGAGCATATCCGGCATGAATAGGCATGGGCAGCGGCGGCATCGCCGCAATTCATAACGAATACATCAAAGGCGGAAGACCCTGAGGGTCCCCGCCTTTTTAAGTGAGCTTTTTTATGTATGAGCTGAAGTTGCAGATGAGCTTTATTGGATGCTGTTGATTCCTTGACCCGCGGCTCCGGGAAGCGGAGTTCTTCTCAGGCTGAGCGCCAGCCAGACGCAGTATGCTGCGAGCAGAGCGAGAATTGCCAGGTCAATGCCCAGATAGGCGTCGCTGTTGTCGTTGCCGACGTACTGGATGAAGTTGTGAAGAAAGTGAAAAAGAATGAGCGGGAGAATATTGCGGTTCCGGATCATGAGCAGCGCCAGCGCGCCTCCGAGGAGCAGGGCATAGACGATTTGAAGAACAGTCTGGAAGGCATCCTGCCCGGAAAGGACGCTCAGCACATGGGTAACACCGAAGAGCACGGAAGAGGTAATGACAGCCGTACGGACGCTCTTGGGGCGGAGAATGTTCACGATGAGGCCGCGGTAAATGCTCTCTTCCACAAAGCCTACCAGCAGCGTGAAGCCGAGGTAGAACAGCACTTCGGAAGCCTCAATCTGACGGAAGCCCTTCAGGGCGATAATGACAAGCACCGCAAGCAGCGGGAGGTAGTAGCCCCAGTCTCCCTTTGGAATCGACGACAGGGAGCGGAAGCCGTAGAAGCCCCATTTGCGCTTCAGGGTGTAGTAGATAGCCAGAACGGCCGCAATCGGGATGTAGGAGATCAGGATGGGAGCGGAGACGCTCAGCTCTTTAATAGTCGCGTAGGCTCCCGCCATGAAGACTGCGATGAACAGCAGCGCTTCGATCAGAACGACGGCCAGCACAGGGCGCTTCTCAGTGAACGATTTAGCGGATGATTTTTTATTTGTCTGGGTTGACATGGTTTAGACTCTTCCTCTCCATAATGTTTTGAATCCATTCTCGCTGCATCTTCGCATGCATCAGGCCGTAATCCAGCACTGACACGCGGTAATAATAATCCTCGGGACGTTCGATTCCCGCCAGCTCGCTCTCCACGACGGAACGGACCGCATCCAGCTCCCGGACCTCGCGTTCGGCGGCATGACGGTATCCCTGAAGATGCTCCATCCGAATCCCCTCCTCCAGATAATCGAAAAAGAATACCCGGATCAGCAGCTCCCGCCGGGAGTTCTGCGGCTCTGCCAGCCACTGCATAAATGCCTCTCTGCCTTCCGGCAGCAGCGCATACAGCTTGCGGTTCTTGCTGTCGGCGGTTTCCTTCATCGACACATGTCCCTTGTCCGCCAGCCGCTTCAGTGCGGGGTAGAGACTTCCATAGCTTGCATTGTAAAAATGGCCCACGGTGCTGTCGATCGTCTTCTTCAGGTCATAGCCGCTCATTTCGCCTTCCATCAGCATGCCGAGCAGTACAAATTCAAGCAATTTCAACACCTCAATGTATCGTTTAGATATATCTATTTGATACGTTAATTATACCCGGCTTCCAGATTTCGTCAACACTTTTTTTTGGAACGGATTGACACTGAAAAAGGATGGGGCATATAATGTCGGTAAGAACATATGAACAGTTGCTCATATGTTAATCGTAAGCTTTACGAAAGGGGCTGGAGGCGTTGAGCACGATAGAGCCGACAGAGAAACGGCAATGGATACTCGAAGGTTTGGACTGCGCGAACTGCGCGATGAAAATTGAGAATCGGGTAAAAAAGATGGAGGGCGTCGCCTCCTGTTCCGTCAATTTCGCAACGAAGACATTGACCGTGGAGACGGACAGCCGCTTTCCGGGAGAGGAGCAGGTGCGGAAGACGGTCGTTTCCCTGGAGCCGCATGTGAAGGTTCTGGAGAAAAGATCGTCCGGAGCGGTGCGGACTCCCCGGAATGTGAAAGTCCGGACGGACGGAGCGGAGCTGCGTTCTCTCCGTCCCGTTCATGCCCATGATTCTGCGGCTGCTGCCGATGCTCCGGCTCACAGCCATGCTCATGAGCAAGGGCAACCGCATTCGCATGGTCATGAGCATTCACATGGGCATTCGCATGAGCACGGGGAGGCCCACGCTCATGGTAATGAAGCCCGCGCGGCATCGGGAGAGGGACATGCCCACAGCCATGGAGAAGGCGGCACGCGGAAGACGGTGCTGCGAATTGCGGCCGGCGCCCTGCTTGCCGCAGCCGGTTATCTGGTTCCTTCCGGCGGCTACCTGGAGCTGGGGCTGTTCCTTCTGGCCTATCTCGCGGCCGGAGGCAGCGTAGTCTGGCAGGCCGTCCGGAATTTGTTCCGCGGCGAGGTGTTCGACGAGAACTTTCTGATGGCTCTGGCGACAGTGGGCGCCTTCGCAATCGGCCAATACCCGGAAGGTGTCGCCGTCATGCTGTTCTATCAGGTCGGCGAGCTGTTCCAGGACCTTGCCGTGAACCGTTCCCGGCGCTCCATCACGGCGCTGATGGATATCCGGCCGGAGACGGCCAGAGTGCGCTTCGCTGACGGAGGAACGCAGATCATGTCTCCTGAGCAGGTGGAGATCGGGGATATTATCGTGGTGCAGCCCGGCGAGAAGGTTCCGCTGGACGGTACGGTAATTGAAGGCAGCGCCATGATGGATACCTCGGCGCTGACAGGTGAGTCGGTGCCGCGCTCGGCGGAGAAGGGAACCGCCGTGCTCAGCGGATTCATCAACAAGAACGGCGTCGTCGCCATCGAGGTTACCCAAATATTCGAGCAGTCCGCCGTCTCCAAAATTCTGGAGCTTGTCGAGAATGCTTCGAACAACAAAGCCAAGACCGAGAACTTCATCACCCGGTTCGCCCGTGCTTACACCCCGGTAGTGGTCATTGCGGCTGCGCTGCTGGCCGTAGTGCCGCCGCTCGTCATCAGCGGAGCGACCTTCTCCGACTGGATTTACCGGGCGCTGGTCTTCCTTGTCATCTCTTGTCCTTGCGCGCTTGTCGTCTCCATCCCGCTCGGCTTCTTCGGCGGCATCGGCGCGGCTTCCCGCAGCGGCATTCTGGTCAAGGGAAGCAATTACCTGGAGGCGCTGAACGATGTAAAGACCGTCGTGTTCGACAAGACGGGGACGCTGACCAAGGGGCAGTTCAAAGTAACGGAAATCAATCCGGCGGAAGGCACGAAGAAGGAAGAGCTGCTGCGGCTCGCCGCTTATGCCGAGAGCCATTCGGGCCACCCGATCGCCGAGTCGATTCTGGCGGCTTACGGGGATGAAATTTCGGCAGGCGCCGTGACGGATTACGAGGAGATTTCGGGCCACGGCATCCGGGCCGCCATCGAAGGGCGGACGGTGCTGGCGGGGAACGCGCGGCTTATGAAGCGCGAGGGAATTGCCTTCCGCGAGCCGAAGGCAGCCGGAACCGTCGTCCATCTCGCCGAAGACGGCCGGTATGCTGGCAGCATCGTGATCGCCGACGAGGTGAAGGATGATGCGGCCCGCGCCATCGCCTCTCTCCGTGATGCCGGCATAACGAAGACGGTCATGCTGACCGGTGACGCGGCGGCCGTCGCGGAGGAAGTCGGAAAGCGTCTTGGCGTCGACGAGGTTCATGCCGAGCTTCTGCCGCAGCACAAGGTAGAGAGAATCGAACGGCTGGAAGCGGAGACGCGGGGAACGGGCAAAATCGCCTTCGTCGGCGACGGCATCAATGACACACCGGTGCTGGCCCGGGCAGATGTGGGGATCGCGATGGGCGGTCTCGGCTCGGATGCGGCTATCGAAGCGGCCGACATTGTAATTATGACCGACGAACCATCCAAGATCGGAACGGCCATCGGCATCGCGCGGCGGACAAGAGCCATTGTCTGGCAAAATATCGTGCTGGCGCTCGGGGTCAAGGGAGCGTTTCTGCTACTCGGAGCTTTCGGCATTGCCACCATGTGGGAGGCAGTCTTCTCGGATGTGGGCGTTACCGTACTCGCCGTTCTCAACAGCATGAGAGCGCTGCGGCGTGTCGAAGTCTGATACTAAAGTCCTGAAATCATTTCCTTTTATCTAATAATATTGTCGAATCTTTCCGATATAAGTATTTGGAAATATTTATACTCGGAGGGAAAGCTATGAAATCAATCTCATTCAGGGGCCGGCCGATGTCGATTCGTGCAAAATGGTCCCTGGCCCAGCTTGCGGTGGCCATCGTGCCCCTGCTGGGAGTAACCATCTTTCTCATCAGCTATTTCGGAGGAGTCACGCGGGAGGAGAACCAGGAGCAGGCAAGACAGATTCTGCAATCCAACAGCATGAGAATCAAGGAATGGCTGGATGCCAAGACATCGGCGGTTCAGGAACTCGCCGCGAAGCATAAGGAGCTGGACTTGAGCCAGCCGAAGACGGTATTCCCGGTCCTGCAGGCACTGGAAGACAGCGACAAGCAGACCGAGGGCTACAGCGTTATCGGCCGCGACGGGCAGCTGCTCAACGCTCTGGGATTGACGGCTGACATGAGCAAATCGGCGTATTTTACCCAGGCGAAAGCGCAGCTGGTCCCGGCGGTTAATGAAATGTCCTATCTGGACGCGGTGAAGAAATATATTATTCCGGTCATCGTGCCGCTTACGGATTCCAGCAAGCAGTTCGCGGGCGGCATTGCTTTCTCGGTGACGCCGGAAGTGCTGACCGCAATGAGCAAGAGCATTCAGCTGGAGAAGTCCGGCTATGCTTCCGTCGTCTCGGGAGAGGGGCAGTATTACGCTTATCCCGATGAGAAGCGGATCGGCAAGAAGATGGCGGATTTCGCATCATCGTCGGATGTCAAAGCGGCGGTAAAGAATATTCTCGGCAAAGAGAACGGCTCCGAAACGTACCGTGAGAACGGAAAGAAGGTTATTACATACTTTGAGAAGATCCCGGGCACCGACTGGCGGCTTCTTCTTACCGTTCCGGAGGCGGAGATCTACAACAGCGTGAACAAGGCGCAGCTCCTTACGCTGTTGATCGTACTGGTTGCGGTTATTATCATTGGAGCTGCCGCGCTCTTCCTTACCCGGCTTGCAACGAAGCCGATTCTGGCAGTATCGCGTTCCGTCACCCGGCTGGCGGACGGGCATCTGGATGAACGGGTGGAGGTAGCTTCCCAGGATGAAATCGGGCGTCTGTGCGCGGGTATCAACGACATGGCGCAGTCGCTCTCGGAAATCGTGGGCAATATCAAGAGCACGGCATCCGAAGTCTCGTTCTCTTCCAGTACGCTGCTGGAGGCGGTTCAATATTCTTCGGACAGTCTGGGGCAGGTAGCTTCGGATATTCAGGAGACGGCGGCGGGAATGGAGAGCCAGTTCGTCGGCGTCGAGCAGTCCGCCAGAGCCACGGAGGAAATGGCGGTGGGCGTGCAGCGGATCGCCGAATCTTCTTCCACGGTGTCCGAGGGTGCCGACGGAGTGGCGGAGGAAGTCGAGAAGGGCTATGTTGTCATTCATTCCGCGCTCAAGCAAATGGATGCTATCGGCTTATCGGCTCGCCAGACAGCCGATATGATCGAACGCCTTACCCGGCATTCGTCGGAGATCGGCGAAATCGTCCATGTGATTTCGGATATTGCCAGCCAGACATCGCTGCTGTCTCTGAACGCATCCATCGAAGCCGCCCGGGCCGGCGAGCATGGCCGCGGCTTCGGGGTAGTTGCCGAGGAGGTCAAGAAGTTGGCTGAGCAGACCGGCCAATCCGTTGCCAGTATTTCGGATCTCATACGCGAGGTGCAGGAGACGACAGCAACGGCGGCCGCTTCCATGACCGGAAATATGGGAGAAATCGAGGCGGGCATCGCCCAAATGCGGGATGCCGGAGAGTCGTTCGACCATATCCGGGCCTCCATCCGGGAAGTATCGCTTCAGATGCAGGATGTATCGGCAACGACGGAGCAGATTTCGGCGGGCACCGAGGAGATCAACGCATCGATGGCGGAGATGTACAATTCCATCGGCAAGTCGATGAAGAAATCCCGGCAGGTCGTTCAGTCCTCGCAGGAACAGGTGGCGCTGATGGCGGAGATGGCGATCTCCGTTCAGCAGATGAACGGTTTGATGAGCGAACTGGAGAAGCAAATCCAGCGTTTTGCGTAATAGACCGGTTATACCGGCGGCATAACAAAGATAATAAAGGGGCGATCCCGGCCATGATATGGCCTGCGGGATCGCCCCATTTTTTGTCCCGGGATGTTCCTGATGTCCCGGGATGTTCTCGGATGTTCCGGTATGTTCTCGGATGTCCCGGTATGTCTCGGATGTTCCGGGATGCTCCGGGTAAATGCCGGGAGGCCGAAGCCTGCCCCGGAAATCGCTTGCGATAGATGCAGGCGGCGGAACCGGAACTTGAATCCGTCAGCGGATCGCCCTTAAGCCCCGGCAGGCTTCAAGCTATCGATTCCGGCGCGGATTATATTGCACGAGGAGAGGAACTTGGCGTTCTCCTCTTCGTTGAGATTCAGTTCAAGCAGCTCCTGGATGCCCTCGCCGGCAATGATGGCGGGCGCGCCGATGCAGATGCCGCTCTGGCCGTATTCCCCGTCCAGGATGGCGGAGACCGCGATGATCTTGTGCTCGTCGTTCAGAATGGAACGGGTAATATAGGCAAGCGCGCTGCCGATTCCGAAATGGGTAGAGCCCTTGCGGGTGAAGATCTCCCAGCCGGCATCCTTCGTCTTGCGGGCGATATCGTTCAAATCCAGATGCTTGAAGCGTTCGCGGTGCTGCTCCAGAATATGCAGAATCGGCTTGCCGCCGATGGTTACATGCGACCAGGCGACAAACTGCGATTCGCCGTGTTCTCCCATAGCATAACCGTTGACGCTGCGGGGATCGATCGAGAACACTTCCGAGAGCAGCGTCTTCAGCCGTGATGAGTCGATTGAGGTTCCCGTTCCGATTACCCGGTGGCGGGGAAGCCCCGATATTTGCCATACGAGATAAGTTACAATATCAACCGGGTTCGCAGCAATCACAAAGATCCCGTCGAAGCCGCTTGCCATGATTGGTTCAACAATGCTGCGGGTAATGACCGCCGCTTCATCCAGTACATCAAGCCGGGTCTGGCCCGCCTTCGGGTTCGCTCCCGCCGTCAAAATCACAATGTCCATACTGCCGCAGTCGCTTGCAGTTCCGGCGTAGACTTTGGTGCGCGTTCCCATGAAATCCGCGCAGTGCGACAGATCGAGCGCTTGGGCCATCGCCCGGTCGTAAGTGCGGTCGACCATCATAATTTCATCGCAGATGGATTGATTGACCATGGAATAGGCGCAGCTGGAGCCGACCATCCCGGAGCCGACGATCGCCACTTTTCTTGATTTGCTTTTCATAAGCCCATCCTCGCTTTTCTCTTGAATGCATCATTTCTTCAGGTCCGAAAGTCCGGTCTGTGCTTATAGTTTACCTTATTCGCAGTTAAGTTACCTGACATGGGTGAAAAAAGGTACATGTCTCCGGCGCGTTTCGTGAAAGTTAAGAGGCGGGTATAAGCGCCAAAAGACCCGGCAGGCGCTGTTCATGCCTGCCGGGTCTGCCGCATTAGCGGATCTATAGACTACTTGACTTGGATGATGTTTCCCACCGGCCACGGAATCCGCTTACAGTTGCAGACAGGCATAACCTTAGAGCAGCAGCCTTCCGGCTTCGGCGTCCGCGCTCAGGCAGGCGCATTCATCTTTTATGTAAGCGGTTTCCGTCGACACAGTTCACATTATATGGCAATCAGGTAACTGACAATACCCGGTAAATCACGCTAAAAAAACCTAAACAATTAGGACTCGGTACAGAAATAATAAGGAAAAATCCCATCCAAATTTGACAATTATCCCTATGGAATTAGACATTTTACCCCATGCAGATCATAGCGCTGGAACGGGCATCTTAACGAGTCGAATGGGAAGGAACAACCGATAGTACGGGGAGGGAGCGGCCGATAGTATAAAAAAGACGGCAGTTCCTGACCGTGAGGTGAGGAACCGCCGTCCTTGGCGAAGATCGACTGCATGAGTGAAGGCAGCCTGTATGGTGAGGCCTTCCGGCCCGGCGGCACTCATGGAGTCTGCCGGGGAAGAGCCGTGTCTGACGGGACCATCGTGCGGTAGGTTCTGTACATGAACACCCGCCAATGCACGATCATTCCGAACGCCAGAATAAAGAACAGGCCGCCCGATTGCGGAATCGAGATATACCGGTCGATAAATTCATGCAGAAGGGTGCGGACCAGCAGCAGACCGAGCAGCACCAGCGCGAAGCTCTTGGAGCGCTTGGCGTAGATGAGCCCTTCTTTCTGATGAAAGCTAGTCGTTCGGATCAGAGGATATGCGAAGATAAACCAGCCTGCCAGAAACGCAATCAATGCCCACCAAAGGGGAACCCGGACCTCGGGGACGATGAACATCATGAACCCGGTTGACATGCCCAGAGGGGGAATAATGATTTTTCGGATAGTTACGGGGCGGTCGCTTGCCTTTAATCGGATGAAGATCACCATCAGCGCCATGAACAGAGCGCCAAGGGTTGAACCGATATGCAGATACGACGGGTTGATGCTGCCCATGACTCACGGTCCTCTCTTATATGGAAGTGAAAGTGTGTGCGTAGCTTCCATTATATCAGAAAAGCTTTCCAGCGCCCAAATACCCGCCCGTGCGGTTGTCCGGGGGAGAAGCGTTTGGATATAGGGCAAAAACCGCAGGCTTCTGCCTGCGGTTTAGAGGGCATGATTTTATTTTTCAAAATCGAAGTGGTACATTGGTTAAGAACGGGTTCGTCCGCCCATGGAACGCATCACAAGGCTGACGATTGCAATCAGAACGATCGCGCCGATCAGGGATGGGAGAACATAGAAGTCGCTGACGCGCGGCCCCCAATCACCGAGAAAACCGCCCAGCCAAGAACCAAGGATACCGGCGATGATGTTGCCGATGATACCTCCCGGAATATCTCTGCCCATGATGAGACCAGCCAGCCAACCAATAATTCCGCCAACTATCAGCATCCATATGAAACTCATGTTGCTTCAGCTCCTTTTGGTTTATTGTCTTGGATGCTAACTATTAACCTCAAGCAAAAGGTTTAAATCAGGTCCAATTTTTCCCAAAAAAAGAGGAAGTACATGCATGCCGGAGGCTCAAAATGGAGGATGCTTTGGTTTTGGCAGGAGCAGGGCAAAGTTCTCGTATAGCCGCGTTTCCCCCCTACTTGCAAGGGTAATAAAGAAGAAGAGGGCGGAAGCCCGCCCGTACATAAGATAACCTGAGGAGGAGCTCTGTCATGAAGCATCCAGATGAAATTCTGTTCTATGTCGGAACCTACGGTCCCGCCGATCAGCCGTCCATCCATCTGTGCGCCTTGAACATAAAGGATGGAGAGATGAGAAGAATCGGTGGAACCGCCGGGATCGGGAATCCGTCGTACATAACCCTGGACAGCCGGCAGCAAGTGCTGTATGCCGTCAGCGAGAAGGGGAGCGGTGAAGCCGCGGCTTTTTCGGTGGACGCCGAAACCATGGAGCTTGCTCCGCTGGGCAGCCGGGCAACCGAAGGGGCAGATCCCTGCTATGTGTCGGTCAGCCAAGATGGCAAGCATGTGCTCGTCTCCAATTATTCCGGCGGCAATATCAACGCGTATCCGGTCAATCCGGATGGTTCGCTTGGTGAGATGACCTCTAACGTCAGACATCAGGGAGCCGGAGTCCGCCCGGACCGTCAGGAGGGACCGCATCCCCATTCCATTAACCCGGAACCGGGCAGCGAGTGGATAATGGTATGCGATCTTGGGCTGGACCGGATTATGCTGTACCGGCTGGAAGCCGGGAAGCTTGTCCTTCAGCGCGAAGTGTCTCTGCCGGAAGGAGCGGGACCGAGGCATCTGGCGTTCCATCCGGACGGAAAGCGGGTGTATTGCATCAACGAGCTGAACAACACGGTCACGGTCTTCACTTATGACGCGGTGGCCGGTACTCTGAAAGCTCTGCAGCATGTGCCGACGCTTCCCGAGCATTATGTGCCCGGCAGCGACGATACGGCGGCTGATATCCATGTCTCTCCCTGCGGCCGCTTTCTATATGCTTCAAACCGCGGGTATGACAGCGTCGCGCTGTTCCATATCGACAGTGAGACCGGCCTGCTGACTGCTGCCGATTGGCAGATCACCGGCGGACGGACGCCGCGCAACTTCGCGATCTGCCAAGGCTGGCTGCTGGCCGCCAATCAGGGCAGTGACAACATCACCTCCTTCCGGATCGATGCCGAGAGCGGGCGTCTGATCCCGACGGGCAATGAACTCGGCATCTCTTCGCCGGTCTGCATCGCTCCGGTGAATTAGTGAACGGGACGCTCTGAAGAACGTATAAAAAAAATGAGCAAGCCCGCTGTCGTTTTGAAGGAATTGGTAAATAAAGATCGAATATCTAGCAATGACAGGATGGAAACGACAGAAGAAGCTCAAAAGCGAGGGCAGAATGGAGCATTTTGCAGAATCCGTAGGCAGGGAAATCAGGGAAGCCGTACGGGATTATTTCCAAGTGCCGTCTTTGCAAGGTCCGGCGCTTGCCTGTGCGGAAGAGAAACTGAGAGGAGGGATGCCCTGCGGCAAGCTGACCGTGTTGCATTATCATGCTTTCGGTGGAAGCGACCCGGCTGTGTACCGGGCGGCGGCGGCGGTTGAACTGATGATTCTCGGTGCTGATATTATCGACGATCTGCAGGATCGGGACGATCAGGACTCGGCTTGGAATAGAATCCGTCCCGAAGTGGCGCTTAATATCGCCGTGGGGATGACGATTCTGTCCCAGCAGCTCCTGCTTACCGGCAGCTTCCCGCTCGAAAGGGTCCACCTGGCCGTTCAGTTCATGAACGCAAGAACCCTGGCGGCCCTGAATGGGCAAACGACCGATCTTCTGAACGAAATCCGGGACGAAGAGGATTATTTGGCCATGATACGGGAGAAGTCGGCCGGATTTGTCGTGGCGGCTTGCATGATCGGTACGGTGCTGGCAACGGGAGAGGTCAAGGAAGAGGTAGCCGAATATGCCGAGGAACTGGGCATGGCCGAGCAGATCAAGAATGATGCCAACGATTTGCTGAACCGGCAAAAAGGCGACCTGTTAAGCCGCAAGCGGACGCTGTCCACCCTGTTCTTGCTGCAGTATTTGCCGGAGAACAGCCGCTGGATCGCAGACTATTTTGACGGAATGCTGGAGCCGGAAGAAATGATTGGCCGCATGGATGAGTTTGAACGGGTATTGGAGGAGACAGGGGCTTATCTGTATACCTCGGTCATGATCCGAACCCGGAGCTACCGTTTTGTGGAACTGGTTAACAAGCTGGACATTGACGCTTACTGGAAAAACCGTATTCTCGCTCTGGCCGAATAGACCGGGCGCAACTAATCGATTGGGGGAATTTATCATGTTAAAAGAACTGATCCATAGCTTAATGAAGGATTCTGCCGCAGCCCATCGTGTTAAGAACGGCCAGTTGGAGATTGCCGGAATCAGTGAAATCGAACGGAGAGCGCTGACCGATGCGCTCGCAGCCGACCGCGGAGTCATGAAGGCTGAAGAACTGGGAGTCTGGAACTCCGTTGCAGAATCGTCTGCCATCAAAGCGCTGTAATTCATCTTTCATATAAAAGAAGCCGAACAGCCCTGACCCGGAATGTCCCGGATCAGGGCTGTTCATGCTTCTAAAGGACGCTGAATGGCGTTGATCCCTGGCTGCCGTAAAAGCCGATATCATCAAGCATAACGGCATCGCCCTTCTGCCCCAGGTAGAACGTGACGGATTTCAGATGTGCCGGGTCGAAGGCGGCGTTCTTCTGCCGGAAGAGCGCGACCGGAATCCGGTAGGTTTGAAACACGGCTTCGGTGGAGTTGGCGAATTTGCCGCCTGCGACCTGCTTCTCCAGCCATGCGGTGCGAGTAAACCGGGTTTGGGGGAGAGGCAGCGGCGTCATGACCGACGACAGTGACACCCGGGAGGCGGCGCCGGCGGTATCGGTAAGCTCAACATCAATTTCCGGAGCGCCGGAGTCAGACGTTCCCTGCAAATTGGACATGGAGAAGGATAAGCCTTCCGCTCCCGACAGCACCTGATCCATAACAGGCCCCGATTGAAGCGAAAGACGGTAATATCCCTCCGATTTGAAATCCGGGTCCGTGACCTCCAGCCGAACACCGTAGGTGTCTTTGCTTCCGCCCTCCCGGTTCTTGACGGTCTCCTCACTAAGGCGAAGCCCGGCGTAAGCTGCCGAGGCCCCAAGGCTGGCCGTACCGGAATCCCGGTCTTCGTCAAAGCCGGCAATCAAGGCCAGCGTGCCGTCCTCGTAGCGGTTGAAATAGGACGTCCCGGCGGGAAGCCATGCCAGTCCGCTGCGGTAATCCTGAAATAGTCCGGCATAGGCTCGGTTGCCGTGCAGCGATGTCTCCAGGAAGGCGGAGACATATACCTTGGCGATCCGCCGCTGCTCTTCGCCTTCCATAATATCGCTCCGGTTTAGAAACAGGCCGGCGGGCGGTGACAGATCATACAGGCCCCAACTGGTATTGAACTGGCTGTGGTTCGCCCCGCCGATATACAGCGACGACTTGAAAGCGGAGCTGCCTTGCAAGTAGAAGGTCCGGATATATTGCCGGTCACCATCGAAATTATGGACGTCTCCGTCATGGGCACCCTGCAGCGTCAAATAGCTGATATCTTGCAGCTCGGCCTTCTCTCCGTCCACCGTCTGGTCGGTCGGGGCCAGAGCGGCTATGGCCGAGATCCGGTAACGCTCCGATGAGAGCAGCACGGGATCGGCACTAAACCAGCGCCCGGCATCGGCTGCCATAGCCGCAGCCTGGCCGCCCCGGCTGTGCCCGATCAGAGCGGTCCGGGAATAATCAATCTTGCCGAAGAACGGATTGCCCGGCGTATCGCTATACTCCGCAAGCTGCTCCAGATGCTTCAGGATGATCCAGGCCCGGAGCTTGTAGTCATTGTCCGGAATGTCCGACCAGGCGGAATAATTCAGGAAATTCTCGTCCAGCGATACGGCAATGAAGCCGCGGCTTGCCAGAAGCTCTCCGAGATAGGCGTACCCGGTGTCGGAGAAATCCTCCATGCTGTGATTGCCGTGGACGATGAGCACAAGAGGAAATGGCCCTTCGCCTTCCGGCATCCAGACTCTTCCGTTCAGCGGCAGCGCATCCGGGCCGAACCCCCAGAACCAGGTGCGCAGCCGCGTCCATCCGCTCGTGTAGGAAGAGGCGTCAGCCGGCTCCGAGATCAGCTCTGCCTGCGCGCCAAATTCGGGCCGGTGCCGGTCGGACCCGCTGCCATAGGTGAAACTGCGGTAAGCGTACGCTCCGGGCAATCCGGGGTTGGGCGCCGTCAGCGGGGCCACGGTGCCGGCGGCTGCGATGCCGCCCGCATCGTCTCTGTCATCCGCGCCGGATTCCGCAGGGAAACCGGCCTGAAAGGCCGGCCCTCCGGGAATCAGGAGGAGGGCGCCGGCAAGCGCGGCCAGGAGCGCCAGGCCCGGCAGCCGCCGTCCTATGCGGATGAGGCCGCAGGCCCAGCCGCCGATTGCGGCTGCAGCCCCTGCGGCGGCTGCGGCTGCGCAGGCGGCGGGGAGCGCGATATCCGAGCTGAGCAGGATAACGAGAACGGCGCCGGCGCTGGCCAGCACGCAGGCGGTGAACAGGCGGGGAAGCCGCAGGCCCAGCAGCGACAGAAGCGCGGCGGCGGGATAGCCGGCGGCCGCCAGCAGGGTCGCGGCCGCCGCAGCCGCGAGCATCAGGTCGAAGGGCCTGCCGAAGCCTGTCGGCACGCCGAGGAGAACGGCGGTGAACGCGGCGAAGCCGATCAGCCAGGGGCCCAGCAGGGCTCCCCGCCATAAGGGCGTATCATAGTGCGCCGTGTCCCGGAGCCGGTGCGCCAGCCATTGTGCTGCGCGTCTGTGCCGCCGCCTCTTCGGCGGCGAAGGCGGCAGCCTGAGTTCTATATTCATGAGTCTCTCTTCCCCCGGTTGGTGTAGGACAAATATCCCCGTATCTAAGATGTGTCAGCATTTTGCATCATTCGAATATCGAATTATTCTATTCACGTCCCGCGCCCGGATCAAGCATGTGTTTCGCGCGGCTAACGGCCTTGGAAGAGGTCATCTCCCGGCGCTCCGCGTCCCGATTCCAGCCGGGCGAGCTTGTTCCGGAGCATCCGGGAGAGCAGCCCTTGAACCTGCTCCAGCTCGGCCTGCTTCCTGCCGATTTCCGAGATCTTCTCCTGCAGGAGATCTATAGTCCTAGGCAGAGACAGCCCGTAAGCATCATTCTCCCGGATCAGTTCCCTAAGTTCCGCCAGCGTAAATCCCGCCGACTGGATTCTCCTGATTGTCAGAAGATGCTCTGCGGCTTCTTCCGTATATTCGCGGTAGTTGTTCGCTTCCCGCCGGACATGGCGCTCATCCAGCAGTCCTTCCTTCTCGTAATAACGGATGGCCGGCGCGCTGAGACCGGTTATGCGGGCCAATGTCTGAATTTTCACCGTATTCTCCTTATACAGAAAAGGGTTTGACCTTCAAGTATACTTAATAGTTTATACTCTAACCGCAGCCCAGGCTGGTGACAAGAGCTTGGGGAGCAGTTAACATTTGCCTCTTCCCGGCTCAGAGGATTTCGCTTGGACAACATAAACGCGGCGCACGACGCTCGATGTAAGACGCTTGATGTAAGACGCTTGATGTAAGACGCTTGATGTAAGACGCTTGATGTAAGACGCTCAATGTACGATGTGCGATGCACGACGCTTAATGTACGATGTACAATATGCGATGCACCATGCTCGATGTACCATGCTCGATGTACCATGCTCGATGTACCATGCTCGATGTACCATGCCCGATCCACGATGCGCGGCCGTCCGAGCGGCAGCCGGGGCTGACATTCACATTCATAATAAGGAGCTGAAGAAATATGCGTGATTTCATACAGCCGAAGGCCGGGACGCGTGCAGTGGTCTTGGGCGGCGGCGGGGTGACGGGAATGGCCTGGGAGATCGGCGTGATGCTGGGCCTGTCCGAGGCCGAGGTTGATCTCGGGAAGGCAGATGCGATATTCGGAACATCGGCGGGCTCTTTTGCCGGAGCCGCGCTGGCTTCCGGCAGCAATCTGCTGGAGCTGTTCGCCGCCCAGTCGGAACCGGCAGAAGCGGAAATTCCGGCATCCGCCGGGGCTAAGGTCCGGGAGAGCTGGCGGAACGCTTTTATCACGGGAGGAAGCGATCCGGAGAAGGTCGGACTTGCCTTTGGAGAACTGGCCAAGCGGTTCCCTGCTCCAGTGCCTCCCGAGCTTCGCCGCAGGGCGGTACAGGCCCGGCTGAAAGCGGAGGAATGGCCGGAGAAGCTCCGGGTAACCGCCATTGAGGCGGATACCGGAGAGCTTCATGTCCTCGGCAAGGAATCGGGCCTGTCCCTGATTGATGCGGTAAGCGCAAGCGGCGCAGTTCCGGGAATATGGCCGATTGTGCATGCTGACGGCAGGGCATGGATTGACGGAGGCATGGTCTCTCCGGCCAATGCGCGCCTGGCGCAAGGATATGAGCGAATCGTGATTCTCGCTCCGATGCCCGGCGGATACGGCTTGATCCCGGGGGCGGCTGAGGAAGCGGCGGCCATGGAGCGGGCTTCGAAGGTGAGCCTGATCGTTCCGGATGCGAATAGCGCCAAAGCGATCGGTCCGAATCCGTACGATCCAAGCCGAAGAGGTCCGGCTGCGATTGCCGGGAGAGAGCAGGGCAGTGGGCTTGCCGAAGCCGTGCGGCGGATGTGGTAAGAAGCTGTCCGCTTCGATTGGCGCAAGCCTATTTTTTTGCAAATAAAAGGTTGACAACAAGGGGGAGCGACAGTATTATAAGTCCATAACCCACTATTTGGGTAGGAATAATAAATATTGTTCTTACCGTACCGACGGAGGAACCCATGTTAAGGACGTACAGCGGCTTTTGTAGCCTCCTTGCGCGCCTACGGGGTTCCTCTGTCTTTTTTTGCAACCAAAACGGGGATGTCAGGGAAGAAAACCTAAAAAATGGGGGAGTGTTGAAGATGAAAAAAGGATGGAGAAAAGGATTGCTGACGGGAGTCGCGCTGCTGCTTACGACGGGGCTTGCGGCTTGCGGCGGAAACAATTCAGAGAACGGCGCATCGGCATCGGCCAAGGCTTCCGCGGGTGCGGCCAGCGCGGCTCCTGCGGCATCGGCGGCGGCGTCGACAGCTCCGGTCTCGAAGGATCCGGTAGAGCTGCTGAACGTATCCTATGACCCAACGCGCGAACTGTACGAAAGCTACAACAAAGCCTTCTCGGCTTATTGGGAGAAAGAACACGGACAAAAAGTAACGATCAAGCAGTCGCATGGCGGTTCCGGCAAGCAGAGCCGTTCCGTTCAGGACGGACTGGAAGCCGACGTAGTGACGCTGGCGCTGGGATATGATATCGACGCCCTGGAGAAGGCCGGACTGATCAACTCGGGCTGGCAGAGCAAATACGATCACAACAGTTCGCCTTACACCTCGACCATCGTGTTCCTGGTCCGCAAGGGAAATCCGAAAGGCATCAAGGACTGGTCGGATCTGCTGAAGGATGATGTGCAGGTCATTACGCCGAATCCGAAGACCTCGGGCGGAGCCCGCTGGAACTTCCTGGCGGCATGGGGCTACGCGCTGGATCATAACAACAATGACGAAGCTAAAGCCCAGGAATTCGTCAAGAACCTGTATACGCATGTGCCTGTGCTGGACAGCGGAGCTCGCGGATCGACTACAACCTTCGTGGAACGGGGGCTTGGAGACGTGCTGATCGCCTGGGAGAACGAAGCTTATCTCTCGGTGAACGAGCTTGGCAAGGATAAGTTTGATATCGTCTATCCGTCGGAGAGCATTTTGGCGGAGCCGCCGGTAGCCGTCGTCGATAAGGTGGTCGACAAGAAGGGCACACGCGAGGTCGCGGAAGCTTATCTGAAATACCTGTACAGCGAAGAAGGCCAGAAAATCGCGGCCGAGAACTACTACCGTCCGACGCTGGACAGCGTAAAGGAAGAATACAAATCCAAGTTCCCGGAAATCAAGCTGTTCACGCTGGCTGACAAATTCGGAACCTGGAAGGAAACGCAGGAGAAGTTCTTTAACGACGGCGGTGTCTTCGACAAGATCTACGTTCCCGGCAAGTAAGACGCAGGGACAATTGGTTGAGGACAAGATCGCGGGCGGTATGGGAAGCTGATCGGCCGACGGTTGCCGAAGGCGCAAGGAAAGGATGAACGAATGCCATGAATGTCACTGCCAAAACGGTCCGGCGCGGCACGCTGCCGGGATTCGGACTCACGATGGGCTATACGGTTCTGTATTTGAGTCTCGTTGTACTGATCCCACTGGCGGCGCTGCTGTTCAATTCCACGGGACTGACGCTGTCGAAGCTATGGGACGTGGCGACAGACCCCCGGGTGCTGGCCTCTTACCGGGTCAGCCTATCGACGGCTGCCGCCGCGGCCCTGGCCGACGGAGTGCTGGGCCTGCTCCTGGCCTGGGTGCTGGCGCGCTACCGCTTCCCGGGCAAGCGGATCTTCGACGCCCTGATCGACCTGCCGTTCGCGCTGCCGACGGCGGTCGCGGGCGTGTCGCTGACGGCGCTCTATTCCGCCAACGGCTGGATCGGCTCGAGGCTTGAGCCGCTAGGCCTCAAGATTGCTTATACGCCGCTTGGCATTACACTGGCATTGATGTTCATCGGCATTCCGTTCGTCGTGCGCACCGTTCAGCCCGTGCTGGAGGACATGGAGAGAGACACGGAGGAGGCAGCGGCCACGCTCGGTGCGGGACGCTGGCGGATCTTCCGCAAGGTGATCCTGCCGGAGCTGATTCCGCCGCTGCTCACCGGATTCGCGCTGGCCTTCGCCAGAGGAATCGGCGAATACGGCTCCGTCGTGTTCATCTCGGGAAATATGCCGATGCGCACGGAAATTGCGCCGCTGCTCATTATGTCGAAGCTGGAGCAGTACGATTACGCCGGAGCGACGGCGGTAGCGATGCTTCTGCTGCTGATTTCCTTCTTGATGATTCTGGTCATTAATCTGCTGCAGCGCTGGGCGCATAACCGTTCAAGATGACAGGGGAGGAGGAATAATCATGGCAGGAACTGTACCGCTTCGCGCTTCGCGGGGCGAAGCCCGCGTCTCTTCCGCTGCAAGCGAATCGTCGGCGGTGAAATGGCTGCTGATCGGGGCGGCGGGACTGGTGCTGATCTGGCTGATCGTGCTGCCGCTCATTCTGGTGCTCACCGAAGCGCTGAAGCAGGGCTGGGACGTATACTGGGCCGCTCTGAAAGATCCGGACGCAGCCTCCGCCTTGAAGATGACGCTGCTAGTCGCCGGCATTACGGTGCCGCTGAACACGGTATTCGGCGTGGTGGCGGCCTGGGCGGTCACCAAATTCAAATTTCGCGGCAAGGGACTGCTTATCACGCTGATCGACCTTCCCTTTGCCGTATCGCCGGTCATCGGCGGCCTGATCTTTGTTCTCGTCTTCGGCGCCCACGGCTGGTTCGGTCCATGGCTTGCCGCTCATGACATTAAGATCGTATTCGCACTGCCGGGCATTGTGCTGGCCACGCTGTTTGTGACGTTTCCATTCGTAGCCCGGGAATTGATTCCTCTGATGGAGGACCAGGGAACGCAGGAGGAGGAAGCGGCGCTGACGCTGGGAGCCAGAGGCTGGCAAATATTCTTCCGCGTAACGCTGCCGAATATCAAATGGGGCCTCCTGTACGGCATTATTCTGTGCAACGCCCGGGCCATGGGCGAATTCGGCGCCGTTTCGGTCGTCTCGGGCCATATCCGGGGAGAGACGAACACGCTGCCGCTGCATGTTGAAATTCTGTACAACGAGTACCAGTTCTCGGCCTCTTTTGCCGTCGCTTCTCTGCTGCTGTTGCTGGCGCTGGTGACGATGCTGATCAAAAGCTGGCTGGAGCGGAAAAATCTCAAGTAAGAGCCTACTGCATAATTCCATGGAGCGGTTTCAAACCGTCAATGGCAATATAGAGATTAGAATGGCTGTATCTGTCTCTATATTGCACCATGGAATCTTTATTTTTCGAATCATGCAAAATGCTGGTGAGCAAGTATACTTTGATATTGACAGAAAAAAGGCATCGTGCTAACTTAAATCATAGTATACAACTTGGAAATCAAGGTTTTACGGTGACGGAAATCATATCCGCTGTGTTAAGAAAGAGGGAGGCTTAAAGCATGGCTAAACCGCTGAAGGTAGACGGGATTTGGCTCGAGAGAATTGCGGGGCTGTTGGACGACATGGAATTCGGTTCTCTGCACATCGTAGTCCATGAGGGTCAGATTGTGCAGATGGAACGTACGGAGCGTAAGCGGTTCGAGAATACCCCTGCTAGGCACAGCGGGGATGCCGGAGGACGGCGTCAAGACGCTCGCGCCGCTGGAAGAGGATAGCTAGCGTAACGGATTCATTTCTGCAATCATACCCTTACTCATAACCTGCTCGTAATCCTATCTATGGTATTTATATACCGGACGCAGAAGACCGTCATGCATGCCGTCTCGAAAGAAGCGGCCCATTCCGAAACTTTCGGAAGGGCCGCTTTTTTCGTTGCAGCCGGAATCCGGCCGTTTAATAACGGGGCGTCCGGCGCGACCCGGACAAACCTTCGATAAGCAGGACGAGCGCGGTGATTCCGTGCATGATCCAGCCGACAATCGGAATGAAAGCGATAATCGAGGTGATGACGCCGAGGACGTTGCCGGCAACCCGACCGCGCTCATTGTACAGAACGGCGATGGCAACGGCATGCAGCAGAAAGGCGACTCCGAGCGGAATCCAGGCATTGGCGACCACAAAGGCGCCGCCGATGATCGGGAGAGCCAAAAAGGCCTCGTAAGCAAAAGTCCCCCATTTAAACAATTTCCCCAGTGATGACATCGTTTCACAACCTTCCTTTTTCTGGTGCCTGCAGGGCACTGTTGTATACTATTCCATAGAAACCGCCGTGGAACAAGGGCATTGGCGGGTTCGCACCGCAGCGTCCCCTTATTCATCCGTTTGGCGAAATGGGTAATATTTTCGTGTGAATACTACTTCGGTCTTGAGGGGGCGCACTATGGACTATGGTTTAATTACGCTTAAACTGGCGACCGGTTTCATCGGACTGTGGATCTTGACGCGGCTGCTCGGTAAGAAGGAAATATCCCAGCTGACGCCTTTTGACTTCGTATCATCCCTGATGCTGAGCGAGATTGTGGGCAATACCGTGTACCAGAAGGATGTGAAATATCTTCATCTGCTCTACGGGCTGCTGCTCTGGGGCTTTTTGTCCTATTTATTTGAAAAAATCACCCAGCATGCCAAACGGTTCCGCTCTCCTCTTGAAGGCGCCAGCTCGATTCTGATCTGTGACGGCAAAATTGATATGAAGGAGATGAAACGCAACCGGATCGACTTCGGCCAGCTTCGGATGATGCTGCGGCAGAAGGATATTTTCGCAGTGGAAGAAGTCGCTTATGCTATATTTGAAAAGAACGGATCGCTCAGCGTGCTGAAGAAGCCGGAATTTGAGGTTCCCGCCAAGGGAGAGCTCGGCATGGAGCGGGAAGAGGCAGGCTTCGTCTATTCGCTTGTGGAAGAAGGCGATATTCTGGAGGACAACCTCCGGAAGATCGGCAGGGACCGGGTCTGGCTCGAAAGCGGCCTGCGGGATGGAGGCTACCGCGACGTGAAGGCGCTGAATTATGTGGAGTGGAGCAGGAAGGACGGCTTCTTTGTGCTCGAAAGCTGGGAGAGCGGGGGGCGGCAGAAGTTGGGAAGCGACGCGACGGGCGATTAAGACTGGTGATTATGCAGGAACCTTGCGGTTCTGTCCGCCATGCCGCCATGTATTCGATAAGTCATGTATTAGATAGATCATGGACTGGATAAATCATTAACTGGATAAATTAGGATAATAGAGCTGGGGTTACCCGGCTCAGCGAGATATCGAAATCGATAGAAAGCGGGGATTCTCATATGAAAATCGTACTGTTCGGCGCATCCGGCACTATCGGCCGCGCCATTCTGGCGGAAGCACTGAAGCGGAAGCATGAAGTTACGGCGGCGGTCCGCCGCCCCGAATCGCTGGACGTTCAGCATAACGGTCTATTGACGCTGCCAGCCGATCTGCTGAGACCTGAGGAAGTAGCCTCGGCTGCGTCCGGACATGAGGCGGCGATCAGCGCCTATGGTCCGGCGTTCGGAGCGGAAGGGGAGCTGCTGGAGGTTGCCCGCTCGCTGACGGAGGGGCTGAAGAAAGCCGGAGTCTCCAGGCTCATCGTAGTCGGAGGAGCGGGCAGCCTGAAGAACGACGACGGCGAGCGGCTGATGGATGCGGAGGATTTCCCGGAGGAAATCCGTCCTCTGGCCGCGGCTCATGCCGACGCCTACGAGATTTACGCCAAGTCGGGACTGGAGTATACGTATGCCAGTCCGGCGGCGTTTATCTCGCCGGGGCGGCGGACGGGACAATTCCGCATCGGCCTTGACCGGCTTGTCGTAGATGAGAACGGCCGAAGCGAAATCAGCACGGAGGACTATGCGGCGGCCATTATCGACGAGGTGGAGGAGGGCAACTTTATCGGGGCCCGCTTCACGGTGGGTTATTGATTCGCACCGGCTTCGGGATACCGTTAATGGGCTGAACCTTTCAGGGAGTCAACTATTATCAACGTTAACCGGGCCGGCAGCAGAAGATTCTGCAGATGGTCAAGAACAGGCGAGAGGAAGGGACAAGGTCATGCATGTGGTAACAGCGGAGGAGATGCGGCGTCTGGACCGCATCACGATCGAGCGGCTGGGCATCCCGGCGGTCGCTCTGATGGAGAACGCCGGACGCGCAATCGCGGAGGAAGTCATCGGGCTGTGCCGCAGGCGGCGGGGCGGCTTGTCCGGGGGGATGCGCGCCGTCCAGAGCGGCGGAATGACCGGGAATGAACCGGGAGCTGCGTTCCCGGCGGCGGGAACCGGTCAGGCTGACGTTCACGGATACGGACGGACAGGCGTATGGCCCGCCGGAGGAGCAGCGATTTCCGGTTCGGGAGAACGACCGGGGAGCGCACGCTGGAGCGGAGCCTGTGATGGATGGGCGGCAGGAGCCGGTGGATTCCCGCCGCAGCTATCCATCAGCGGGGATGCCGCGCTGACGCTGGAGCATGCCGGAGGCGAGCGCTGGCTCGTGCTCGTCGGCAAGGGCAACAACGGCGGCGACGGACTGGTCGCCGCCCGGTATCTCAGCGAGGCGGGCATCGCCGTCTCGCTGCTGTACGCGGTCCCGCCGGAGTCGCTGACCGGCGAGGCCGCCCTGCAGCGCGACGCCGCTGCGGCCATGGGACTGCCCGCCGCCGTGTACGGCGACGGCTTGTCCGGCATGGCCGGGTACACCGGCATCGTGGACGCGCTGCTCGGCACGGGCTCCGCGGGTGCGCCGCGCGGAGCCTACGCGGAGCTGATCTCGGCCGCCAATGACAGCGGCCTGTCGATCGTCTCCGCGGATATCCCGAGCGGGCTGAACGCCGACACGGGAGAGACGCATGATCCCTGCATCCGGGCGGCGCTCACCGTCTGTCTGGCCTTTCTGAAGCAGGGGCTGCTTCAGTATCCGGGAGCCGGAGCGGCGGGTGAAATCATCGTCCGCTCGATCGGCATACCCGCCATGCTGGCACGCGGGGAGGGGCTCTCCGCCTTCTGGCTCTCGCCTTCCGTGCTGGAAGGCGAGCTGGGCGTCGACGTGAGCCGCCGCCGGGAGCCGGACGGGCATAAGGGAACCTACGGCCATGTGCTGGTCGCCGCCGGAAGCCTGCCCATGAGCGGAGCCGGTCTGATATCGGCCCGGGCGACCCTTCGGGCGGGCTGCGGGCTGACGACCTGGGCGGCGCCGGGCCGGCTGCTGCCGCTTCTCGTCGGCGCCGCGCCCGAGCTGATGCTGGCTGACGCCGGGGGAGAGGCGGACGGCACCTGGAATGCCGCATCGGCCGGAGAAGTGGTCCGGCTCGCGGCGAAGCGCGACGTGCTGGCTGTCGGTCCCGGCATCGGCCGTTTTGAAGGAGACAAGGAATGGCTTAAGAGAATTTGGGAGGAGACGGATTGTCCGCTGGTGGTGGACGCCGATGGTCTCAATATTTTGTCGGAGTGTCCATACGGCAGCTGGAAGAAGCGTCCGGCTCCTGTTATTCTGACTCCCCATCCCGGCGAGATGGCCCGGCTGGCGGGAATGAAGAACGCCGAGGTCCAGCGGGACCGGATCGGCCTTGCGCGTGCGTACGCCCGGGAGCATGGCGTTACATTGGTGCTGAAGGGAGCGCACACCGTCATCGCCGGTCCGGAAGGGCGAATCTTTATCAATACGACCGGTCACCCCGGGATGGCCACCGGCGGCGCGGGCGACGGCCTGACCGGCATCATCGCCGGTCTGCTCGCCCAGGGGCTGAGCGGCCTTCAGGCTGCGGCCTTCGGTGTCTATCTGCATGGCCGGGCGGGCGAACGGGCGGCGCTAATGCGCGGCGATCCATCGGCTGTCACGGCCACCGACATTGTCGAAGCCCTTTGAGCGGGCGGAGGCAGGAATTTCAGGCTGCGTTCTAGAACAGAAGCAGGACCAACAGCGGAACGAACAGGGCGAACACGGGCAGCAGGCCGGGGATTCGTTCTCCGGCGAGCTGGGCCGCGCGGAACAGCAGCAGCACGCCAATTCCGAACAGGGCTGCGGCTACCCAGCCTCTTCCCTGATCATGGGCGAGCCAGAGTCCCGCAGCGAATCCGGCGATCGCGTAGACCGCCGCAACCGCGCCGGCGGGCTGCGCTTGGGACTGCCGCAGGGCGTCCAGCAGCCGCAGCATCCCGTCCGCCAGCAGGGAGACGGTAAGCGCGTAGGCGTATACATTATAGGCCGGCGTGGCAAGCCAGCCAGTGACGGGACGTGCGGCAGCCAGGCTGAGCAGGGCCAGCACTGTGAAGACGAGGCCGGAAGCGGCCAGCTTGGTCAGAGCGTACATGCCCGCCTTCAGGCGGACGGATGGAACATTGTCGTTCGTGATGGATTTCATGGGAACACCCCTTAATTGATACTATTACTCCTCCGTTGACATGGATGCGGGCGCCCGTGACATAGCTGGGATCCTGGCATGCGGGATAGAGGCAAGCATCCTCCGGTTCACAGGGCTTGGCCCCCTGTCCGTTACCGCTGTCATTCGCCGGTGGCCAGCGCTGCCTTGCTTATCAGCTTGCCGCTGTCCCTAAACCCTTAGGTATTCGCGCACTGGTAAAGGTCATCAGCGGTTCGGGAACGGGCTGGCGGTCCTGCTGCCCCGGAGAAAATGTGACAGACTGCTGATGGCACACCTTTTTTTGATCAAAAAATAAGGGTTTATGAGCTTGGCGCTTTAAATTGGCCTTATATACTTCCCGGCAAACCCTCGTCGTCTGCAAGACGCCGCCAGGCGATTATCCTGGGCAATACGGGTTAGGCGGGATTCATGGGCAATCCTCCTGTAAGGGGGAGTTGGATGCTATATGACTATGCATTCGCCCGGTAAGGGGTGATTGGACTTGGAAAATGTGGGGGGGGGACGAATGATGGACATGGTGATACGCAGGGCGCTGCAGAGCGACGCGGCGGCGATAGCGGAGCTGATCGGTCAGCTGAACGGCAGGCAGCCGACGGTGCGCGATGTGGAGCTTCGTCTCGATTTTATCGAGATGAGCCCGATCGAGGAGCTGTTCGTATGCGAGAAGGCGCAAAAGCCGGAAATTAGGGAAGCGGAGTCTTCAGGGACCGGAGACAATACCGACACCCCCGATGACACGAAAGGGCCGCTGCTGCTCGGCTGCATGGGATTTCGGCTGCGTGAGAACATCGAAGACCTGACGCGATACGGTGAAGTCTCAATGCTGGTGACGAACCAGGCTTACCGGAGGCAGGGCGTAGGCCGGAAGCTGATGGAATTTGCGGAGCGCATGGCGGAGGAGCGGGGCTGCATCGGCACCTGGCTCGTCAGCGGAACCTCCAGAGAGGAAGCGCACCGTTTTTACCGTGAAATGGGATATGAAATCACCGGATACCGTTTCGTCAAACGGGGGACAGCGAAATAAAGGAACACGGTACTTCCAGATATCGAACTCATACGGAATAACTAAGAAGCGGATGATTGTGACTGTGCGCCGCATAAATGGAGGAGAAATGATGTTTTACAGAGAGATGACAGGGGACGATTACGAAGCGGCTTACGGTCTGTGGGCGGGCACCGAAGGAATGGGACTCAGCAAGGCGGACTCGCGCGATGAAATTTTACGGTTTCTGGACCGCAACCCGGGTTTAAGCCAGATCTGCGTAACGGAAGAGGGAGAGCTTGCCGGTACGGCGCTGTGCGGGCATGACGGACGCAGAGGATTCCTGTACCATGTGGCGGTAAACGGGAAATACCGGGGGAAAGGCATCGGAAAAGGCATGGTGACGCGCTGTCTGCAAGGTCTCCAGGCGGCGGGAATCGCCAAATGCCATATTATCGTCATTGAGGACAACGCCGTAGGCAGGCGTTTCTGGGAATTTGCGGGCTGGGAGCTCCGGAACGGACTGGTGCTGTACTCAAGCAGCACGGTATAAGCAAGGCTTTCACGCTGGAAAAGGGGGCGGATGGGCCTTGGTGGCAACCTGGATGGCGGATGGCGATCTGTGCCTGGGTCGCAACCTGGATGGCCGATGGCGATCTGTGCCTGGGTCGCAACCTGGATGGCGGATGGGGAACGGAGCGGCTGAACTCATGCGGCCCGGCAGTGCGGGCTGCGGCTGGGGCTGCTCTAACTCTAATGCTGTACGCTTGGGCGGAAGAGTAGCCGCGTAATTGGGGATTATACGTGAATGGAGCAGCTGTGAGGTCAGATAGAGTAGAACGGCTGGAGTGTGGACAGTTGGAGTGAGAACGGCTGAAATGAGGACAGCTAGAGTGAGAACTGCTGGAGTGAGATAAGCTGTGGCTGGCACTCCATCACAATCTGATTCGACAAATTTCACGCATGGGCCTGTGCGGGAGTATAATGAAAGAGCCGCCCTACGGGAAGCGCAGCTTCCTATTGCCGGCGGCAGTCAGCGGCTGCATTCCGGTGCTGAGGCCCGGGGCGCCTTAACAGAAAGCGGGGCTTAACAATAATGCGGTTTAAAGATGTATTCTCCATTATCGGGCCGGCGATGGTAGGACCCTCCAGCTCCCATACGGCGGGAGCGGCCCGGATCGGGCGGGCGGCGCGTCAGCTTCTCGGAGAGATGCCGCAGAAGGCGGAAGTCATCTTCTACGGATCGTTCGCGGCTACTTATCAGGGCCACGGCACGGACCGTGCGATCGCGGGCGGGCTGCTGGATTTCGCGACGGACGATCTGCGCCTGCCTGATTCCATTGAACTGGCGGAAGCGGCCGGGATGGATTTGTCGTTCCGGCAGGGGGCGGGCTTGTTCCCCCATCCCAATACGGTGCGGCTGGAGCTGGCCGGGGAGAGCGGCGGACTGTCGCTTACCGGAATCTCCATCGGCGGGGGAAATATTGAGATCGTTGAAATCGACGGCTTCAGCGTCAAGCTGTCGGGCATGTATCCCACCGTCCTTATTCATCACATGGATTATTTGGGCGTACTGGCGGGCGTGACCGACACGATGCGCAGGGGCCGGGTCAATATCGGGCATATGTCGCTGGACCGCAAGAACCGCAGCGGCGCGGCTCTGACCGTGCTGGAGTTGGATGAGCGGCTGGCGCCGGAGCTGGCAGCCGAGCTGATGGCGCTGCCTGCGGTCCAATCGGTCAAGCTGATCCATCTGGAAGAGGGAGAGAAGAAGCCTGCGGAATCGGCGGGAGTTGAAGGCATGAAGGAAGAGAAAGGGAAGGAATAACAGTCATGAATTTTCATACGTTAAGCCAGCTTGCGGCGCTGGCGGCAGAGCGGAATACAGAAATCGGGGCACTGATGCTGGAAGAGCAGAGTGCGGAATCGGGACGTCCCGCAGACGCCGAATTCGCCAAAATGAAGGAATATTACGGCGTCATGAAGGAAGCCGTGCAGCGCGGCATGACGGAGAACACGACCTCGCGCAGCGGGCTGACCGGGCTGGACGCCCAGCGTGTGGGCGCCTACAATGCCTCGGGCGAATCCTGCCTCGGCGGTCCATCCGGCCAGGCGATGGCCTACGCGCTGGCGGTCTCCGAGGTCAACGCTTCGATGGGACGCATTATCGCCACGCCGACGGCCGGCTCATGCGGCATTATTCCCGGCGTATTCTTGAGCTGCCAGGAGCGGTTCGGCTGGGACGATGACAAGATGACTTACGGCCTGTTCGCGGCCGGAGCCATCGGTTATGTCATCGCCAACAACTCCTTTGTCTCAGGAGCGGAGGGGGGCTGCCAGGCTGAGGTCGGCTCGGCGATCGGGATGGCGGCCGGAGCGCTGACCGAGCTGCGCGGCGGTACTCCCGCCCAGGCTGTGCATGCGGTGGGACTGGCGCTGAAGAATACGCTCGGACTCATCTGCGATCCTGTTGGCGGACTAGTTGAAATTCCCTGCATCGTCCGGAACGGCTTCGGGGCCGTGACGGCGCTGGCGGCCGCGGACATGGCACTGGCCGGCGTGCGCAGCGTCATTCCGTCCGACGAGGTGATCAAGGTCATGCTGGAGGTCGGTTCTTCGATGCCCGAGAAGCACCGCGAGACCGCCGGCGGCGGACTTGCCCAGACACCGACAGGACGCAAGATTATGGAGGATTTGCGGGGAAGCCGCCGCGAAGAGAAGCTGGAGTCCTGAGCGGAACGGATAACGGGTGCTCAGCGTCCCGGCTGGAGCCCTGATTCACAGACAGATGCTTAGATGCTTAAGCTTAGCGAACTCGATCTCTGCTGTGGAAGAGAGCGGATTAGCGGGAGTGCGGCCAGGCCCAGACAATCCCGCTGTAACTAGGCTCCAGGCTAACGGCGGAAAGCCATTAACGCGTTCACAGCCTTCATTGATGCAATAACATTAATAGCCTTTACAGCAGCTTGAATCGGCGGAGCTGCTCCCACTGCCCCTCGCGCTTCAGAATCTCCGGCTGCTTCTCGCCGATCAGATCGAAATGCGGAAAGGGCGAGCGGTTGTGGATATAGCGGGGAGGCAATCCGTTGTCTCTGCACCAGGCTGCGAGGCGCTCCAGGTCGCTGCAGCCGACTTTGGTCACTGTTGTAATTCCGGGGAATCGCGGGTCCAGCCAGTAATGGGTCAGAAAGGCGATTTCCCCGCTTAGGACCGCTTGTTTCCAGCGGTTCAGTTCTTCTTTTTTTACACCAAAAGCCATGGCCTTCTCATCCTTTATTCGCTAAGATGTACATCCGGGAAGGAGGGGAATTCATGAACGGACAGAACCGGGCGGACATTCGTCCCGGCCTTGAAGTGGACATCGTGCTGAAGCAGGACCAGCCTACCGGCAAGCTGACCCGGGGCACGGTCAAGGATATTTTGACGAACTCGCCCCGTCATCCCCATGGGATTAAAGTGAGGCTGACGAGCGGTCAGGTTGGCCGGGTCAAGCATATTATAAGCTCGTCCTGATCCAAGGGCAGCTACCCGCCATATGCGGCAGCGCCCCATTCATAAGCCCTGCCCCTTTCGCGGAACGCGGCTTAATGGATGGGGTGTTTGGGCTGCCGCTATTTTCCCATAAATTCATCGACCAGCTGGTCGGCTTTGGCCTGATTGCACAGGTTGCAGGCGCATACGCAGTTCAGCGGTGTTGTATGGCCGCCTTTGGCCCGGGGCAGCAGATGGTCGATTGTATCGCCGTACTGTCTGCAGAAGTGGCACGTATACCGGTCCCGTGTCAGGATAAACTTGCGGAAGTCCTTGTTGCTGTACAGCCGGCGGATCGTCCGCCGGCCGACGACGATGGCGGCCTGCTCGCGGACGAGCGTAACGGCAAGCTCCAGGTCAATCTCCTGGTGCCATCGCCGCCCCTTGTCGCTGTGGCCGCGCATCAGAATCATGCCCTGCTTCGAGGGCATGAGCGCCGAGACGTCGTCTTGCGCAGGCTTCGGGCCGCGCGGGCGCTGAAGCGGCTGAGCCGGCTCCGTCTTCGGCAGCGTCTTCGGCGCGGCCTCGGCTGCGGAAGCATGCAGCTTCCGCTCGGCGGCTGCCTTCCGGCGGGAACGTCTGCGTTTCCGCCGGACCGGCGCGGCTGGAGCCTGCGGCTGGGCGGAGTCCGGCGGGCCAGCGCTCTCCAGCTCGGGCGCCGAAGGAGCCGCGCCGCTGCCGGGCACGCCCTCGGACGCGGCCGCAGCCCGTTTCCGCGGGCCGCGTCTCCGCTTGCGGCGGGGAGCGCCGCCCCCGCCCGCTTCCGCCGGGAGCCCGGGCGATGCGGGCTCCCGCTCCGGGGAGCCGCCCGGCACGGCGACTCCTGGTTCCTGCGCCGGAGTCCCGGGCGCAGACAGCATGGCCTCGCCGGGCTTCGCGGCGAGCGCCTTCTGCCGGCGGGCTGCCGCCGGCTTGGGGACCGGCGCAGCCTGGGACAGCTGCGCTGCCGCTGCCGGGACGCTCTTGTCAGGCGTCCCGGCTTCGCGGTGCTTCCGGCATTCCCGGCAAGCGCCGCGGCGGGAGTCGCCTTTGGAACGCCGGCCGGTTCTTTTGCGGAACTCCGAGAGCGGTTTGTCCTGAAGGCAGTAGGCGCATCGTTTCGTTGCGGATTGATCTATGGACATTATAGGCATCGTTCAGAGCGGCGGCTTGGCCGCGCCCGGTCACCTCGTTTTTTTCGTAAAATGAAATCCAGCTTCATCCAGTATAACGCAAAGTGCGGATAATCACACCGATTTGCCTTTACTTTTCGAAATGTAATCAAGGTCTCTGAGGAACGGGCCGGAGTCCGGTATAATGGAAGCAGAACCGATGACCGCTCGCATAGGGGCGCCCATTTCAAGAGCGAAAGCGAGGATACGATCAAATGAACGAGAAGGCAAGGGCAGGCGGAGACAGGGCCAACTCTTTCCGCACAAGCGGAAAAAGACCGAAGGCTGTGACGTTTTTGTATGTGCTGCTTGTATTTCTGGGAGTAGGGGCCATAGCCGGAGGGGTGGGGCTCATTACTGACCCGTCCGGGGGACAGCTGGGCATGCCGGTGGATGAGATGCTGAAGCGGTCACCCTTTGACGACTTTCTGATCCCCGGCATTCTGCTGCTCGTTGTATTCGGTCTGCTGCCGCTTCTGGTGGTGTACGGGCTTGTCCGCAGACCTCAGTGGTCTTGGGCGGATGCAATTAATCCTTTCAAAGAGCTGCATGCCACCTGGACGCTGGCCTTGTATGTCGGCTTCGGACAGATTATCTGGATTATGGTGGAGACGTATATTATGGACGCCGTGGCGGTGATCCATGTCCTGTATATGACGATCGGTCTGCTGATTCAGATCGCCGCGCTTCTTCCGTCGTGTCAGCGGTACTTCCGGGTGCCGCCGGATGTCGATATCTCGGATTCGGCTGGCGGGATAACAGGGCCGCGCTCGGCCTCCAGATAGGCGCATTACTGAAGCCGTTGTCCGGCAGAGCCGGAGTCCTGGAATCAGTCTAAAGGACCGCCCGGTCGGTCTGCGGCTTATGCCGATTGACAGATAGATTGATTGAAAAGTTAGCTGAGAGGGCAACCGGGATCTTATACATCGATTGGAGTGTGAACCATGAACGAAATCTCGGGAACCTTGATTACCGTATCGACTTTGGCGGAGGATTTCCGCACGCTCGGCGTTCGGGAGGGAATGACGGTGCTGCTGCATTCATCTTTTAAATCGCTTGGAGAATGGGTGGCGGGCGGTCCCACCGCTGTCATCCTGGCCCTGGAGGAGGCGCTGGGGGAAGAGGGAACGCTGGTTATGCCTACGCATTCAACCGACCTCACCGATCCGTCAGGCTGGAGCAACCCGCCCGTTCCGGAAGCGTGGTGGGAGACGATCCGGGCGGAAATGCCGCCTTATGATCCGGATTTGACGATGCCCCGCGCGATGGGCGTCATCCCGGAGTGCTTCCGCAAGCAGTCAGGCGTGAAGCGCAGCGCCCATCCGCTGTATTCCTTCGCGGCTCGGGGCAAGTATGCCGAGGCGGTTACCGCCGGCCATGAGCTGGCTTACGGCCTGGGCGAGCATTCGCCGCTCGGACGACTGTACGAGCTGGATGCTATGGTGCTGCTGCTCGGCGTTGGCCACGGCAATAACACCTCCATGCATCTGTCCGAGCATCGCGCTGCTTATTCCGGCCGGAGAGAAATAACAGCCGGCGCGCCGGTCTCCGAAGACGGAATCCGCCGCTGGGCGCTCTTCCCGGATCTGGAGTGGAATTCGGACGACTTTCCCGGGATCGGCGAGGACTATGAGCGCGAGACCGGTGGGGTGAAGCACGGCAGCGTCGCCGCGGCGCCCGCCCGGCTGATGTCCCAACGGGGAATCGTGGACTATGCTGTCCGCTGGATGGAACGATATCGGAGCTAGCGATTTAATGATTTAGAAAGGGCGAGCCCGGCAGCTGCGTCAATCGTGATCGTTGAACCTGCGATTTAAATGAGCCGAGGTACTAGTTCCAATTCACCGTGAAAAGGCAGACTCCCCCGCTGGCTGCGCATATTCAAATCGCGCATACTCAAATAAAGAAAGCCCGTATCTCATGAAATGCCGAGATACGGGCTTTCAAGCTTAAGCCGAATGCTTCACAGCCATCACGCCTCCGCAGCCGGAGCCGGAGCCGAAAGAAGCTCACGGCCGTCCAGGTATTTCCGCAGCGCCTGCGGAATGTAGATCGAGCCGTCCTCCCGCTGATGGTTCTCCAGCAGCGGGATCAGGAGGCGCGGCGTCGCGGCCGCCGTGTTATTGAGCGTATGGCAGTAGCGCAGCTTGCCGTCCGGTCCCTGGTAGCGGATGTTCGAGCGCCGCGCCTGGAAATCCAGCAGGTTCGACGCCGAATGCGTCTCGCCGTACGCGCCTCTTCCCGGCATCCAGGTCTCGATGTCGTACTGCTTGTGCGTCTTCAGCGACATATCGCCGGTGCAGACCGCCACGACCCGGTAGGGAAGCTCCAGCAGCTGCAGAATATGCTCGGCATTGCCCAGAATCTCCTGAAGCATCGCCTCCGACACTTGCGGGTCGCCCTCGCAGAGCACGACCTGCTCGATCTTCGAGAACTGATGGACGCGGTATAGTCCGCGCACATCCCGTCCGGCCGAGCCGACCTCGCGCCGGAAGCAGACCGACAGTCCCCCGAGCCGCACCGGCTCGGTCACGTCGATCACCTCATCGCTGTACAGCGAGACGAGCGGCACCTCCGAGGTGCCCGCCAGCCAGCGGTTCTCCCCGGCCAGCTCATACGTCTGATCCATGCCGCCGGGGAAGAAGCCGGTCCGCTCCAGCGTCTCCGGCCGCACGATCGACGGAACGTCCATGACCGTGAAGCCCCGCTCCGTCAGCACATCAATCGCCAGCCGCTGAACGGCGAGGTGGAGGTACAGCCCGTCTCCCTTCAGCGTGTAGCTGCGGGCGCCGCCTGCTTTGACGCCCCGGGGAATGTCGATCATGCCGTGCAGTTCCCCAAGCTCCACATGATCCCGGACCGCAAAATCAAACACCGTCGGCTCCCCGCACCGGCGCAGCTCCATATTGTCCTTGTCGCTTGCTCCGATGGGCGTATCCGCCGATACGGGGTTCGGCGCCAGCAGCAGCAGTTCTTTTACCCGCGACTCGGCTTCCGCCAACCCCGTCTCTGTCTCCGCCAGTCTGCCGCCAATGGCCCGCACCTGCGCTTTGAACTCCTCAGCCTCCGCCCGGTTCCCGTGCCGCAACTGCGATTCCACTTCCCGGGTCAGCGCATTGCGCTGCGCTCTAAGATCCTCCGTCTCACGGAGCAGCCGCCGGCGTTTATCATCTTTCTCCAGCAGTTCCTCCAGGGGGAAATCCACTCTTTTCCGCTCCGCTGTCACTCTTACCAATTCCTGATTGTTCCGGATAAACCCCATGTCCAGCATAACCGCTCGCTCCTTTTTGTTAAAAAAATGCAAAAAACGCCCTCATCCATGGGACGAGGAGCTTCAGCTCGCGGTGCCACCCAGGTTGACCGAATCATCCGCTTCTTAACTTGCAAGCGCCGTTTCGATCCTCTTTGGTCTTCGCGGTAACGGGCGAAACCCGGTTAACTTAGAGAGCGGATCAACTGCCGCCCTGGTCGAGAACGCCTCGCGGTTGGATGCCGGTCATGGGCCTAATCGGGATGTGATGTTGCCGTTTAGTATAACGCGAAGAGGGCGGCAAGGCAAGGGGTCTTCGTTGACAGGGAAGAAAGCCTTTGTTAGGATTTATTTAAAATTTGATTTGAAAGAAATGGATGTCAGAGAAGAAGAGGTGGGAACATGCCCAAGGTTGTGCTTATTAACGGAACCCCGTCCCTCGTGTCGCGGATCAATGCGGTGATCGAATACGCGAAGAACGCGCTTGCCGGCAAAGGTTTTGAAGTCGACGTCATCAACGTGGCGGAGCTTCCGCCGGAGGATCTGATTCATACGAAGTTCGAAAGCGAGTCTATTGTGAAGGCGAACGGCCTCGTGGCCGAAGCGGATGCGCTGATCGTGGTCAGCCCTGTCTACAAAGCCTCCTATACCGGGGTGCTGAAGACGTTCCTCGACCTGATTCCCCAGAAAGGGCTTGCCGGCAAAATCGTGCTCCCCCTCTTCATGGGCGGCAGCCTTGCGCATCTGCTCACGATCGATTATGCGCTGAAGCCGGTACTGTCCGTGCTGGGCGCCCGCCATATTCTCGGCGGCGTGTACGCCGTCGATTCGCAGGTGGTGCGGACCGACCAGGGGACGGTCGAAATCGCGGAGGAACTGAAGCTGCGTCTGGATAATGCGCTCAGCGAATTTGCAGAGGAGACCGAGCTTAAGGCGGCGCGGAAGAAGTGAGCATGCGTGATAAGCATTGAACCTGCAACTGGTGATAAGCAATGAACCGCAGGCTATCACAAAAACGGATGCACTCCCTGCAAAAGGGCGCATCCGTTTTGTTTTTTTCGAATATTACGGGTATTACGGTTTGTCTTATCTTATCTCGTCTTACAGATCGTCAAAGCCGTTGTCGTCGCCAACCTTGCCGTAATTGCGGGATTTGGCCTCGAAGAAGTCGGTCTTCGTCGCGTTCAGCGCCTCGTCGGAAAATGGCTTGATCCACGGCATGCAGTTGACGTCCACACCCTGGTACGCCTTGTCGAGCCCCATCAGGGTCAGGCGCTTGTTGGCGATGAATTTGATGTAGTCGGAAAGCTCGCCGAGATCGATGCCGCGCACGTTTTCCAGCGTATAATAGGCCCAGTTCGTCTCAAGCTCTACCGCGCGGTCAATCGTCTGGTACACATAGTCCATGTTCTCTTTCGTATCGAGCTCCGGGAAGTCCTTGAGCAGCTGCTTGAACACTTCGGCGAAGAAATAGCAGTGCTGGTTCTCGTCGCGCTGGATGTAAGAGATCATCTGGCTGGTCGCCATCATCTTCTGGTCGCGGGCCAGGTTGTAGAAGAAGGCGAACGTGCTGTAGAAGAAAATCCCTTCCAGAATCAGGTCAGCCACCAGCGCCTGGAAAAAGCTCTGCCGCGACGGATTGTCGCGGAACTCCTGGTAAATCTCCGAAATAAACTGGTTGCGCTCCAGCAGAACCGGATCATGCTTCCAGTATTCGAAGATTTCCTTCTGCTCCTGTTCGGACACGATGGAGGAGAGGACGTAGGAGTAGGACTGGTTGTGCACGACCTCCTGCTGCCCGATGATCGCGGAGATGGCTTCCAGCGAGGAGTCGGTAAAATACCGCTTCACATCACCCACGAACATGGTCTGCATGGAATCCAGCACGGCGAGCAGGGAGATGTTGATCTTGAACACGCGCTGTTCCTCGGCCTCCAGCAGCGGGAACTGCTGGGCATCCTTGGACATCGGGATTTCGTCCGCGATCCAGTGGTTCAGGAGCAGTACTTTGTAGAGTTTATACATATGCGGCATCCGGATGTCGTTCCAGTTCAGGATGCCGGAGCATTCGCCTTCGATGATGCGGGTCGATTGGTTGGGCGCTTCGGTGTTGAATATTTTTTGCAGCTGCATGATGGTTCACTCCTTGGTTATTTCTTCTTATCCAACTTTCTGCGGAGCGAGATGTTGCTCCGTCAGATTTCAGAGTTGAAACCCAGGCGCGGAGGGGAAGCTCAAGCATTCCCTGGAGCCGCACGCTTGTTTCAACATTCAGCTTCATAGAAGCAACTCAGCTCGCGCAGGATTCGCACTCTTCAATGGTAAGCGCGCGGCTGCGCACGTAATAGGTCGATTTCAGGCCGCCCTTCCAGGCGTTCAGGTGCAGGTCCAGGAAGTCGGTCGCCTTGATGTCCGGTCGCACGTACAGGTTGAAGCTCTGTCCCTGGTCGACATGGCGCTGGCGGGCCGAAGCCATGCGTATGGACCAGTTCTGGTCGATCAGGAACGCCGTCTTGTAGTACCAGATCGTCTTCTCGGACAGGTCCGGGGCCGGGTTCGCGATTTTGTAGGTCGTCTTCTCCTCGTAGGAAAGCAGATCGTACAGCGGGTCGATGCTGGCTGTCGAGCCGGCAATAATCGATGTTGAGCCGTTCGGCGCAATCGCGAACATCCAGGCGTTGCGGACGCCGTCACGCGCAACTTCTTCCTTCAGCTCGCGCCACTGTGCAGTCGTGACGTATTTGCCCTCGCGCTCGCCGCTCGTATAGCCGCGATGGTCGAAGTAGGCGCCTGTCTCCCAGTCGGAGCCGGCGAACTTCGGATAACGGCCTTTCTCGCGGGCCAGCTCCATGCTGGAGCGAACGAGCAGGTAGTTGATCTTCTCATAGAGATGATCATTGTATTCCACGGCCTCTTCGGACTCCCAGCGGATGCCTTCAAGCGCCAGCAGATGATGCAGGCCGAAGGTGCCGAGGCCTACGGCACGGTACTGGCTGTTCGTGTACTGCGCCTGCAGCACTTCGATATTGTTGATGTCGATCACATTGTCCAGCATGCGCACCTGAATCGGAATGAGGCGTTCCAGCACACCGGCCGGAACCGCGCGGGCAAGATGGATCGAGTTCAGGTTGCAGACGACGAAGTCGCCCGGGATTTTGGAGATGACGATCCGGGTCTGGCCGTCCTTGGTTACGAGTTCTTCCTGCTCCACCACGGTAGCGGACTGGTTCTGCATAATTTCCGTGCACAGGTTGGAGGAGAAGACCATGCCCTTGTGGCGGTTCGGGTTCGACCGGTTCACCGTGTCGCGGTAGAACATGTACGGCGTTCCCGTCTCCAGCTGCGATTTCATGATCCGTTTCATAATATCGATAGCCGGAACGGTAATGCGGGACAGCTCCGGATGAGCGGAGGCCTCGGCGTACTTCTCGCGGAAAGCTCCGTTTCCGAACTCTTCGTCATAGAAATCCTCCAGACCGAGCGCGCGGCCGTTCTCGTCCTTCCAGCCCATGACCTTCTTGACTTCATGCGGGCAGAACAGGTTCCATTGACTGCGCGCCTCGACAGCTTCCATGAACAGGTCGGGCAGGCAGACGCCGTGGAAGACGTCATGGGCGCGCATGCGCTCGTCGCCATTGTTCAGCTTGAGGTCAAGGAAGGCGAGAATATCTTTATGGAAGACGTCCAGGTATACGGCAATCGCGCCTTTGCGGGTGCCGAGCTGGTCGACGCTGACGGCGGTATTGTTCAGCTGGCGAATCCAGGGGATGACGCCGGAGCTGGTGTTCTTGTGGCCGCGGATATCCGAGCCGCGTGCCCGCACCTTGCCGAGGTAGACACCGATGCCGCCGCCCATTTTGCTGAGACGGGCCACATCAGTATTGGAATCGAAGATGCCTTCCAGGGAGTCGTCAACCGTGTCGATGAAGCAGCTGGAGAGCTGGCCGGCGACCTTTTTGCCCGCGTTGGACATGGTCGGAGTGGCGGCAGTCATATAAATGTTGCTCATCGCCCAGTAGGCTTCCTTCGCGAGCTCCAGCCGCTTCTCGGCCGGTTCCTGATGCATGAGGTACATGGCGATGACCATATAGCGCTCCTGCGGCAGTTCCATGACGCGCCCTTCGAAGTCGCGGGCCAGGTAGCGGTCGGAGAGAGTAAGAAGGCCGATATAGTCGAACAGCAGATCACGGGAAGGATCGATGCAGGATGCCAGCTCGTCGATCTGCTCCTTGGTATAGGCGGTCAGCAGTTCCTCGCGGTACACGCCTTTGGAGACGAGAGCCTCGATCAGCGGATACAGTGCGCCGTAGGGCTCATCCGGGTAAGCCTTGTAGCGGCGGTTCACCGCGGCTTTTTTGTACAGGGAGGTCAGCAGGGAGCGGGCGGCGGCGAACTTCCAGTTCGGCTCTTCCTTCGAGACCAGCTCTAGCGCGCTCATCGTGAATGCACTGCTGATTTCCTCACCGCTGACTTCGTCGCGGCGGAGCTTGGCGTTCACGCCGCGCAGCAGCGTGTCCTTATTCAGACCCTCCAGGTCTTTCAAAATCCGGTCGGCGTATACGGACAGACGCATTTCATCAAAAGCAAGCTGACGGTTGTCGGGTTTCACTACGAGTTGAGGCATATCGATCGCTTCCTTTCAAGTTTTCAATATCAAAAATTAAGGTATCGGGTCTGAAAAGAACTTGAGAACATGGTTCTGTGCCTCCGGAAAGGCCGGTTGCCCGGCTGCTTTCATATCGGCAAGTTTGTTAAGTTCTCAAGTTCTTAAGCTCAGCATATCAGCTTGTATGGAGCGCGGAGGGCGCTCCATAACCGGATAGAGTCCGGCAGGGTTTCATGAGCTATTTCATGCTATTTCCATACGGCGGGCGCCCACAGTACGGGCTCCGCCTTTCCGAGACTGGCCTGCACGTCGATAATCCGCTGGTTCGAGCTTCCTCTATAGCGGAGCGTGGTGTCCTTGAGGGCTTCGACGAACCGCCCGTCGATCACGACCTGGCAGAGCGACAGCAGTTCGAACTCCGGCGAGCCGGGCGATGCCGTCAGCTCTTCGTAAGTGTAGCCGGTGTAGATCCACACCGGGTAATCCGGCAGAACGGCGCGCAGCTCGCGGATGAAATCAGACACTTCGGCAGCTGAGAAAAAGGGATCTCCGCCCGCCAGCGTCAGCCCGTCGAGCAGCGGATTTGCGGCGATCTCCGTGATGATCTCCGCCTGCCGCTCCCTGGTAAAAGGCTCGCCGTACGTGAAGTTCCACGTTTCGGGATTGAAGCAGCCGGGGCAGCGGTGGCGGCAGCCGCTGATGAAGAGAACGGCCCGGATGCCGTCGCCTTCATTGATTGATTCCGGGTAGTAGCCGCATAGATTCACAGATGCTTCACCCGGTCCCGGACCTCGGCCTGCTTGGCCGCGTTGAATCGGGTCTGGTAATCGCCGGTGAGGTAGCCCGTCACGCGGCGGAGGCGGCGCATATGCACTTCTTCCTCATGCGCTCCGCAGGAAGGGCAGTTCGTGCCGATCACGCCCTCGTAGCCGCAGCCCGAGCAGCGGTCTACGGGATGGTTGATGCTGAAATAGCTGATGTCCTGATCCAGCGCGTAGCGGATGATTTTGACAAAAGCCGCCGGATTGCTTCGCGCGTTCCCGTCCAGCTCTACATAGGAGATGGCACCGGCGTTGCAAAGATCATGGAATGCCGCCTCCAGCTTGATCTTGTTCGCCGCTCCCGTCTGGTAGTAGACCGGTACATGGAACGAGTTCGTGTAGTACTCGCGGTCCGTTACGCCCGCGATCGCGCCGTGCTCACGGCGGTCGATCTTGGTGAACTTGCCGGACAGCCCCTCCGCCGGGGTGGCGAACAGGGTGATGTTGAGGTCCAGCTCTTCACTCTTGCGGTCGCAGAACTCGCGCATATGCCGGATGATTTCAAATCCCTTGGCATATACGTCGGCATCTTCGGCATGATGTCTGCCGTACATGGCCTTCATGCACTCCGCGAGGCCGATGAAGCCGATGGACAGGCTGCCATGTTTCAGCAGATCGCCGACGGAATCGTCCGGCGCCAGATGCTCGCCGCCTTCCCACACGCCTTCGCGCATCATGAAGTCCGAGGCCTTCGCCTTCTGCTTGACTTGAATGTGGAACCGGTGAAGCAGGCCCTCCAGCGCGATTTCCATATAATGATCGAGATCGGTGTAGAAGCCCTGCTCGTCCGCCGCAAGCCGGCGGCCCGTCGCGATGCCGTGACGGATGCCGAGCCGCACCAGATTCAGCGTGTTGAAGGACAGATTGCCTTTGCCGGAGCAGCGGTTGCGCCCGAAGCGGTCGCCGAGCACCCGGGTGCGGCAGCCCATCGTGGCAAATTCGGTATCCGGGTCTGCCGGATCGTAATACATGAGATTCAGCGGAGCATCCAGGTTCGCGAAGTTCGGATACAGCCGCCGGGCCGAGCATTCCGCAGCTTTCAGGAACAGCTCGTAGTTCGGATCGCCGGGCTGCTGGTTGACGCCTTTTTTACATTTAAAAATCTGGATCGGGAACACCGGCGTCTCGCCGCTGCCGAGCCCGTTCATCGTTGCCGTCAGCAGGGAATCGATTACCAGCTGTCCTTCCGGCGTCGTGCAGGTGCCGTAGTTGATGCTCGTGAACGGAATCTGGCCGCCTGCCCGGGAGGACATCGTATTGAGATTATGTATGAGGCTCTCGGCAGCCTGCAGCGTCTCGGCCTGCGTCTCTTTCATGGCGAAGCGGTAGACTTTCGGATAGCGTTCCTGAAGGTCGGTCCGGCTCATGGTGATTTCACCGAGCTCTGCACTATCTGCCGCTTCTTCAAAATAGTTCAGCCCCTTGCGGAACAGCTTGGCGAAGGACTTGGCGACATAAGGTGCGAGATCATGGTCGAGCTTGCTTCCCGACACCCCGCCGTACTGCGCGTTCTGTTGGGATTGAAAAATAATCGCCGTCAGCGCCATCGCCGTCATGATGGAATTCGGCGGGCGGACACTGCCGTTGCCCGTATTGAAGCCTTCGCGCAGCAGCTTGTCGAACGGGATGAAAATGCAGTTGGTCGTGCCGATGACGTATTGATCCAGATCATGGACGTACACGACATTTTCCTTGATCGCTTTGACGAGATGAGGGGGCATCGTGAAGCTGCGGGCGTACCATTTCGAGTACTCGCTGCCGAATTTGCTCATTTTGCCGGAGAAGCTTTCTCCGTTCAGGTTGGCATTCTCCCGCAGCAGGTCCATATCCCGGCTGTCGATGATATCGCGCCCCAGTCCGATAACTTCCTCCAAAAGCTCTTCGTTCACGCTTTGCCCGTCAGTCTGCCATTTCTCCAGCAGCGTCATGATGCAGCTCTCCTCTCCATAATGTCCAGCGATTCTATCCTTGAGTATGTAAAAATATAAAAGGCATTCTCCGCGCAGGAAACCGCAGAAAATGCCACTATGTCGATTGGACCGCCCAAGGCAGGGCGCACCCTCAAGAAGGCGCATAGCGGACACCTCTCCTGTTCCTCGCAGGACTTCAATTGGCGTCACTAGATGCAGGCAGGTCTCCTGGCTTCCGTTCCATCTTCCGGCGCCTTCCCAAAGGCCCGAATGGCGGCTTTCAGTGGCATGTGCCGGAAGATGCCGTCTTCGTTCTCTAGCGCGTTTGAAGAGGACGGACATCCGGTTACAGTGGCGGGACCGCAGCGGTTTCGCACCGCTTTCCCTTTTAAGCCCGGGCTTCCATTTTGGAGCTCGGACACCCGAATCTACTATATTTTGTTGTTGCTTATTAAAAATAACCCAATATATTGTATCTGTAAACATATTTTTTGTGAACTTAATATCCACAGCATCATCCACAACAGACCTTGGGAAATCCACATCTCGTCCACAAACCATCCACAGATTTATCCCCAGATTGGGTAGATATGGGGAAAACTCCGGGAATGCAGTGGCCGTTTCGCCTATTGATTTTGGCACAATCTAGCGTAGACCGGGATACAAAATGCAGATTTTTGGGAGAGAAAAATAGGCCTCTGGAGCTTGCGGATTTGTGGCTCTTGCGTTCAATTGCTACAATGGAAGAAGAGCCGCGAGAAGCGGATATTCGCGTCAAATCCCGGCAGGGGAAATAAAGGAGGTATATCGATGGCAATCGCTGAAATTACCGTCATTCCGATCGGAACGGGCAGCACGAGCCTCAGCAGCTATGTCGCCGACATGCAGCGCGCGCTGGAGAGCGTGGAGGGTATCACCTATGAGCTGACTTCAATGGGCACGATTATCGAGGGCCCGATTTCCCGCATCTTCGCAGCGGTGGAGGTGCTGCATGAGTCGCCGTTTAACGGCGGAGCGCAGCGCGTGTCCACGTCGCTCAAGATCGACGACCGCCGCGACAAGGCGGGCAGCAGCCGGCAGAAGCTGGAGTCCGTGGAACGGAAGCTGCAGGGCGAGTAGAGGCGGCGGGCTATGTCCGCTGACTTAGATGGGGCCGCCGTTTCCCTGCACAGCCATCAGGTGTAGGGCAGGGGAGCGGCGGACTCGGTTGAGCAGAACAGTTGCTATAAAAAACAGTTGCTTTTCTCGTCAGAAGCGGTATAATAGTTTCTGTTGTGACGCAAATTAAATGTTATGCTGGTGTAGCTCAGGGGTAGAGCAACGCACTCGTAATGCGTAGGCCGGGGGTTCAATTCCCTTCACCAGCATCCCAAGAAAGTCAATAACGGCGCGGGTTTCCGAGATTTCGGAAACCGCGCCGTTTTGTTGTAAATCTCCCGACTTCTTAGGCCAATCATTAATATTTCTTTGGGCTATTTTGGAGGGATAATAATTAAATGGATGTTCGGAAACATGATTTCAGAAGCGCTTAATACGTTATTTGGCACAACTCGATTTTCACCAGACCATATTCCAATCTTGGCGGCATTACTAGCTTGGGTCGGTTCTTTTCTGAGAGCTAATCAAAAAAACCAGAAAGCGGAATAGAGGGGATATCTTTCTCTCATCTGTTGAGCTAAGTCATCAAAACGGGATTGTAGCAATGTAGTGGAAGTAGAACGGAGAGTATAAGGCAGAAACATAGTGTGAATTGCGAGTGAACAAACCGGGGTATCAGCCTCCGGTTTGTTTTTATATTCGGGGAGGAAACTCTAATGAAAATGAAAAGAGCAAGTATCCAACGGACAACAAAAAGCCTTTTGAACATGCGGGAGCGGAATCGGTTTGATCTTCCATTTCATCGCAACTCCGTATGGAAAAATGATCGGCGTTCCTTTCTGGTCGAATCCATGATTCAGGATTGGTACATTCCGAACATTTTGGTATGGGACAATGGAGATGATAACGTTTGGGTCATTGATGGCCGGCAGCGCTGGGAATCTACGTTTCTCTTTCAGGATGGTCTTTACAAGCTCAGTAGCGGTACGGCAGATTTCAATTGTAAGAAACTGGCTGGCAGGAAATGCTCGGGGTTATTCTGTAACACACAGTTCGAGTTCCTGACTTATAACTTCACCGTCACTGAATTCCGGGATTGCACGTTTGAACAAGTCGAAGAACTGTTTTACCAGGTGAACCAATCCGTGCCGCTCGCATCGACTGATTAAAGTGTGATTTTCTGAACCTTTTGTTAGAATTCAATATGATCTTTGGGCTTAACAAACGCAATACAAAAAGCAGTAGTATTAACAATATTGAAACTGCCCTCATGGTAATTTGAGGGCAGTTTCAATATTATTTAAATCCATCTGAAGCTGATCCTTAACAAGCCAAGGCTGGTACCATTTACATTCTATCAGATAAGTTGAGATTCGCTCATACAGATCGATATTTTGCTCCAATTGCTGTTCGAGTGTTCTTCTGATCTCCGGAGTGATCGCTTCTGTAATGGCAATTGCATAGCTGCGTACACCATTCTTTGCGGACAAGAGTAAATCGGATGCAATGACTTGATCGGTTAACGTATTTAGCCCGGTTAAATATTCAATGATAGGGTTCATAAGTGAATTCCTGCTCCTTGGCTTTTTTTATAATACTGCCTAACTCTTGCAATTGGCTGGCAGATATTTCTGCATCCAATTGCATCAACGACTTTAACTGGGGATCTGACACAAGCATTTGCATTGTTTTGGCTTTGGTTAGGCAGATGGTTTTGAATGCTGTGATCTCATGAACATCCAACACCTCATGGAATGCGTAACTCATTAATCCAATTCCTCCAGTTCTTTAGGGTTTCAAAATAACTTTAATGCAGTTCTCCGTTTTCGTGTCAAATACTTGATATCCATGCTTGGCTTCGCTTAGTGGCAATACATGCGTAACAATATCCCCTGGATCAACTTTCCCGCTAGATACCAACTCGTACATGTAGGGCATATAATGAATAACCGGAGCTTGTCCGGAACGGATGTTAATGTTGCGCTGCATAATATCACCTAGTGGAAACCCATTGTACCTGCCGCCATAAACGCCTGTTAGCTGGATAGTACCCCCTTTGCGAACGGACTGCGATGCAAGGATAACTGCGCCTAGCGCTCCTCCTTGTAACCTCATGCCACTCGTGAGAAACTCGAGGTCGCTCATCTTGCCGTCCATCCCAACGCAATCTATGACAACATCTGCTCCGCCTTGAGTCATTTCATTTAAAAACCCGCCAACATTGGATTCCTGTCCAACATTCACAACCTCGACGTGATTAGTTCTTTTGGCATGCTGCAAACGGTAGTCGACGTAATCGACCGCAATAACCCGCTTGGCGCCCTTCAACCAGCAAAATTTTTGTGCAAGCAACCCAACTGGGCCGCATCCTAGAACAATAACCGTATCGCCGTTCTTAACTCCAGCGTTATCAACGCTCCAGAACGCAGTCGTCATTACATCGGCGATAAGAATAAGTTTTTCTTCGGCAACTTCACAGCTTTCTGGAACTTTGAAATGAGTGAAATTTGCAAAAGGTACCCGTAAATATTCAGCCTGTCCGCCAGGATAGCCGCCGGTATTTCCAGAATAGCCGAAATACCCGCCCATTTCGCCATTGTCATTGGAATGATCACACTGGCTTTCCAACTGATGTCGGCAGTAAAAGCATTCTCCGCAGGCAATGGTGAATGGAATGATGACACGATCGCCTTTTTTTAACTTGGTGACGCCTGGGCCAACTTCCTCCACAATGCCCATTGGCTCGTGCCCGATAACATCATTCTCGTGCAGATTGGGAATCATTCCATGAATCAGATGCAGATCGGAGCCGCAAATGGCGGTGCTGGTCAGCTTCACGATCATATCGTCAGGCTTCTCGATTCTGGGGTAGGGGACGTCCTTGACAGCGATGTTTTTAACGCCTTGGTATGTTACGGCTTTCATGTTCGAGTTCACTCGCTTTCGAAGATTCATCTGGCGCTTGATCAAACATTCCTTTTCTTGAAGTATCGGCCGGGAAAAGTTTCATTTTTCCAATAAGGGTTATATTGTTTGCTGAAAGTTGGTCTAATTTGTACTGTTCACCGAGTTCATAAGGATGGAACCACTTTTTTTCGATCATCAGTGCCGTAATTTCCTGGTGGAGGGCAATCGCTTGGGTCAGCATTTTTTTTAGCAGTTCACGAACTTCGGGTGATGCTGTCTCGGTTAGAGCAAACGCAATATTGCGCACGCCCTGCTTCGCACGGGACAGGAAGTCAGTTGCAAAAGTGGCATCAGCCATTTCAGGCATATAAAGCGCATTTATCGGGTCCAAATGATCGTGATTCATCGTCGTCTCCTTAGTTTAGGATGGGGGTTGGACGGTTTTCCGGTACTTCTTTTCGGAATGGGGCTTGCGCGTAGACCGCCTGTAAATCGGAAATCCCTTCAATGCATTGCTGTACATCTTTCTCCATAAGTGCCCGCAAGTCTTGATCAAATACAAGTCCTTGTATTAACTTGGATTTGGCGAGACAGAGCGTTTTGAAGTTGAGCAGTTCATGAATCTCTAGCGACTCGTGTGCGGCCAATAATTTCTTATCCAAATACATGTCCCTCCGTTGATGTATTTCTGAATTTTCTCTATAATGCCCTGAATTTGTCGCTTTATGTTTAACACGGGAGAAAAAGAGCTCTACGATACACGTCGAGTGGCTTAAATAATACTCTTTAACCGAGCTGATGCCCGATTTATAGAAAATGGTCGGTAATGTTAACTGTTAACGAAATAATTGAGAGTTTAGGTATGCCTTTTTCTTCTACGTATATGCATTACTATCAGAAGTAGGGCAGGTAGTCCGATTTGGAACAATGGCCACCAGTACTTGACCGCAATTTCTCTGCCTACCTTAATAAATTCTGTATAAGTGGGAAAGAGAAATGCGAGAGAGTATATGACACCTCCGACTAGAACAGTAGCCTTTTTATGGCTGATTCCCGTTATTCTTGTAGTTCCGACTACTGCCCCGTTAGAGAAAATGGCTAGCTTGGTTCCCAGGCTTAAGAACATCAACAATGTAAATATTGGATCAATTCGCTCAAATACGTTTGTCAGCTTAATCAACTGGACGATTTGAAGCAGAGGGAGAGCGCTGTTCGTCGCCAAAACAGGTCCAAGTACCAAAATGTTGATCTGATTTATAATAACTATAAATATTGAGCTCGCACAGTATGCTTTTATGACTTTAGGTATCATTCGTGGTCTAGCAGCTGTTAACGGGTAGAACACCAGAAACACAACCACTTGTCCAAAGGGAAAAGAGAGAATATCGGGTATCGCCGACTTTATGACCGGCCTCCATCCATACTCAAGCACAGGCAACATAAGAGGGAAGTGAACTAGGCCTGTTAGCATAACCATGATCACGATAATAGTGTACCCTACTGCTACAAAAGGGAGTAATACAAGGCAAATCAGGAAAAGTACTTCTGTTCCGTACCGAACTGAGTTGCTAACAACCAGAATAACAATCAACATCACTGACCACAGCGGAGTGCCCGGCAGCAGTATTGTTATCGTCACTTCCCCTATATCCCGCAGGTTCCTCGATGCTTCAAGTGCAAAGTAGCCGACAAAGGTTAGATTAATTAAGTTTCCTATATATTTTCCAATATAGTGGCGGTATAACTGAAACAAATCCAATCCAGGGTCTATCCGGTGTATGGCCAAATGCATTAACAGCAGAAGAAAACCGGCTAAGGCCCCGATCAGCATAGCCAACCATGCATCCTGCTTCGCTTCTCCACCAATCAGGAATAAGCTTGTACTTCCCACTTCGAATAATGCGAGTGCGATTGCCAATTCGGAAACACGAGCATGGGATTTGTTTGACACACCACTCGCTCCTCTCAGCTTGGTAATTGCGACTATTCCAAGGTCTTATTCATCATTTGCCTGAACGAGTTAAGGAACAGCCGGGTCCTAACGACCTTGACTTTGACATCCGCTTTCATGTCCATCCGAGCCAGTTCCTCATCCCAATTCGGTTTGAGTTTGTGCCACTCCTTTGGGTTACGCACATGAATCTTGTTGCCAATTCCCAGAATATCGACTTTCATCGCTTTGGCGGATGCCCAAGCCATCTCCATCTGCCTTAAAATCACTTGTTCAATTTGCTGTTTGAGTTTATCAATGCCAGACGTATCGGTCAGATCCTCCTCGGAGGTGGTTTCGATAAGCTCTCCGCTGACCTCGGCTTTTACCTTTATGGTATAATGTAGCAGGCCTTTAACGGGGGTGACTTTAACTTTGGCGTTACAGATTCTTACCGCCGACTGGTTCTCTTCACCGAGAGAATCGGGATCTGGAAAAGAGAGGGTCGTGCCTTTTACGCGATTGGTCAGCCAAGACATCCCCAAACTTTCCTCTAAATTCATTTTCCCGACACTGCGATCTCCTTTAAAGATCACCAGTCCTGTCAGTCTCAGCTTGGCACTCTGTGCAGTCTTCGACATAACCTCCGAGGATTCCAGCTCTTTAGGGTCCTCTCCGGAAACGCTAATTTCAGGGATGACGCCTGTTCGGGATTCCGAGGTTATTCCCAGAGCAAGTTCGAATACAGTGGTCGCCGGGTAGAAAGACACAAGAAACTTCTCCTTCTCAACAACTTCTGAAATGGCTCGTCCAGGCAACTTCTCAGGAGGAATATTCTTTGTCAGGATATCTCGAGCTTGGCCCTGGGACGCCAATACATGTACCGTCTCCCGGGAGTTCGGGTTGCGGAAATACGAGTCAAGGAGAGGGGTGATGCCATCCTCTGCGGTTTCTTTGCTTATAATTAATATATTGTTATGGGCGAAATATATCTTTCGGGGTTCCTCCACAGCACTCATAGAGATTGCCTCCTGGACAGTTTTACCCCTTGATGAGAAGACACGGACCCCTGCTTGGGAGGATGCTCCCACTGATCCGCCCCCGGACGCGGATGAACTGGTTGACGCTACACTAACCTGATAAGTGACCGAATAATCTCCTTTCTTTCCATCAATCCCCGTACCTGTGGCGATGCTCAACTCATTCAATTCGGTTGCCCTGCCGCATCCGGTTGTTGCCAGCAGCACTACGATAACAATGATGATGCGTCTGAGGTTCCTCTTCATGGTCTACTGCTCCCTATCCTGCTGTTTTTGTTCGAAAGGCGACACAACGGTTTCATCGGAGCTTGTAGGGTATTGATTGGGTGCCTGTCTGTATTTGTTAGATCCCGATTTCCGATTCGGTCTGGTCTTCATTGCCCACCAGGGCACCCGAAGAAGCAGGTCTTTCATATTGGATTTGAAGTAGGGAGCGTACGGCATCAAATAATTGATGCCGTACGATCGCAGTGAAACGAGATGGGAGAGCAATGAAATGAGGCCCGCCAGAATGCCGAACAGCCCGAACGTGCCGGCAAGGACCATCAGGGCGAAACGGATGAGCCGGACGGCTGAAGCCATATTTATCGACGGAATGACAAAGTTGGCGATAGCTGTGAAGGATACGACAATTACCATCGCTCCCGATACCAAGCCGGCCTGCACGGCAGCTTGCCCCAAAACCAGGGCGCCGACAATCGAAATGGCGGGTCCGATGACCCGCGGCATTCGGACGCCCGCCTCGCGAATGACTTCAAAAATCAGTTCCATCGCCAAAGCTTCATACAAAGCCGGGAGAGGGGCTCCTTCCCGCTGTCCTGCTAAGGTAATCAGAAGCGTGGTAGGGATCATTTCCTGCTGAAAGGTTGTGACGGCAATATACAGCGAGGGAAGCAGCAGCGCAGCGAAAAAAGACATGAGTCGTATAATGCGCAGAAATGTCGATATGTCATAACGCTGATAGTAGTCTTCGCTAGACTGAAAAAAGTTGAAGAAGGTTACCGGGGCGATCAGCACAAACGGAGTTCCGTCAACCAATATGCAGACCATGCCTTCCAGCAGGTTCCCGGCTACCGTATCGGGGCGTTCTGTGTTCAACATAGTCGGGAAAGGCGTAAGCGCGGCGTCCTGGATCATTTCTTCGATATATCCACTTTCGAGAATGCTGTCCGTATCGATCGCCTTCAGGCGAGCATTGACTTCGTAAACAACCTCGGGTCTTACAATGCCGTCCAGATAAGCGACGACTACTCGGGTCTGTGTATACGTTCCGATAATATGCTGCTCAAACTTGAGGGCAGGTGTCCGCAGCTTGTGCCTGAGGAGGGCAAGGTTGGTGGAGATTTCTTCGGTGAAGCCTTCTTTTGGCCCGCGAACGACGGTTTGGGAAGTCGGTTCTTCCACCGAGCGGCGAACCCCGCCGGAAATGGCGACACCAAGAATACAATTATCGTCTTTCAATAAGATTAGCGCACCTCCGGCAAGAATAGTCCGGAATGCAGCCTCTTCCGTATACAGCAACTGGACGTTGCCCATTGGAATTTTCGACCTTAAGTCGGAAGCAGCAATGTTAACATTGGCGCTCAGGACCGTTATTATAGCGTCCATAAGTCCTGGGAGCAGAGTACTATCAGTTAAGCCCTCGATATAGCAGATGGCGGTCGGCAGAGCTTGCCCGTTATTACCCTTTAATTCGTTGAGCACAAAATCCGGGCTTGTCCCAAACGCTGACTTCAAGGTCAAGATTTTACCATCCAGCGAGGTAGACAATGGTACGCCTACCGACTCCAATTGATTTTTATTGGACGGTTCCTTACGACTCTTCACGGTCTCATTATTCTGGGTATTTCGTGCAGGCTTGAATACTTGTTGTAACCATGCAAAGAACAAAGTCCGCACCTCTTTCCTCGAATATCCAGTAATTTTTGCGTTTACGATAAAAGTTATGTATTTTTCCTAAATCAAAATTAATTGTGAAAATTTTCATAAATAACGTATTCCTGCGAGGGGGACTCTAGAATCTGAGAGATCTCAAACTCCAACCGGGACGAGGACAGAATTCATGAAGCCAACGACCAGCAAAAATGAAAAAGATAAAAAACTGAAATGGTGGTAACTAAGCTTATTAGGAATAGCAGGGGCAGTAAGTTCACACCGCAGGTTCCGCTTGGCTATAGGGCGCTGCTGCCGTCAGGAGGCATCGGATTGTGGAATGCATTGATTTTTGCTTTTTATGCCTACGGCGGCATTGAGGTTCTGGGGATTATGTCTTACAGACTACGGAAACCTGAGGAAGCTCCAAAAGCGGGGAGGGTAATGCTGCTGGGACTGGCAGCGGTGTATGTCCTGTCCATCGGACTAGCGGTCATCATGGTGCCGTTCAATGCTTTTAATTCGAAGGAAAGCCCTTTTGTTCTCGCACTCTCCAGCAAGTATCTGACTTTTGTGCCGCATTTGTTTAACGGGGTACTGATTATTGCCGGTTTCTCTACCATGACAGCGTCCCTATATGCCATTACTTCGATGATGATCACTCTTGCTCAGGAAGGTGATGCACCCAAGGCATTTTCAAAGAAGTGGAAGAACAAATATCCATTCTATGCACTATGTTTGATAGCTTGCGGGTTAGCGGGAACCATTACGATGTCTTTATTGCTGCCGGAAAAGGTGTATGAATATATTACCACGGCTGCCGGATTGATGATCCTCTATAACTGGTCTTTTATATTGCTCTCATCCGGCAGGCTGTTTCAGCCTAGTTTACTAGGTCGAGTGAAGCGCTGGACTGGCCTGGTGCTAGTTGCTGCTGCTGTGGCTGGTACACTGTTTCATCCGCTCAGCCGTCCAGGATTCTTCATCAGTCTGCTTATTGTCTTCGTCATCGCACTTAGTGACTGGATCATAGAGCGGGTTCGTAAAAAGAAGAACACTAACGATCAGGAATACCCTACCCCACAAGGCAGCGCAGAGTTTCGGATCAAAGGCATCAGGATGAGGAAGAACAAAGTTTAATGGAGGAAGAGCAGTCGTGCAGCCTGTACGCCAAAATATAAACCAAAGCCGATAAGCGACAGCCCTGACAGAATGGAAATCGTCATTAATACTTTCACGGTCAACAATTTACGGAAAAGGCTGGAGGTGGCAGCCATAGATACATCCCAGAGCAGAATTCCGAATATTATTGCACCACTGTAGATAAGTAACTGCTGCATCGGATATTCACTAGCTGCCTTGGCTAATACAGACCCGTAAATACCCAGCCAAAACAGGATGGAGAGGGGATTAAACAATGACATTAGAAATCCTGACAGATAAGACTTGGACAGAGAGGTATCGTTTCCCCTAAGCTCAGTTACTGAAATATCTCCTGCATTTTTAATGCTTTCCACACCTGAATAGACCAGAACGAAGAAACCGAATAGCCAAAGAAAGGCTTTAACAAACGGGGGTTCCAGAAGATAAATAAGGCCAAAATAGACAAGGAGCATATAAATAATATCCGCGCATACTGCCCCCAAACCAACAGTCCAGGCATGCAGGAACCCTTCACGGAGCCCCTTGTCCAGTTGTGCTGCATTAATGGGGCCAATTGGTGCTGAAAGGGATAACCCCAGAACAATATAACCTATCAATATATTAATGATGTCCCCCCCCCCTTTATGTAAATTAGCTTATTCTGATAAAGGGATTTGTAGGACAACCAAAAAGAAGAAGACCCGAGAATAATGATTGCGGGTCTTCTTCTTAAGAGATAAGAACGATTTACGCATTAATGGGCTCAGGTCTTTTATCCAGAAGCGGCGGGGGAATTAACCAGCCCTTTTTCTTGTTTAAATGCAGAATTTTAAGACCAATGGCTGCTCTGGTAAGGTGATACTTGGCAAATAAGGCCCCGACATCTTCCCTAATCGATTGTCCCATAGCCTGGCTGCATGCAACCAGACCCACAGCATTATCAGCAGCAAGTTTGGCAGCTATTTCTTGATCTGTGAAGCGTGCCCCTACAGGAATATCCTCAAGCTTCGCCTCGGGGCGATTCGGCAATACCGGTGCAGATGCAATACCTTGTTCTCCCAGCAGTGCGTCACACTCACTGATTTCGAGCTCCGCTTGATCAATCATAGTTCCTAATACTTTTTTGAGATCAGTGTCGCCGGCATGATTCAAATAAGCGCGGTAACACGATAGGGCTCCCTTGGCTATCATCGATGCTTCCCAGACACTAAAGATTTCTCCATAATGCATCGGTTCTTCTTTGGGATTGCCACCTAAAATCCCTGTCATTAAATAAGCCCTCCTTTAAAGTTAATTTTGAACAAGAATTAGCATGTCCATTAAGAAGGCGGATATTGCATTGGTTTTACATCATTATGAAATCAATTTTTGGCATGGTTACACTTAGGGATAAAAGGTGACGGATTTTCTTATGATAAATGAATGTTGTTAAGAGTATTGGAGGAATCAAATGTTCATCAATATCATAATGGGATGGTTATTTCCTTGGATGATTGCTTTCGCATTCAATGAAATTGGGTACCATATGAAATGGTGGAGTGTAACTCCTACTGAAGCAGGAATAATTTCATTTATTCCATATAATCTGGGGATATTTCCGGTTATTAGTTGTTTGTTGATTTACGTACGAAAGAAAGTTTCATTAAATCCGATGTTTCTTATCTTTATATTTAGCATCATAAAAACATTGATGGAGTCATGGTGCATAAATCCAACCTTATTAACCAACAATAAGCGAATGTGAATATAAAAAAGGTGGTTCTTCCATGAAAGGTACAAAGGGCGCTTTAATTGCTCTTGCTTCCATCCCACTAATCATGACACTTGGAAATTCCATGCTGTTGCCTGTTCTGCCGCAGATCTCTAAAGAACTTGGCATCAATGCTTTTCAAGTCAGTATGATAATCACGGTTTATGGTCTTATAGCCATCTTAATGATTCCAATTGCCGGATATTTATCCGACCGCTTTGGACGAAAAATTGTTATTTTACCCAGTCTTATTCTTGCTGCCTTGGGCGGAGCAGTTTGTGTTGCAGCAGCCTGGTTTTTAACCGGAGAAAATGCATATTGGGTCATACTAGGGGGACGTTTTCTTCAGGGGATTGGAGCCGCAGGCGCATTCCCGATCGTACTTCCTTTCGTTGGAGATTTGTTTAAGGATGAGAAACAGGTTAGCAAAGGATTGGGAATCATTGAGACCGCCAATACCTTTGGTAAAGTGTTAAGTCCCATCCTGGGAGCATATCTGGGTACATTGTTGTGGTATGCTCCCTTTATTGCGATTCCAGTCCTTTGCTTAATTTCCTTTATGCTAGTTATGTTCTTCGTTAAAAAACCAAAAACAGGGGAACAGTCGGAAAAAAAGAGCATTGGGCAATTTTTAACCGAAATAAAAGAAATCTTGCACGAGAAGGGCCACTGGCTGTATGCGATATTTACGATTGGCGGAATATGTATGTTTGCAACTTTCGGAGTGTTGTTCTATTTATCCGAGATACTTGAAGCGAAGTATAACCTCCATGGAGCCACAAAGGGTTTTGTGTTGGCAATCCCGCTTGCGCTCTTGTGTCTGGCTTCTTACGGGAGCGGAAAAATTATTGGCAAAAACAAGCCACTAATGAAATGGCTGGGGTTCGGTGGAATTGCTGTTCTTACGGCAGCGATGCTCATTACTGGTTTTAGTAACAATATTTATTTTATAGTAGGATTCTTATCCTTAAGCGGCATTGGTATTGGAGCGGCATTGCCTTGTATGGATGCGTTAATCACGGAGGGGCTTGAAAAAGACAATCGGGGAACAATCACTTCCCTATTTAGCAGTATGAGGTTTATTGGAGTTGCATTGGGGCCGGCGATCGTTTCGCTCCTGATGAACCGTGGACATTGGGTTTTATTCGGCACAATGGCAGGGGTAGGTGTAATCGGTGTACTGCTGTCCTTATTCGCGGTAACTCCCAGCAAGGGGAAGACAATCAGAAGAAAAGTAACCTAAGAGTGAAAAAAGAAAGTTTAATCCGCCGGCGTGTGCGCTAATTCTATAATTTGAGAGGTATGATCCGTGTAGGTCGAAACACTCCAATTAAATGATACTTTTGGAAAGGTTCTGGACGATAAAAACGGTTAAACACCCGAATTATTGAGTCATGCTCACTTAACGTACGGCGGGCTTAGAATTACTCTGAATTGCTCAAACTTTATTCCTTAATGCCTTGCCGTGCAGCAACAGCTTTACGAAAATGCTCAGGAGCAAGATCATAAAGGCTGCCGTGCATCCGACGCTCATTGTAGAATGAAATATAAGACGTAACCGTGCTGCACGCTTCTTGGTAACTTGAGAACTCATTTCGTCTCAGACACTCAGTCTTCAGCAAGCTGTGAAACGACTCGATGTGCGCATTCTTGTTCGGCGTCTTGGGCAGAATACGTTCATGAACCGTTTCGTGTGTTAGACAGGCCTGTTCGAAGAAATGGCTAATAAACTGCGGACCATTATCCGTTCGAATAACCGGTCTCATAACCTGCTGTTTGAATCCGATCATAAACCTTCTTTGTTGCATAAAAATCCCCTCCATAAGCTCTGCATCTAGCTTACACTGTTAAGTGGACTAGACTCAATCCAATTTCGGGGCGTAGGCTGCTGCAGACGGTGAATTTCCACTTTTCGATACCACGTCATCCATACCTTTAGTTGAGTCACATTTCGGATGCCTAACTGCTCCATGATCTCCCGCACCGGAACTCCAGCTAATCTCATTTCAATGGCTTTCATCTTAATTTCTACTGGATAGCTAACTCGTGTTGCCAACGCAAAAACACCTCCAAGGTTATCTCCATATCTTACGACATGGTTTCATTCTCTTGAAGGTGCTTTGATTTGTCTCACGTTATTGGGTCAGTTCCGGGGGCCCCCTCCTACTCAATACGAAAATTAATATTCAAATCTCCGATAATATCTTCTGATTTCAAGGGGATGCTTAAGCTGGTCTTCGAAATGGGCCGCAATTCGTTCATACACCGCGCTTGTCACAAGCGCAGAGAACAATCCTCTGAATCTCTCATCGGTTCCGGCAAGCTTATAGTCTGTGGTATCAAAGACCGTCACATTTCCGCAGACTTTCCGCAAGTGAGCCAGGAGGAGACGGAAAACGGGTACAAAATCGAATATCGGCATTACAGGGGGACAGACATTTTACGAAGCTGAGGGAGGAGTCATTTTCCTTTTTATTGCAAGTAGATGAAGATGGTTACCCCAAAACGTTGGTTCAACACGATTACAATTATGTTTTTGTTTTTGGATCACTCTATATCTTCACTATAATAGGCGCGACCGAGATACAACACCCCGTAGCAGGTTTTTGGCAATCTTCATGATTTCGCTCTATGCCGTATCAAAATTGACGCGAGTTTTTTTGGTAATAGGTGATAAAGAGTAGAAAGGAGAGAGGGCTGTGACAGGTTAGGAGCAAGTTGCCTGTCACAGCCTTTCTTAATGGATTTTTATCGCTCCCATTATATAGATGCCGGATAAGATTGAAGCGCAGCGCAAGCAAGAATGTCCTCGGTCGAGCGGATTCTGCCAATACGCGGGAAGATGGCCTTAATTACGTGTTCATGTTCCTCCTCGCTGAATCCGGTCATGGCATCTGTCGCAAAAACTACCTGATACCCATGGGCGAAAGCTTCACGCGCAGTGGTATCTACGCCGATACCAGAAGCAATGCCGCAAAGCACGATCGTCGTGATGCCCCGCCGGCGCAGCTGCAGATCCAAGTCCGTTCCGTAAAATGCTCCCCATTGGCGCTTGGTAATTAAATGATCGGTGTCAGTGACTCCGATCTCGGGCACAATTTCATCCCATCCAGGCACCAGATTGAAGGTTGGGGGGGCCTGATCCAGCAACGGACGAGGCATGTCTTTGAAGTCTTTCGTGGATACGCGAACAAGCCCAACGAATGCGCCTGCCTCACGGAATGCTTGAACCATAGTGGCGGCGCGGGTGACGACTTTCTCTGCCGAGTGGGGGGCATACTGGGTTCCAAGCCACTTTTGCAAGTCGATTACGATTAATGCCGTCTTAGAAAATTGAAACAAAAGTTCTTCCAAGATCAATCACACTCCAACTAAAAAATTGAGTTTGCTTCGGTTTGACCTACAGTTCGCTATTTTGAATTATGGGTCAATTGACTATATGTTCATAATTTTGTACTATGAGTTTTAAATTGTCAAGTGGAGGATACGTAAGATGAGTGTAACCAAACAGGATATCATTCGTTCGGCTTCTAAGATGTTTAAAGAAAAAGGGTTTCTGGCGACCTCGATTCAGGAAATTGCTCAGGACTGTTCCATTGCAAAGGGTTCAGTGTACAAATATTTTCCGTCCAAAGAGGACTTATTGTGCGCGGTTTTCGACGAGTGCCAGACGATTTATTTTGATCGGGCTGAGCACCTGAAACAAACCGAGACGGGTACTCCCAAGGAGCGGCTCGTCAATCAAATCGTATTTCGCTTTCAGTATTTTATTGAATACAGTCACATTATGGTTGACTTCGTAGATCTTCCTATTACGCAGTACGCAACTTTTCGTTCACTAAGGAATCATGTCCGCGCCCGTATGATGGAGTGGCATAGATCTTGGCTGCTTGAAGTTTATGGTGAGAGAATCGAATCGTTTCTCTGGGATCTAGTTTTTATTTACCGTGCGATCCTGAAGGACTATCTGCAGCGCATCATCTTCGAAATGAAGCAGCTGTCGATAGAGGATACAGCATGGTTCATCGTCGATAAAATGGATGCGCTAGTCGAACATATGTCTAGGTCAGGTTCGAAGGGGCTACTTGAACAAAGCGCCTTCACAAAATTTATTCATTCAGATTCAAAGGATTGGAATAACGAGAAAGAAAGAATTATCGAAGAATTGTTCGGCAGAGTGACCGCGCTGCTTGAGGCTTGGCCCGGCGGGCTTGCCCGGCGGAGGGAGCTGCAGGAGATTGTTCAATTGCTGGGGACGGAGATCTTTCAGACTCAGCCCAGGAGATCGCTCATTCAGGCGCTTTGCGCCTACTTGGAACAAGAACAGGAACTGAGAAGTCCAGTCATTCAGTTAAAGCAAATTGTCCTGGAAGAGTGAGGAAGCCTTATATTACATCATGAGAACGTGTTAAATCGTCAATTTAGGCCGTCCGCTCCAAACGAGGCCTGGGTGGCTGACATTACGTATGTTCCAACGAATGAAGGCTGGCTCTATCTGGCAAGTATAATGGATTTGTACAGCCGTAAAATCATTGGGTTGTGCTGAAGAAAGAACTCGTGTACTTGGAAAAATCCACAACACGCGAGCAAGCCAAGAAACGCATTTTTGAATACATTACCTGCTTCTACAATGGAAAACGAATCCATTCAGCGATTGGGTATTTTACATCCAATGAATACGAACGTATGTACCGAGATGCTGTGTGATTTTAAGCGAAAAAGATAAGAGAAGAGCAACATGAAAAAACTTGAAGGCGGACTGTGGAAGAGCAAATTCATTTTGCCAGAGCATCGTGCGCGTATGGAGCAAGAGAAGCATGAAGGTCGGCGTCGGGAGAAGCCGGTTTTTGATCAGCAGCAACTGGAAGAGATCGACCGGGCGCTTATTTACAGCCTGAATGAAGGCGTGCCTGTCACCTTACGGCTGTGGGACCCGTTTGCTGATCGGGTCGCATAGGGCTGTCCTTTTTCTTCTAACAAAACTTCTAACGGCTAATGAATATCAATAGAACCTTAAGCATACTTAGGGGCAAATGAACTCTTATTTTAATTACTTGTGAGACCTAATTATACCTAGTAGAACCCTGCTGGGTCGCACTCGTAATGCGTAGGCCGGGGGTTCAATTCCCTTCACCAGCATCCTGAGAATGTCAATAACGGCGCGGTTTCCGAGGTTTCGGGAACCGCGCCGTTTTGTTGTAAATAGCTCTTTGTCTACCATTCGTCTACCCTGTAATCGACTAATGTGTTTGCGCTTAGAAAGTTATAAGTAGGCCAAGTTTATCAAGCACATTTAAGAAGTATACGAATAAGTGTTGCCTTTAAAATCTGGATACGGTTTTCGGATGAGTTAATCTATTGCATGTTTCTGAACATAATAATGACCCCTCGAAAGGAGCCATGGCGCTGGCTGAAGATAATTCGGCATAAACTTCTAGGAAACCGTTCGATCAATCGCATAGCGCAGTTGAACGACGCCACTGCCGAGAGGTTTGCAGTCCAACAGCTGCACATGCTTAAAACAATAGTTATCTTTGTCGATTAAGAGATTCAATCCTCTACCTTCCAATACAGGTGCCACATTGAAAATCACTTCGTCTACAAGTCCTTGCCCCAGGAATGAATTGTGGATTTCCGTACCACCGCTAATAAGAGCGGACCGATGCCCTTTCTCTTCCAGATAATCCAAGGCTTCCTTTGGCGATCTTACAACCTTTACTCCCGGAATTGCCGTGGCGCTTTTAGAAACTACAACGATATCAATATCGGCAAAGGGCCCTGGTCCACCGCTGCCGCGCATTCCTTCGAAGGTCCGACGCCCGACAATGAAGTTTCCTGCTGATTTGGCGTGAGTAAAGAAGTCGTCCAACGCTTCTTTTTTTGGCGGATTTTGGGGGCCGGATTGTGCATAATTGCCGTTGGCGGTTAAGGTTGCCCATATAACGGATTTCATAGTCTTACTCCTCCTTCTATTCGTTTCGATAGTGTTCGGATAGCTGCCGCCACCCGTTCCGGACGATCTTCTTGAACGTAGTGTGAAGCATCTTCCAGAATCTCGGTTTCGTTCATCGGCAAATATTTTTTCCATTTGGCCATCTGTTCGAGCGGGAAGCCGGCGCTATCTTTCGTCCCCCACAAAATGTATGCGGGCAAATCGGACAAATTAGACAGTTTTGATTCAATGTCGGCGAGCCACTTTCGCGCTTTACGGATATACCTTGGAAAAACCCATGTCGGTATCCTGGACTCCGGAGTCGGGAACGGATCTGTATAAGCTTTGCGCAAACGATTCGTGACTTTCTCCGCATGATATATACCATGAGGGACAATGACTTTGGCGAAAAAATTACGCTGTGTCTGAAGCCAGTACCCGATAGGCCAGCCACCCATGGCGAGCGAGAACAGTTTCATCGGCAATATTTTCGCGGGCCATGCCCAAGTATTCATCACGACGATGCCGCGCAAGTTATCTCGATGCCGTACCGCGTAGTTGAGGCCGATGGGACCTCCCCAATCTTGAACGACTAGAATCAATTCCTTTAGATTCAAATGTTGAATCAGGTCATGAACGGCTTTCGAATGCTCTTGTGGTGTAAACCGGTAGCCGTCAGGCGCCTTCGACATCCCGAATCCGGGGTAGTCTGGAGCGATAAGGCGGAACTCCGCACGAAGCTCCTTAATTACGTTTCGATAAAGATAAGACCAAGTAGGGTTTCCGTGCAGGAGAAGAACCGCTGGCCCTTGCCCTTCATCGACGTAGTGGATACAACCGTCGCGGTATGGCAGCCAGCGATCGGTGAACGGGAACTCCACAGCGTCCAATTCAAACGGTCTATTCAAGAGGACCCCTCCTTTCTAACCAAGGATTCCTTTCCTTGCTTCAAATCTTAAATGATCTGTGGTACATTTGAAAAGTAGTTACATTAAAGTGCAATAGTTTCAAAAAATGAACTATGGAGTGGTCAAAATGATGGATCAATCCTGCCCGGGCACTGTTGAACCTATTCTGGAAATCTTGGATAGCAAATGGATGCTTCTTCTCCTATTTGAACTGTTCAACGGAAATCGACGTTTTGGCGAGTTGCGTCGTAAACTGCAACCGATTAGTCCGAAAACGTTGACCGACCGATTGAGACTGTTAGAGGAAAAAAGAATCGTCACGCGTACACTTTACCCGGGCGTGCCGCTGCATGTCGAATATGACCTTACCGAGAGCGGGAAGGCGCTGCAACCGATTTTTGAAGCGATGTGGACGTGGACTCAGGAGCATGGCGCATGTCTACGGAACAAGACGATCGAGGGGGATCAAGAAGATGAGAGGGTAATGTGAACCTGTGTTTTAAAAATGAAAGGGCCATCCCGCAAAGGATGGCCCTAAAACTTGCTGTTATAGACAGCGCGGATTCTCTGAACTGCAAAGGATTATGCGGCAGCATCTGTTAACGACTTATTTTCAGCCGATTCTGAATGTCATTTTATGATTTTATCGGGCACACCGACCGTGTCTTCGTGTTCGAGCTCCTGGTTCTGATCACCCTGGAATGCAGCTTGTTTGGAGCTGTAAGTATCCGGCGCCTGCTGCTGACTGTTGCTGACGTTCGCGCGGAGATGGGGATTTTTATGAATCCGCTGACAAGTCTCCCGGGCAATCGGATCATCGATGAGGGTTATCCCAATTACATTCAGCTGGAGCAATTCAGTGTGCTGTACATCGATCTGGATTATTTCAAGTCTTAGTGAGATGCTCATGCTCGACTTCGCGGCGAACATGGCGCCGTACTTGGGGGACAACACTCCTACGCAGGCGATGATTCCGGTAAGCGTGGGATTGTCCGCTTTCTTCGGCACTTTCCTGTTCTTCAGCTTCGGCGGTCATTATTTTCTCGTTTTTGACAGCGCTCATGGTTAAACCTAAAGGGTAAAGGGCAAAATAAAACGCCAACAATTATCCCCATTCATGGATTTGAAGGGGATTTTTCATGAAAGCGAGTGGACAAATATGAGAAAAACTGCAGTCATTATGCTGGTCTTTCAGATCATGACCGTGGTTTCCGGCTGCCAAAAACCTAATTCGGAAGAACAGGATCTGCGGCACGTAAAATCAATACAGGACGACAATTCCCCAAAAGTGATCCTTCTAATGGCGGACTCCTTGATGGCCAGTGCCATTGACGAAGGAATCCGGCAGAAGCAGCTTCCTACTTTTCAATTTCTGATTGAACACGGACAGTATTATAAGGATGTCGTTAGTTCTTTTCCTACAATGTCAGTTACGGTCGACAGTTCGCTTCTGACTGGAAAATATGCTGATGTACATGGTGTTCCGGGGCTTATCTGGTATTCTTCCGACAAAAAGAGGATTATCAATTACGGAACTGGACCGATGGAGGTGTTCAGGCAGGACGTCGATACCGTATTGACCGACGCATTAATAAACCTGAACGGAAGCCATCTAAATCGAAAGATTCCAACGATTTATGAAGATTTGGCTCACATTGGCCTGAAATCAGGTTCGATTAACGGATTGGTTTATCGAGGAAAGAACGACCATGTACTGTCGATTCCAGAATGGATACAAGTTCCTACCACTTTGAAACGGGATATTCAGGTGAAAGGTCCGGATTTCTTGGCTTTTGGCGCATTATCCAACCCTCTTGACGGGAAAGTGAATTTGGCTCAAGGATTAACGAATCGGATGGGGATGAACAACGATTTCTCTGTCAAATCGGCTAAGTATTTGATTCAAGCTAACAAATTGCCTGATTTTTTGTTTGTTTATTTGCCGGATCTGGATCGTAAGCTTCATCAAAAGGGTCCCTCGAATCTGGACGGAGTCAAAAAATTGGACGGGCAAGTTAATAATCTACTGCAATCCTTCGGTTCCCCTGAACAAGCTCTAAAAGAGGTCATATTCGTAATTTTGGGAGACAGTGGTATGACACAGCTGCTGCCCGCCGATCAAAATCCAGTGATCGATTTGCCCGTCATGTTTGAAGGGGTCAACATTTTACGTCCTGGTGAAACTGCGACAGATCAGACAGAAATCGTTCTGGCTGTTAACGAAACGATGGGTTATGTGTACAAGCTAAAACCAAATCGTTCGCTACAAAATCTAGCCGATACGTTGAGCAGGGATGAGCGAATCGATTTTATCGCATGGCAAGAAAAAAATTGGATCCATGTCATTCAGGGTGGAACCGCCAAGCGGTTTAAATATAAAGAAAAAGGAAATATGATTGACTGCTACAAACAGTCGTGGACTATCGAGCAGGATTCCGGGGTCCTCGATCTTAAAGTCAATGCTGACGACGGACGTTTGGAGTATGGCGCATATCCAGATGCATTGCAGAGGCTGGCAAGCGCTCTCCACTCGCATCAAGGGGATTTCATGGTCGTTACAGCTAAACCGGGCTACGAATTGGCGGACAGTAGCTCGCCGACGCACAAGGGCGGTGGGGGGCATGGGTCCATTCGGCAAACTGAATCGCTTGTTCCCTTGATTATCACTGGAACCAATCGCAAACCCGAATATTTGCGAATGGTCGATTTGAAATCATACTTGCTGAAGCTATTAACACAATAAACAACCGGGCGCTATAGAATGTTGACCAGCTTGTTCTGCCCGTCAGTTGAAATTCCCGGCTTTAAGGTCAGCTCCAGCGGATTCTTCAGATTCACATAGAGACTGGTGTCGGCGGCCACTTTCCCCTTCTTATCGGATAGCTGGAAGCTGACGGGATAATAATCCCGGGATGTCTCTGACGGTACGGATATTTCATATTGCACGGCCCCATCCTTATCATCCTTCTCCTGCACCTCCCAGGAATCGGGCGCCTTGACCCGGATTTCCCCGGACTTCTCCGCCTTCTGTTCCAGCGTGATGCGGAAGCGGTCGCCCCGGGAGCTGACTAATACCGGACCTTCTTTGATCGTGAGGTCGGGGCTCCAGTGCTTCAGCAGCGTTTTATGTAAAAATTGCGTCATCTCAAACAGAACGTCGGTCCAGTATTTGTCCGTTCCGTGGCCCTCGCCTTCCATCGTGTACAGCTCCGTGTATACACCCTTTGCCTGATGCTGTTTGACCATCTTCAGAGTCTCTCCATAGTCGGCGGTCCGATCCTCGGTTCCATGGATGAACAGAACAGGCGGGTCTTGCGGATCAATTTCATGGGGAGAGGACATGGGGCCATACAGATTTATTACAGCGAAAATATGGCTCTTGTCACGACTCTTCCAAATCCGGTCCCCCGCGTTCATGAAAGTCAGCGTCAGTTCCCCACCGGCTGACTCGCCGCTGACCGCGATTTTCCCCGGGTCTATGCCGTATTCCGCGCCATTCTGTTCAATCCAATCATAGAGACTGCCCATATCGTCAATGGCATCGTTGACCGCTCCGGTCCAATCCTCGTTGGCATTGTCGCGCAGCCGGTAATCGGCAGAAATCACCACGTAGCCCATCTTGGCGAACACATCGGCGAACTTGGCCATATCGCTCTTGCTGCCGTAGCTGAAGCTGCCCCCATGCGCCATAAGCAGCACCGGTCTGGCTTTCAATGAATCCTGGGCAGGTTCATATAGATCCAGCAGGAGCTTTTCCATGCTTCCTTTCGCATTAGGTTTATTCGCGTATACGATATTTTCATGCTTTTCCACCTGTGTAAATGCGGGATACAAATAGCGGTTTGGGTCCAAATCGGCTTGCGCCTGCGAGCTTGCCTGCGGCTCCTGCTCCTTGTTGGCATTCGGACGGAGGCTGCAGCCAGGCATCAGTATTAGCAGACAGGCCAGAATCAAACCGAACTTGATGATCGCCTTTTGGGTTGGCATAGTCACTTCTCCTTCATTCTTACGTGATATTCTTGCATCTCCGCTAGCGTACTGTCCCGCTAACCGGAGGCTGGAAGGCACAGGCTCAGGGAACATGATCCGCCAGACATTGAGTGCAAACGATTGCAATTCAGTGTAAGTGAATACAAAGAAATTCAAAATTTGTGCTGTAATCCTGAAAATGCCGCTCTCCGTAGAGTTCGCCTTCCCATCCTGAATTCCTCTAACGGACAAAATATTGATACATGGATGTGCTGTGCTGGTAAGGGAAACAATGTAAAGACATCAGTTTCCCTCCAGGTCTGCCCGTCCACGGGCAGAGGGATTTCATCAATCTTTTATCTGCTCTTCATGCAAATTTAAGCTTGACCCCTTATAGTAAGGACATACCCCCTTACGACATATATATTGGCCCTGCCGGATAACGGCGGGGCACTTTTTTTGAGGGAAAGTCCGGTCCCTCGGAATAACTTTCGTTATTTCTTTAGATTTGAGCGGCCATTATTCAAGAAACAGAAGCTTCCGGCTAAAATTTAATGATTTTTTCAGGTTGCGATCAGGTTTTTTTCAGGTTCGGGGGGTATATTAGAGATACCAAACACCCCCCAGTGTTTTGTGTATATATAGTTCAAGGCTCTGCCGACTCCCACGGCAGAGCCGCTTTTTTTAATGGGAATGCCGAACGCCAAGCTGATACTGATCTTCATAGCTCTGGTAGGCCGAGATGTCGAGGCCCAGATATTTGCGCATATGTATGGCGGCCTGCGCAGCAATGATGTCGTTAAGCAGCAGCATGGTTTCATGAAAGCCGTGGCAGACATATTTGGCTTCAATGCCGTCCGGTCTCCGCCGCTGCTCGTAGATTTTGACCCCGCGCCGTCTCATTTCGCTCCGTACATCCCGCAGATCGCAGGTTGCGAGGCGGGCGGCGGCCTGCAGCATGTCCAGATAGGGAGCGGGCGTCCGGAGGTGGGTTGCGATCAGTTGGGCATCCCTTTCGAAGGCCGACAGAATCAGCGGCAGCATCACGCAGGACTTGACGAGCATATGGTCTTCGCGCTGAGATCTGTACATGCGGACATCACCTCGGAATAATGGGAACATATATTCGTATTTTACCTCCAACTCACAAAAATAATCAATGGAATTTCTAAACATGTCTGCGAATTGTGATATAATTCACAACCTTATAATCGCACATGAGCTATATTAAATTCAGGTAATTAAAATTAAAAATATTAGTTAAGGAAAGAGGAATTATCATGAGAATGGAAAGCAGTTTCCTCCGCGGCTTGATGTTTGGCGTTGTGTTCAGTGTTCCGCTGTGGATGTCTCTGATTGGCTGGCTGCGCGTGCTGTGACCGTTCTTGTTTAATGGGTATATAGATCGATTTATAGAGAGAAGGGACCGTCTTTCTGAAGGCGGTCCCTTTAATATGCGCAAAAACTACCTATTCACATCTTATATGTATGAGTAAAAGGACCGGATTAGTACCAAGAAATAGGATTGACGAATCATATATAGGGTGCTAGAATTCCATAATATGAGAGACAAAAGTCATAGATAATTTCATTTGTTCATGTATAAACGCAAAACAGTCGAAAGGCTGCGACGCAAAGCCCAGGAGTCTACCGCGTGTACACAACGCCATGATCGTCCGGCCGCCATGAAAGCCAGTCAAGGCTATCAAGGCGGCCTTTTTGCTGTTATTATAAGCCGCTGCAGCCATTGACCTTAATCGACAATTTTAGAGGTGAGGGCAATTGATGAAGAATTTGAAATCATGGGTATCCTTGATGCTGACCGGGATGATCTTGGTATGGTGCACTATTGGGGTTGCTGGCAAGGCTGACGGAGCAGCGGCCGGGTTCTTAGGGACAGCGGGATATTATAATGCTTTCATACTAGGCAATTTTACGCAGTCTTTCACGGATACGGAAGGAAGATTAGCTGCCGGAGGAAATGTTACGCTAAACGGTTATTCTGTCGGGTTTAAGCTTAGCAGCAGCGAGCGCGAAAAGCCCGCCGTTCTTGTGGCTGGCGGAAACTTGACGTTCAATGGCGGCGAGATTCTTGGAAACGTGGTATATGGAGGAACGGGCCAAATCGGGGCGGAAGTGAATGTCACCGGAACGAAGAGCCAGGGCACGCCTATCGACTTCCCGTCGGAATTTCGTTATTTGACAGAGACATCGCAGCGATTGGCGGCGTTGGAAGCAAATGGAGTGACCGAGTACCAGTGGGGACGGTTGACACTCACAGGAAAAGATAAGCGGATGAACATCTTCTCCGTCTCAGGCAGCGATCTGTCCCAGGCCAATACGCTGGTGATCGATGCTCCAGCCGAATCGACAGTAATCGTTAATGTTGACGGCGCCTCGAATCAGCTTCAGTATTTTGGTTTCTCGTTGCAGGGTATTTCACGCGAGCATGTTCTGCTCAATTACAGCCAGGCTTCCGAGCTTGTCATTAGAGGGATCGCAGTGGAAGGCAGTGTACTGGCCCCGGGAGCGGCCGTCAATTTCGACAATGGCCAATTCAACGGCACGCTCATCGCGGCTTCGGTTGTAGGGGGCGGGCAGTTCAATCATCATCCGTTCACGGGAAGTGATGAGACGCCTGAGCCGAGCCCAAGCCCAAGCCCGAGCCCAAGCCCAAGCGTAAGTCCAAGCCCGAGTCCGACGCCAACACCGTCGGAGACAGCGAGCCCGACGCCAACACCGTCGGAGACTCCGAGCGAGACGGCAACGCCGACGCCGGAGATACCGAGCGAGACGGCAACTCCAACACCAGTGACGCCAAGCGAGGCGCCAACGCCGACACCGGATACGCCGATCGAAACCGCAAGTCCGACGCCAGAGGTAACGCCGAGCGAGACGGCAACGCCAACGCCGGAGACTCCGAGTGAGACGGCAACGCCGACACCGGAGACTCCGAGCGAGACGGCAACGCCGACGCCAGTGACGCCGAGCGAGCCGCCAACACCGACGCCAGTGACGCCGAGCGAGACGGCAACACCGACGCCAGTGACGCCGAGCGAGCCGCCAACGCCGACACCAGTGACGCCAAGCGAGCCGCCAACGCCGACACCAGTGACGCCAAGCGAGCCGCCAACACCGACACCAGTGACGCCGAGCGAGCCGCCAACACCGACGCCAGTGACGCCAAGCGAGGCGCCAACGCCGACACCGGATACGCCGATCGAAACCGCAAGTCCGACGCCAGAGGTAACGCCGATCGAGAGCCCGACGCCAACGCCGACTTCCGAATCGACAACCGTCATCAACGATGAACCCGTTCCTATTGGACCGGTAAATTCGCCTGAAGCATCGGCGGCTCCGTCACCGACGCTATCACCGACGCCGTCGCCTTCTGCCACACCTTCGGGTGATGAGGTTACCATTGATGATAATCCTCTTCCGTTAGGCGTGCCTTCGGCAACACCAACTGCAACACCAATAGCGACACCAACGGCGACGCCTTCCGCGTCTCCCGCCCCATTGGTAACGCCGAAGCCTGAAGAGCTGGAACTCGGCGATGACCCTGTGCCTCAAGGAGTTCCTGCGCCTGTCGGCAAGCTGCCTAAGACCGGGGAAGAGAGCCACATGCCTTACTACGCAGGCGGCGCTGCAATCTTGGCGATTGGCTTGCTGTTGAGATTAAAGGGAAGACGCAAATTCGAATAATCTGCAGTACCTATAAGGGCATTCATTCATTTGAGATGCACCCCTTGGAAGAGACATTGGAACCCCCTGGGTTTCCGGTGACATTCCAAGGGGTGTTGTTTTTGTCCGTACCTTCCGATCTGATATACTGGGTGTTATCTGTTGTCGTATTTGCAGGAGAAGGCGAGGTGGCGGATTTGTTGTGGATGATCATTGCGGTGCTGGCCGTTGCGGTTTGCGCAGGCGGCGTTACGTATGCCGGTCTCTATTTTTACAAAGTCGCTATATTCAGGACTCCCAAAATGTTCATTGCAAGCACGCCGAAGGCCAAGGTGAAAATGAAGGAAGAACCGCCTACGGCGGGTGCATCCTGGGGAGAAGGACAGCAGTGGATCGCCGCCCAGCAGATTCGGGAGCTGGAACTGACCTCGGATGACGGCCTGAAGCTGCACGGCTACTGGATTCCTTCGGAACGGGCCGGAGGACGGACCGCGATTATCGCACATGGCTATTCGGGCAAAGCCAAGGACATGGGGGCGTATGCGAAGCTCTATCATGACAGGCTTGGCTTCAACGTGCTGTTGCCCGACGCACGGGGGCATGGTCAATCGGAAGGGAGCTACATCGGGTTCGGCTGGCATGAGCGTCTGGATTATGTCAAATGGATCCGCCGCGTCATTGAGGAGACGGGGGGTGATGCGCAGATCGTGCTGCACGGCGTATCGATGGGCGGAGCGACTGTACTGATGACTTCAGGCGAAGAGCTGCCCCCGCAGGTTAAGGCGATTGTCTCCGACTGCGCTTATACTTCCGTCGCCGCCGAGTTATCCTATCAGTTGAAGCGAATGTACCGGTTGCCGTCCTTTCCGTTCCTTCAGGCCGCAAGTCTGGTCTCGGCCATCAAGGCCGGCTATTCCTTCCGGGAGGCCTCTGCACTGAGGCAGGTTCGCCGGTCCGGAGTGCCGATCCTGTTCATTCATGGAGATGCGGATACGTTCGTCCCTTACTTCATGCTGGACCAGCTGTATGAAGCATGCGGCGGACCCAAGGAACGGATGGTTGTGCCCGGGGCCGGGCATGGTCTGGCTTATGATACGGACAAGGCGGGATATATTAGCCAGGTAGGGGAGTTTGTCGCCCGGTACACGAAGAATTCTCCGTAAAAATGGACAGCGCCCGGCTTTCGCTTATGCGAATGCCGGGCGCTTATATGTGGCGGAAATCTCCGTTCTTATGCAACTGAGAACAGCTTCCGCGTATATTTAATCTTTCCCTACCGCCTGCCTGAAATGGCGGTCTCTATACTCCTCTTTCATTTCCAGCAGCCGTATGGCGATAACAGTTCTGCATCCAAAACGATAAAAGCCCTGCCTCTCTTCTATCCTTGCGGCTCCAATGACCGCTCCAGTGTGAATCGGAAAATCTACAGCTTCAATATCATCTTACCAGAAGAACCTGCGGTGCTACGGTGAAAGGGCCGGTGAAGCCCCGAGCGCCAAGTTCTTTGAAAATTTTAAGGTATATAAAGGTCTATAAGTACATGTAATCAATTCTAAAAAGAACGCCGATATACTTAGTACAACAGTCCTGGGTTATCCTTTAACGAATAATCCCTTTTGCATGGAAAAATCAAATATTATTATACTATAGCACAAACAGACAGGATTTACAAATGCAATATTGCTGGACAGTCTGTTCACATCCGAGTTCGTGGTGCTTTTCTTATCCTCTTTTGCCCCGCGCGATGAATACGCCTCCAAGGGTTATCCCGATCAAACCGGGTAATCCTTTTTTTTCTAATCATAAATACATTTTGTGAAAGTAGCGTGAAATCGGCTATAATGCCTATGCATTCATTGAAGGATCAGAAACGGACCAGTATAATTATTAAGTCTGGTCATCATTTAATTTAAAAAATAAGGGAGAATTTTATGAAACGCGCAGATATGCTGCTGATTGCCGTGGTGCTGATCGCCGCGCTCGCTTTTCTGGCTCCGCGTTATTTCGGTAAGGATGCCGGGGAAGAAGCGGGAAAGAATCTGGTGGCCAATATCACAGTTGACGGCAAGCACTACCGTACGGTCAAGCTGACGAAAGAAGAGCAGACCATCGATATCCGGACCGAGAAGGGATATAACATATTGAAGGTTCACGATTACGGCATCGAAATGTATGAAGCGGACTGTCCCGATCAGGTCTGCCTGGGCTTCGGCTTCATTACCCGGCCCAAGCAGACCATCGTCTGCCTGCCGCATCGGGTTCTGGTAGAGATTGCAAGTTCGACAGGGGAGGATGAGATCGATGGGGTTGTCCAGTAGCGAGTCGTCCCGGGCGCTGAAGCGAACGGTAATCGTCGCGATTTTTTCGGCGGTGGCGGTAGTGCTCGGGATTTTGGAAGCCCAGCTTCCCTTGTCGGCGATGGGACTTATGCCCGGGGCCAAGCTCGGGTTCGCCAATATCATGATTTTGACATGCATTTATTTTCTCAGGGGACGCGATGCCTTCGTGCTGGTCATCCTGAAGACCATACTGACGGCGTTCATCCTCGGTACGTTCTCCAGCCTGCTGTTCAGCCTGTTCGGCTCATTGTTCAGCTTCGCGGTCATGTTCCTTCTAATGAAGGGCGGAAAGAACCGCCTGAGTCTGATCGGGGTCAGTATCGCAGGCAGCATCGCCCATAACTTCGGACAACTGGTCGCGGCTTCCATCGTCATGGGAACGACCAGCATTATGTATTATTTGCCGATCCTTCTGGTGACAGGCATTGTGACCGGTATTGCCGTCGGCTACTCGGTGCGGTATTTGGTAAACGCGCTGACAAAAATATCGATCTTTGAGGACTTTTTACGATAAGCGGAAGGCAAATGGCCGCAGGAGGTGAGACAGCATGAACGGGAAAGACGAACAGCGGCGTGCGGCGGACCGGGGCACGGATGCCGTGACGATGGAGGAAGTATCCTTCGGCTACGAGCCGGAGCATCCCATATTGCAGAGCATTACGCTCGGCATCCCTCAGGGACAGTGGGTCAGCCTTGTCGGTCCCAGCGGTTCGGGCAAGTCGACATTGGTGAAGCTTCTGAATGCGCTGATTCTCAAAAGCGCAGGAGAAATCACGGTCTGCGGCATGACGCTGAATGATGAGAACGTCACGGAGATCCGCCGGAATATCGGCATGGTCTTCCAGAACCCCGACAATCAGTTCGTCGGAGAGACGGTGGAGGACGACATTCTGTTCGGCCTGGAGGGACTCTGCCTGCCGCGCGAGGAGATGGAGCGCAGGCTTCATCTGTATGCCGATAAGCTCGGTGTCACCGGCCTCCTGCGGAAGCATCCCGGAGAGTTGTCCGGCGGGCAGAAGCAGCGGGTCGCCATCACATCCATTCTGGCTATGGAGCCCGGCGTCGTCATCTTTGACGAGGCCTCTTCCATGTTGGACGAGGAGAGCCGGAATGGATTGTTGGACATTCTGCGGGACATGCATGCAGAGGGCTCCTATACGATCTTGATGATTACGCATGACGCCGACGAAATACTGTCATCGGAGCGGGTGCTGGCCCTCAGCAATGGAAAGCTGGCCCTGGATATGACACCGGACGAGCTGTTCCGGAACGAGGCGCTGCTGGAGAAGTGCCGGCTGCATGCTCCCTATGCCTGGGAGCTCGGCCGCGAGCTTGCGGCCAGGGGGCTTCCGGTCGGCACTCCCTCCAGCGAAAAGGAGCTTGTGAACACGTTATGGCCATTGAACTTCGGCAAGTAAGCTATACCTACTCGGAGCGCAGCCTGTGGAGGCAAACGGTGCTGCGCGAGATCGACTTTGATGCTCCGGCGGGCCAGGTGGTGGGAATCGCCGGGGCGACGGGCTCCGGCAAGTCGACCCTGCTGCAATTATTCAACGGTCTGCTCCGGCCCACGCAGGGGACGGTGTCCGTTCTGGACGTCACTTTTCGCCCCGGCGAGAAGCCTCCCCGGCTGCTTCCGCTCAGGCGGAGAGTCGGGCTAGTCTTCCAGTTCCCGGAGCAGCAGATGTTCGCCGAGACGCTGGAGAAGGATTTGATGTTCGGGCCGCTTAACTTCGGCATGAGTCCGGAGGAGGCGCGGGAGCGGGCCTGCAAGGCGATGGAGGATATGGGGCTCGATCTGGAGCTGCTCACGCGCAACCCGTTCCGGTTAAGCGGCGGGCAGATGCGCAAGGCGGCCATCGCTTCGGTGCTGGCGGCGGACCCGGAGATTCTCGTTCTGGACGAGCCGACGGCGTCGCTTGATCCGGTCAGCCGCCGGGAGCTGATCGGCCTCCTGAACCGGCTGTGCCGGGAACGCGGCCGGACTGTCCTCGTCGTCACGCACCGGATGGACGAGCTTCTGCCATATGCGGACCGCTGGCTCGTGCTGAATCAGGGCCGCGCGGTGTTTCAGGGCGGCGTCCGGGAGCTGGCGCGGAATCCCGGCCTCCTGGCGGACTGCGGCTTGGCCGTGCCGGACTCTCTGCGGTATTGGCGGGCGGTGGCCGACCGGCTCGGCCTTAAGGACGATGAAGAGCCGAGACTGTCGGCTGGCGAATTGGCGGACTTCATCCAGGAACGCGGCGGCCTCGAAGGCCGGCGGGAAGGAGGCCGGCCATGAATGAACGCCTGCTGCTGGGAAGAACGATCGAGACCGGCTCCTGGGTGCATCGCCTGGACCCGAGGTCGAAGCTGATCGGGATGCTGCTCTATGCAGCCGCCATCCTGCTCGCGAGGTCGTGGGCAGCGATGGCCGTGCTGGCGATCATGTCGCTGATGATCGCGGTGTCCACCCGGATTCCGCTGAAATATTACCTCAGAGCGGCCAAGTCGCTGAGGTATTTGATGCTGTTTATTTTTATCGTGCAGCTGCTGTCGGTTAAGGGAGGGCGAGTCTGGCTGAGCCTGGGCTCCTTCCAGCTCTATGAGGACGGCTTCCGGCTCGGGGCGTTCGCGGTGATCCGCACGTTCCTGCTCGTCTCCTTTACCGCTATGCTCACGTTCACAACGACTCCCGCGAGGCTGAATCAGGGGCTGGAGGGCATTCTGTCGCCGCTGAAGCGGGCCGGGCTGTCGCCGGGACGTTTTACGCTGATGATCAGTCTGGCGCTTCGCTTTATTCCGACGATACTGGATGAGGCCCAGATTGTGCTGAAAGCCCAGGCTTCACGGGGAGCCGATATCAGCGAGCTGCCGCTGAAGGAGAAAGGCCGCATGCTCGTAACCCTGCTCGTTCCCGTTATCGTAGGGGCGTTCCGGCGGGCGCAGGATCTGGTCTATTCCATGGAAGCCCGCGGCTTCCGCATGGAGGCCCCGCGTACCCGGTATCACCGCTTGAGGTGGGGGGCGGCTGATACTTGTTTTATCGCTCTGTTCGTTCTGCTGGCTGCGGCTTCGGCTGTTCTGTAGCATAAGCGGGACCGGGAGAAGAGTTACACTTAGGGGGAAGCAAGAATGACGCGATATTTTAACGGTAAGGAAGTTGAACTGCTGGCTCCGGCCGGCACGTTCGAGATTTTTCAGGAAGTGGTGCGCTCCGGCTGCGATGCGGTGTATTTGGGCGGGCCTGTGCTGAATATGAGAATGATGCGCAAGGGCTATAATCTGTCGCGCGAGGAGCTGGCGGAGGCGATCCAGATCGCCCGGTCGCTGGACAAGAAGCTGTATGTGACCGTCAACAATCTTCTCAGCGAGCAGGAACTGGAGGAGGCGCGTGACTACCTCGGCTTCCTGGATGAGATCCGCCCGGATGCGCTGATTGTGCAGGATATGGCGGTCCCTGCTCTGGTCCGGGAAATGGGTCTCGGCCTGCAGCTGCATGCATCGGTTATGATGAACACGCATAATCTCGAAATGGTTCACGCGCTCCGGGATCTCGGCGTAAGCCGAGTCGTCACGTCACGCGAGATGGATCTGCAGACCGCGAAGCATCTGGGGCGGGAGAGCGGAATGGAGCTGGAATATTTCGTTCACGGCGATATGTGCTCCGTTCACGGGGCGAACTGCTACTTCAGCTCACAGGTGTTCGGCATGAGCAGCAACCGGGGTAAATGCATGAAGCCCTGCCGCTGGGATTACCGGATCAAAAAGGACGGTTACATTTATCCGGCAGAATATCCGCTGGCGGTCAAGGACATGTACATGTATGAGCATCTGCCGGAATTGATCGAATCGGGCATTACCTCATTCAAAATCGAGGGACGGATGCGCGACAAGGACTTCATCACGATGATCGTGAACAGCTACGGCGACGCATTGGACCGGTATATCGACGATCCGGTCGGCTTTGAGCGGGAAGTGGACGCCAAGCTGCTGTATAAGAACCGCAAGCGCGATTTCTCCACCGCTTATGCGTTCGGCAAGCCGGGGCTGCGCAACATCAACCGGCGCTATGAAGGCACCGGCAAATTCTACAGCACGGGCAAGGTGTTCAGCACACCGACGGCGGAGCGGGAGCTCTCGGAGGACCGTGTCCTTAAGCTGAAGGAACGGCTGGCGGCGGAGCTTCGGCCGGAACGCACGCCTGATGCCGCAGGGATTGCGGTTCGCGTCAATAACATGGCTCAGGCCAGAGCCGCGCTTGAGGAGCGGGTGGAGCATCTGTATTTGTCCGGCGACGTCTACGAGCCCGACCGTCCGTTCACGAAGCGCGATATCCTGGAACTGGCCCGGATCAAGGGAGAGACGAAGCTGATCCTGGCGCTGCCGCGCATGATGACGGAGCTGCATTTCGACCAGTACGACCAGCTGCTGATTCACGGCGAACGACTGCCGATCGACGGTCTGCTTGTCACGAATCTGGGAGCTGTACGGCGATACAGCGGCACCGGTTATGAGCTGATTGGCGATACGAGCCTCAACATCTACAACACACTGGCCGCCAAGACTTACGCGCGGATGGGCCTGAAGCGGTTGACGGTATCGTCCGAGATGACGCTGGACCATTTTGCCGGCTTCGCTTCCAAAAGTGATCTTCCGGTGGAAATGGTGGTCCACGGAACACCGGCGCTGATGTATATGGAGCATGACCTGTTCGAGAACACCGAAGTGATGGAGCCTGTCGGCGAGGAAGACAACCGGTATGTGAGCAATGAGGTGCTGGTGCTGATGACCGACAAGGGCGAGAATCCGGTATACCGCGACCAGCACGGGCGGAGCCATCTGCTGTTCGCCAAGGAGCTGTGTTACCTGCCGATGGTGCGGGAGTTGGCCCTGGCAGGGATTTCGAGCTTCCGGATTGAAGGCCAGACCTATACGCCGGAGCGGCTTCGCGAGGTTATCAGGGCTTACCGGGACGCGCTGAGCGGCAACGGGGCGGCTGGTGAAACATCGGAGCAAGAGCTTGTGAACAGCCTGACGCCGGTTTATGCGGGGTATACACTGGGCTCGCTGCAATTTAATTAATGTTTTAAAATATAAGACTTTATAAGTTGTTGCTTACAACAGGTCTTCTATTTCTCGGTAAAGCATGGCGTCTAAGGACGCCGTCAGGTGTTTATCCTTGAATAATTGATATAGTCGAAAAAACAGGATCGTTTGGACGATCGGAAGTTACTTTTTTCACAAGAAAAGGGGGAAACCGGATGGACGGCCAGTTTATTGGCAGAGAGGCGGTTGCGGCCAAGCGCAAACAGTATTTCTACCCTTGTACACAGCATTTTTACCGGGATGCGCCGCAATTGGTCCGCGGCAGTATGCAGCATGTGTATGATGAGAACGGGAAGAAGTACACCGATTTCTTCGCAGGGGTATCGGTGGTGGCCTGCGGCCACTGCAACCCGGCCATTACGGAGCGGACGATCGAGCAGCTGCGCCGGCTGCAGCATACGACGACGGTATATTTGACGGAGCCGAGCGTGCTGCTGGCGGAGCGGCTGGAGTCTGTGCTGCCGGGGAACCTGAGACGCACGTTCTTCGTGAACAGCGGCTCGGAAGCGAATGAAGGGGCGCTGTTGCTAGCCCGGCTGCATACCGGCCGCAAGGGCTTCATCGCGCTGGAGAGCGGGCTGCACGGCCGGACGAATCTGACGATGAGCGTAACCGGATTGTCCATGTGGCGGACCGACAAGTATCTGGACGAGGATGTTGCGTTCATCCGGCGTCCGTTCGATCCGGAGCTGACTTTGGCGGAAGCGTCGGAGATTTCGCTTGCCGACCTGAAGGCGGTTCTCGCGGCCAAAGGCGATACTATCGCCGCCCTGATCGCGGAGCCGATCCAGGGCAACGGCGGCATGATCATGCCGGAACCCGGCTATTTCCGCGCCGTGAAGGAGTTGCTGGAGCTGCATGGAATCCTGCTGATCGCCGACGAGATCCAGACCGGCTTCGGACGGACGGGAGCCATGTTCGCCATGGAGCATTTCGGCGTCGTGCCGGATATCGTCACCATGGCCAAAGCGCTCGGCAACGGCGTGCCGGTTGCCGCCTTCGCGGCGGGCGACGAGATCGCCGCCTCGCTGAATACGCCGTCCGCCTCCACGTTCGGCGGCAATCCGGTCTCCGCGGCGACGGCGCTCGCCGTGCTCGATTATATCGAAGCCGAGCGGCTGCCTGAGCGCGCCGCCTTGCTGGGAGCCCGGCTGAAGGCAGGGCTCCGGGAGCTGCAGGACCGTTACCCGGCGCTTGTCGCCGATGTGAGAGGAACGGGACTGATGCTGGGCATGGAGCTTCGCGGGGCAGGTTCCGCAGAGAGCGCGGCGCTGACGGACGATGTGCTTGAAGATCTGAAGAACCAGGCCTACTTGGTCGGGAAGAACGGCGTGGGCCGAAATGTGTTGGCCTTCCAGCCGCCTCTTGTTATTATGGAAGAAGATATCGACGGTCTCCTTGCAGCATTGGACAGCACGTTGGCGCGGCTTGGGGCGCAGGTGTGATCAATCCCCTGACCTCTGAGCCTGGCCCTGGACTGGACTGGACTGGACGCGCACTCCGTCCTTTTCCGAAAGGGAATACGAGATGGGCATCCCGGTTCCGGCGGACCAGCGGAGAATGTCCTGCATGTAGACATGGTCAGCATGAACGGATTGGAGAATTGCTATGGTTATTCTGAATGCCTTTAAAATTGCGGGGCACAAGCTAAAAATGTTCAGCGAGCTCGTTATGTTCTCGCATACGCTGTTCTCGCTGCCCTTTGCCGTTATTTCAATGGTATGGGCGGCGGGGGGCTGGCCCTCGGGGCGGATTATGCTGTGGGGGCTGATTGCCCTTATCGGGGCGCGCAACGGCGCCAACGCCTTCAACCGGCTGGCCGACCGTGTCTTCGACGGCCAGAATCCTCGGACGGCGCATCGGCATCTGCCGCAGCGTCTGCTCGCCGAGAAGGAAGTCGCGATCTTCGTTGTCGTGAACTATTTGATCTTTATATTAGCATCCGGCATGCTGAACCTGCTCTGTCTCGTTCTGTCGCCGGTGGCCATCTTTCTGATCTCCACCTACTCCTACACGAAGCGCTTCACCTATCTCAGCCATCTGTATCTGGGCTTCGTTATCGCGTCCGCACCGATCGGCGCCTGGTTCGCGGTAACCGGGAATATTGCCTTCACTCCCTTCGTGATCGGTACGGTCGTCATGCTGTGGATCGCCGGGTTCGATATTATATACGGCACACAGGATATCGACTTTGACCGCCGCGCCGGGCTGTGGTCGATTCCCAGCTATTTCGGGCTGGAGAACGCGCTGCGCATTGCCAAGGCACTGCACTTCATTATGATTCTGCTTCTGCTGTTCCTGTACGTATGGCGCGGGCTGGGCTGGATATATCTCGTCGGAATCGGTATCGCGACCGTGCTGCTCATGACGGAGCATCAAATCATCAAGCCATCCAACCGGCAACTGATGAAGATCGCCTCCTACAATCTGAACCAGGTGATCAGCATGGTCATTCTGGCCTGTACGCTGACGGATTATTTCTACATCACCAATTAGTGATTAAACGATCAGATAAACTACACAGCAATTCTGTAGTTTATCTTTTTTTTAGTTGAAATATGGACGCGGTATATATAATTACTAATGAAGACAATATTGGTAAATTAATACCTTTTGAAACACTTGAGTAAATGCCAATGCTAGCAAGGATAGCAGCCCCTAATGCAATTAATAGACTTTTTCTTCCCATTCTGAGTTCACCCCAACCTCCATGATATTCCAATTTATTTGTATAATTGCATTTTATTAGAAATAAATCAAGTTAACCTTTCTATAGCTAAAAAAATTAAGATTGAATTTTCGTTGCCATATGCTCTGGTAATGGGGGGAGTAAACTCAACTATCTTCCGTTATTGATGTACATCGGCGGGGAATATAAAAGGGTTTGGAAACGAGATGTGAGGCAGGCTGTATCAGAGTAAAAAGAACAGCCGCTTTCCCTGAGAAGGCGGCTGTTAAATGCTTAATAAGGCCAATAGAGCGGAGCAAATTATTGCCGATGGGTGACGGCATGAGAGATGAGGACAGAAGCTGGAGCGCAGGAGGCGGTCAGTTGTCTCTGCCCGAGAAATAGCGGAGCAGCGTCTCCAGGTCGGCATAGGCCGGGAAGTTCCGGAGCCGCAGCTGCGCGATGTCGGCCGCCTGCTCCAGATAGCGCCGGCAGGTCTCCTCCGTGCGCTCCAGTGCGCCGCTGCCGGCAATGGCAGCGAGCGCCTCCTCAATCTCTTCCTCGGAGGAATGGGGGCCGACGCGCCGGATGACAGGCGCGAGCTCCGGATTCTGCAGCGCGTACATAACCGGCAGCGTAACCTGTCCATTCCGGAGATCGCTTCCTGCCGGCTTGCCCAGCGCCTCTGACGACTGGGTGAAGTCCAGCAGGTCGTCCTGAATCTGAAAGGCGATGCCGAGCGCTTCGCCGAAGACATACAGAGCGTCGGCTGTCTCCTGCGCGCCTTCCGTAGACAGCGCGCCAATCCGCAGGCAGGTTGCCATCAGCATCGCCGTCTTGTTCAGGGATTTCTCCACGTATTGCTCCAGAGTAAGTCCGTAATCATAGGCATGCTCCATCTGCTGATACTCGCCGATGCACAGCTGGGCGGTGGCGACAGCTGAGAGATCATGCACATAACGGTTCTTGTCTCCAGCATGCTGGCTCAGCAGTTCGATGACCCGGGCCGACATATAGTTGCCGATATGCACGGCGGGAAGAACGCCCGTCCGGGTATGCAGGGCGGGCTGACCCCGCCGCAGCTCGGCCCCGTCGATAATATCGTCGTGAATGAGCGAGGCGGCATGAATGAATTCCGCCGCAGCCGCAAGCTGGAAGGTGCGCCGTCCGGGCTTCTTCTTGCCAAACCGGCCGCCCACGATAACCATAAGCGGCCGAAGGCGCTTGCCGCCCGAGCCGATAAGCTCCATAATTCCGGAACGCAGCGGCGAATCGGCCGGCACATCCCGGTCGCTCGTTACCAGCCGCTCGATTTCGCGGTTGACTTCACTAATCTCGATATGCAAGGCTTCGTGCAGTTTCATGTCGGGCCTATCCCACCTGTTCTATCGCTTTGGCCGGACGGCCGCTTTTTTTGAATTCCTTCACCAGATGCTGCCCGATTAATCCGGCGTAGTCTGTCTCCCCATCCTGTCCGCAAGAGCGGGCAATCTGTTGGCGTTTGACATATGGAGCCAGGAACGCGACAAGATCAAGCTCCCGGTGCTGAATGGCGAACTGGAGATAGAAGCTGTACAGATAATCGCCGTCCAGTACATGCCGGACCAGATCCTGATCATCGTGGTTGCATTTCATATGGCTTCGGGCAGCCTCGGTCAAAATAATATAGAGACCGGCAAGACAGACGCGGCGCCGGGCATCCATTTCGAAGCCGTCCAGAACGGCGAGCAGCCTGTCGCCTTCTTCCGCTTCGAAAGAAAGCTGTATTCCGGCAATAGGCGACAATTCGGCCTGGAGCAGCAGCAGAGCATCTTGAGTGAGATGTCTGTTCATGAGATTCACTCCTTCTTGTCGGTTTTGCCGGGGGCTGCTCGGTGGAAATGGGTCATCCCTACAAAACCCTTTAAATAAGGAGAGTAATGTGCCTAAGAGACACATTACTCCAAGAGAACGGCTATTAAGCTTGCCAACCACATCAAAACTACATATTTCTAATATAAGCTTGCTTATTATAAGGAGCGGATCAGTCGGTGAACAGATACCAGCGCCTTACGAGCGGAATTTTCTTCCACTGCTTCTTGAGCCAAGGCAGGACATAGTAGTCAAGGCTGAACACGCTGCCGGCTCCGCCGACGCATGCGATTGCCGCACCTACATACCACAGCATTTCCGTGGATGCCATCTTGGTCGTCCAGATCATGACGGCCATCGCGATCGTTCCCAAAGAGGCGATAGCGGTGAACAGGCCGACGATCAGCATGACGCCAAAGATGATTTCGGCGCATACCATGCCAAGCTGGAACCATTTGGCCAGGAACGTGAAGTGGCCGTCCGGTTGATAGAACAGCAGGTCCATGAACCAATTGGTGATGTTGTAGATAAATTTCGGAACAGGAAGCGCGGAGACGGCTTCCGAAGCCGATTCAACTGCCGAAGCCGCCGATTGGGCGTCAACCGTATCCTTGACGTTGCTTACCGCTTCACTGGCTGCCGAAGTGGCATCCTGAAGATAAGGAGCCGCCGGAATCAGGAAGATCTTCGTCCAGCCCTGATCAATTATCTTGTTCAGCTTGTCTATACCTTCATACAGCCACATGCCGCCGAGAAGGATGCGAAGCGGAACGAGCCAGAAGTTGGGCGAACGCTTGGAGAAGTAGCCGCCGACGAAGCTTCTGCGGTTCTCCACATGGAAGAACTCGTGCATCATGTAGGTCCATACTTTGTTGAAGCCGACAACGCCGGCAGGTAGTAAATGTTGATCATATGCTTGGCGAACATTGCCATGAAGCCGGTGAGCATGAACATTTTGTTCGGAAGACCCACGTTGGCTACGCCATAGCGGCTGCCGATCGAGACCATCGTTCCGTGGAATGCCGGTTTGTAAGTTTTCTTCGCGGTACCGTTGATATCGGCTACGATGTTGCCCGCGATCAATGGAGCGGCCAACTCGGCGTTCTCTACCATCTGGGGAACAGGACGCTCTTCGCCTTCCGCGATATAGAAAATGTTGTCGCCGACAACATAGACATTCTTGTGGTCGACGCTTTCCAGATGTCCGTTGGTCACGATCCGCTTGCGGCCCTGCTGCTGGACATCCATAGTGCCTACAAGTTCGGAGCCTTCGACGCCGGCTGTCCAGACGATGGTCTGGGCTTCCACAACGTTCTTCTCGCCGAGAGCGACGCTGCCTTTGCCAACTTCGGTAATCTTGGCGCTGGTCACGATTTCCACGTTCAGCTTGCGAAGATGGGCTTCGGCTTTGCGGATCAGCTTATCCGGCAGGATAGGAAGAATCTTCGGCGCCATATCGGCGACGATCAGCCGGACTTCTTCCGGATCGATATAGAATTCCTTGCACAGCTCGTCGCGGTACTCGGCCAATTCGCCCACCAGCTCGACGCCTGTGAAGCCTGCGCCGACAATGACGAAGGTCAGCATGGAACGGCGAACAGCCGGGTTCTTCTCCTTGGCGCCCTGCGTGAACATGTCGCGGATTTGGCGTTTCAGCGCCACCGCGTCGTCGTAGGACCAGAAGGAGAACGTATTCTCCTCGGCTCCCGGGATGCCGAAGAAGGTCGGCTTGCTGCCTGTGCCGATTACAAGGTAATCATATTCATATACGGCCTTTTCGGATGACAGTTTCTTGCCTTTGAAATCAATATTACTGATTTCGTCAAGCACCACGTCTACCTTCAGCCCCGCAAAGATCTTCTTGAGATCGATCTTGATCGAGTCTTCCGGTGCGCGGCTGGCGGAAACCTCATGCAGCTCGGTCAGGAGCGTGTGGTAAGGATTCCGGTCGATCAGCTTGATTTCGACATCCTTGTTGTTTTTCAGTTTCTTGGCGAGCTTCTTGGCGGTAAGTACGCCACCGTAACCTCCGCCGAGAACAACGATTCTCTTCAAGAGTTATTCACCTCATTCGTCTGATTAACTACAGGGAACTGCTATATTTTATTTTGCTCCCTCAAGCGCTTTTTGTACCAAAGTCCAGTATTCGCCGACGCTGATCGATACGCCGGAGATGGCATCGGTCTTGCCTTCCGCGTCAAAGGCCGGAGCGGCGCTTTGGTTAGCCATGTAGAATTCCTCGGCTTTGGCGATTTCCTCATGCCATTCGCCCTGAGCCTTAGGGTTCTTCTCTTTCATGCCATATTTGCCGGCTTTGGAGTATTCCTGCTTGTCATTGCCGTCTTTGTCAACTCCAGTGAACTTCACAGCGGATACGACGCCGTTAGTTACAGTTACTTCAGCTTTAGGTTTCCAGCCAGTTTCGGCGTCCATTTCGCCTTCAGCGGTATATGTGCCGTCTTTGTACTGGGCTTCAGCAGCCGGTGCTGCGGAAGCAGGAGCTGCGGATGCCGCAGCGGAAGGAGCGGCAGATACGGATGCGGATGCTGCTGGAGCGTCGGCGTTGTTGTTATTGCCGCAGCCTGCGGCGAGCAGGCCGAGAAGAATAGCGCTGGATGCGATTGCTGTTGCCTTTTTCATGAATAATGACCTCCGAAGAAAATTTAAAAATCTATATATTAAAATGTAAAACATTTTAATAGCCCTGTGATGTGACAAATATCACTTTTATTGTGAAGGAACTCACAGTCATCTAGTTCTAAATACCCTCTCATTTACTATCGGCAGAGGGCGGGAAGAAGTGAATCGTGAGAATTGAATATTTAAAATTTAATTCATGTAAGATTTGGACACACAATACCGAATAATTTAGTGAAAAAAATCACTTTTATGTTCATTACTTATTTATAGTATATCGATTTTTTCTATGAATGGGTAGTAAATAATAGTTATATTTTTGGATTATTATGTGACAAAATCCGACGCGGTTCGATGAAGGCTCCAATGAACACCATGTAAGGGGGGGCGATTCACAGCTGCTGGTGAAGGGTAATTTACAGTGAATATTAACGATAACCATCTGCCATGAGGGTGCAGAATGCCACTAAAGGAAAGCCGGGAAGCATCGTTTTGGACTAACCGGCGGTATTCGGATGAAATTAGCGGCAAGCAAGGATAACGGCGGACAGGCTTCAGGAGCGTGCGACCATTCCTAGGAAGCAGGGGAGCCTGTGATCATCTCAGCCTAAGGCGTTCCTCCAGCGGATAAAGGCAGCGTAACGAAGGCAACCGGTTCTTTATTATTAATAAGGAAGGCGATGTCTATGTACAATTCCTATGTAATTACCGGGAGAATTATCGAGATCCGCAATGACCATGTGCTGGCAGAGCAGGGCGACATCATTTCGAGCTATCACTCCAGGTATTACATGCTGCCGGATGAAGAGGCATGGACAGAGGAACCAAGTTTTGAGGCCGGATCTCCGGCCATAACTCAGGAGAAGCTGCCGGGCACTGTACACCGTTTACCGGAAGGACGGAGCAAGTGGAATCTGGGAAGACTTCGGCTGTTCCCGATGAAGAAGAGCGCAAATCGAATCTGATTTGCGCTCTTTTCCTACACGCGGACGCACCGCTTGTGCTCAGGCTATGACAGCCAATAGAGTTAATTTTTGCTGGTTAATATGATAGGATAATAGTGAGAAATACGATCTGTCTCGAGCAGGAGTGAATTCATGGAATACATAAAGATTTTCTTCGTCAACACGGCACTGCTCATAACACTGGCCTATTTGGCCAATTTCGTATATAAGCATATCGCTTTCCTAATCCCGCCGAGAGCCAATCGCTGGATTTGGGTAGTTGTAGCGATTTTTGCCGGATGGCTGAGCTCCTTTTTCGGCTATCGCCTGAGTGATCACGTCATTTTCGATCTGCGCATTGTCCCTTTGATTATCACTACCCTCGCTTTTCCGCAGCCAATGATTCTGATTATAGTTGGTGTAGGCATCGGCCTAATGCGGCTGACGTTCGGAGTATCCCCGGCTGCAGCGGCCGGCGTCATCAATCTATCCATTATTGGGTTTGTCTGCGCCGCTGCTTCCCCGTGGTTCCGCCGTTCTTCTGCTCCCCTGACGATAAAGGGCTTGGTCGTTATTCTGGGTGTCAATGTTCTGAATGCAATCAACATTAGCATATTCGGCGTTATCCCCGCTTATAAGTACATGACCGAGATTGTGCCGTATACCCTGCCGGCAGGGACGATCCTCAGCATTCTGTTCTGCCTGATTGCCCGTGATTTCCATCTGGAGCACCGGCGCATGAAGCAGATCGAGCAAGCCAACGAGCTGCTGTCGAAGCAGACGGAAGAGCTTCATAAGAACAAAATCGTGCTGGAGGAACGGGCGAAGCAGCTCATGCTGGCTTCCCAGTACAAGTCGGAGTTTCTCGCCAACATGTCGCATGAACTGCGGACGCCATTGAACGGCATCATCAATCTGTCCGAGCTGATCGCCGAGAGCGATTCCTCCTCCGATCCGGAGGATCTGCGTACATACGGGAGCATGATCCGCCGTTCCGGCGGAGAGCTGCTGATGCTGATAAGCGATATTCTGGATTTGTCCAAAGTGGAGGCAGGGAAGCTCGAGGTGCTGCATGAAGCGGTGAACATCACCGAGATTCCGGTGCAGCTGTCCGGCCAGTTCGAGCTGGTCGCCCGGCAGAAGGGCCTTGATTTTCAGGTGAATCTGGAGGAGGGACTTCCCGAGACGATCTATTCCGACTCCCAGCGTATCCAGCAAATTTTGCGGAATCTGCTCTCCAACGCCTTTAAATTCACCCATCAGGGAGGCGTGTCTCTCATTATCCGGGGGGAGAAGCGGCTGCAGGGATCGCGTGAGGCTTTGTGGATGGTCTTTGAGGTGCAGGACAGCGGAATCGGCATTCCCAAGGACAAGCATACGAGCATCTTTGAGGCCTTTCAGCAGGCGGACGGCACGATCAGCAGACAATACGGAGGCACCGGACTCGGCTTGTCGATCAGCATGAATTTGGCCCGGCTGCTAGGAGGCTTTATTTCGCTGGAGAGCCAGGAGGGCAAGGGCAGCATCTTCTCGTTGCATCTTCCGGCAGAAGCCCAGTAGAGCGCGGTCTGCGAACCTCCAATATTATTTGTAACTATCCCTTATTGACGCATGGTTAATGGCGTGTAGAATGAAGCAAAAGCCGCGTCGAGGGAGTGTATACATTACAATGGGCATCGTCATGAATAACCGCACGGAAGGCCGGCGTCCAAGACGAAAACGCAAATGGACCACACAGCGCAAAAACCTGCACATCGCCACCTGGGAAGGCGTACCATCAACGATCTTCCAGGTGCTGCTCCAGGGGCAATTCCTGACCGGGTTCCTCCTCTATCTCGGTGCGACTTCGGGTGAGATCGGTCTCGTGCTGGCGCTGACGACTCTGGTGAACATCGGACAGATAGCCGTCGCCTTCTTCATACAAAAGCTGGAGAGCCGCAAATGGGCGCTCGTTCTGTTTATCGGCCTGCAGCGGGTTTTATGGGTCTCGACGGGACTGGTCCCGTTTCTTTTTCCCAAACCCTATTGGGTTACCGCTTTCATTGGGCTCTACGCCCTTGCATTCATCGTCAATACCGCCGGTGGTATGCTGTGGAGCTCGGTGATCAGCGATCTGGTGCCGCCCCGGGTGCGGGGAAGATATTTCGGAATCCGGAATACGATGCTGAACGCGCTGGGCAGTATTGTCGTATACGCCGGGGGCATTGTGCTCGACATGTATCCGGGAGGCAAGGGCTTCCTTATCATATACATTGTGGTCTGGATTTTTGCAGCGCTTAACATTGCCGTATTCTTATTCTATCCGGATGTGCATTTCGAGAAGTCCGACGAGAGCAAGTTTCTGCCTATGCTGAAAAAGCCGCTTCAGGACAGCTTGTTCATCAAATCAACGCTGTTTCTGTCGCTGTGGCTGCTGCTGCAAAATGTGACTGTCCCACTCTATTCCTACGTCATGCTTCAGCTGATGGATATCAATTACCGGACGCTCTCGCTGCTGAATGTAACGCAGACCGTCTTCATGATGGCGAGCTTCTATTTCTGGGGCAATTTGAACGCCCGGTACAGCAACAAACGGCTTCTGTTCTGGACGCTTCCCATTATCGCCGTATCCTCGCTGATCTGGGGGCTGCTGTCGGTTCTGCCGACGCTTGCGGTTCTGCTGACGGCACATGTCGTCTTCGGAGTAGGTGTAGGCGGTTTCAACCAGCTGGCGTTCAATTTCATTATCGGCGACACGCCCAAAAAAGAACGGCCGATGTACATGGCGACTTACGCCGCGCTTACCGGAGTGGCAGCATTCTTCGGACCTCTTCTCGGCGGCAAAATCTACGAATGGATTGCCGGCTGGCCTCATTCGATTCAAGTGTACGGACTGCAGCTGGTCGTCGGCGGGCTGATGCTGGTGCTGATCGTCTTGATCGGCCGCCGCGTCCTGCGTGATTATTGAAGAATGACTAAACATATCTCAGAGATCGAAAGGGGGGAAAATCGATGTGCGGAACGGCAATGGTAATTGGCGCAACCGGGCTGGTCGGCAGAGAGGTGACGAATGAGCTGCTGCGCAGCGGCTGGAAGGAAGTGCGGCTGCTGACGCGAAGGCTGCTGGACATCGAGAACGGGAGGCTGATCCAGCACCTTGTTGACTGGGAGCATTTGGACGAATACGGTGAGCTGTTTCACGGTGTCGACGCCCTGTTCTGCTGTCTGGGAACGACGATCAAGACGGCGGGATCGCAGGCGAACTTCGAGCGGGTCGATCTGGAATATCCCCTGAAAGCGGCGGAGCTTGCGCACAGGGCCGGGGTGAAGCAGATGCTGGTGGTTTCAGCGATGGGCGCGAATTCGCGTTCCCGTCAGTTCTATTCCCGGACAAAAGGAAGGATGGAGGAGGGAGTAAGCCAATCAGGCATCTCCGGTGTCCATCTGTTCCGGCCGTCGCTGCTGCTGGGCGAGCGGGACGAGTTCAGGCGCGGCGAAAGGGCAGCCGCCTTTCTGATGACCCGGCTGGAATTCCTGATGGTCGGAAGAGCAGCCAAATACCGGGCGGTGAAAGGAAGTACGGTTGCCCGGGCGATGGTCCACATCGCGGAAGCTTCTCCTCCGGGCATACATGTATATCCCAATGACGTTATCCAGGCTCTTGGTTTGCAATAACCGAAGGGCGCGGCGTACAATGGGAGCAGAAATGATATCGGTTGAGAGGAGATTGTAATCATGAGCAAGAAGCAGGTATCCACGGACAAAGCGCCGGGCGCAATTGGTCCTTACAGCCAGGCAATTATCGCCGGCAACTGGGTGTACACCTCCGGGCAGCTGGGATTGGATCCTTCAACAGGCGAGCTGGCGGAAGATGTCCAGGCACAGGCGCGCCAGTCGCTGACCAATGTGCAGGCCATTCTGGAGGAAGCGGGCGTTTCCCTCGATCAGGTTGTGAAGACGACTGTATTTCTGAAGGACATGAATGATTTCGCGGCAGTGAACGAGGTGTACAGCACGTTCTTCAAAGAGCCTTACCCGGCACGGAGCGCGGTTGAGGTTGCCCGTCTGCCCAAGGACGGATTGGTCGAGATCGAAGTTGTAGCACGCCGCAAATAACGGCCGGCAGGGTGTACATAGCAATGTAGTACATAGCGACCTGCACCTCATAATCCTTTCCCGAGTCAGCCGCCTTCTGGCGGTTGAAGGGAAAGGATTTTTTAATAGCAGAAAGCATAAACTTCAAAGGTTCGACTCCCTGATATTGCAAGAAAACATCCGCTAGAAAGGGATTCGGCAGCATAAACAAGGGTATATCTGGCAGCGCACTGTGGCGGGAAAATGCTGGCGGCGGCTGCTCCGGAATCCAGCGTGAGGTTCCGTCATCCCGAAGGCCGGTACCGGCACTCAACGCTTCTCCTCCTGTTCTATGGAAAATGTTCAGAAATGTTTTTAAATCCGAAGCGTTTCGTTTAAGATGAAGATAAAACCTTTTTTTGCGCACAAGCTAGCCTGAAGCTCTGCGGCCTTTAGCGGCTGCGGATTTCGGGGATACGACAGGAGATCACGATGACTAAGCATCTGTATGCAATGTGGCTGGGGGATGTGCTGTTCTGCTTCTCCGGAGAGACTTCAGAACCCAAAGTGGATGCCTGGACCGGCGTGCTCAGACGCCTTGAGATTCAGGGAGGCCGGAGGCCATTCGCGGGTGCTGCCCTCCGTTTGGCGGAGGTGAAGTATCCTGCGGCCAGGACCGAAGGCAAGACCGGGCGCCGGCCGCTTGCCGGGCGGATGCTCGAAGGGCTTGCCCTCGCGCCGAGGGATGCGTTCGAGCTGCTCCTGGGATGGGACGAGGAGCTGTGCCGGCAGCAGGGGATCGAGCCTGGAGGCGAAATGAGCTACTGGGCTGCGGCCGCGCGCTTTGCGCTGGAGTTGATCGTGACCGGAGGCATCACACCGGGAGCGGCTTCGCCGAAGACCGTCGGCTCGCGCCGGCGGGGCGGCGAGCAGGCCGCCGAAACCCGGTGGATGCCGGTTCTGGGGACGCCGGAGCAGCAGGAAGCCTTCCAGCATTTCGCCGCATCCATGCCGGTGCTCGCGCTGGGCTCCTCCCATCTGCATCTGCAGGGCGTGGAAGCTTCTTCCCGGGAGGAGGCGGGCGCGATTGTGCTGCACTCATTCCTTCAGGCCATGATTAGCGCCGAGGTGAAGCGGGTTGTAGCAGGGATGGAGCCGCAGCTGGCGTCCTATAAATCCAACTACCGCAGAGGCCGCTCTCCGCTGACCGAGCTATGGTGGAACAGCCTGCTTACCGGAACCCGGGACATTCCCGTGCAGGGGACACCCGCAGAGGTGGCGGAGCTGCTTGCGGCGGTAGGAGGAGCAGCGGATTCGGGTATTCCCTGTGCCGGAGAAGAGGAACAGAGCGGTCAGCTCGGGCTTGGACTGCGGCTGGAGCCGCCCAAGGAGGAAGGCGAAGTGTGGCGCCTGTCCTTCTGGGCGGAAGGAAGGGAAGAGAGCGGATTCTGGCTTCCGGCCTCTGCCGTATGGAGCAGCCCGGAACGGGAGTTCACTCTGTGGGGCAAGCGCTACATGCGAATCCAGGAGCAGCTGCTGACGGCGCTGGGACGCGCTGCGGAGCAGTCCGAGGATATCGCGCGTGTCCTTGCAGAGCCGGCTCCTTCGGGAGTGGATCTGGAGCCGGAGCAGCTGTACCGGTTCCTGAAAGAGACGGTGCAGCGGTTGACCACCCGTGGCATCACCGTGCAGCTGCCCTCCCGCTGGAGCCGGGAGGGGCGCAGGAAGATCGGGATGCGGCTGAAGATGCGCCTGCCGGATACGCCGGACAAGGCGCAGCCGCTGGCGCTCGGCATGGAGGCCCTCGTATCGTTCAAGATCGAAGCCTCGCTGGGCAGCAGCGAGGTCAGCGTTGAGGAACTGAACGCCCTGCTGGCGGCCGGAGTGCCATATGTCCAGTTCCGCGGAGAATGGATCGAGGTCGATCCGAAGGAGATTCGCCAGGTGCTGCGCTATATGAAGCGCCATGAGAGCGGCGAGATGTCCGCCTCGGAATGGATGCGCCTTGAAGCCGAGCTGGAAGAGGACCGGCTGTGGAAAGGAATGCCGGTTACAGGGATGGAGACCGTCGGTCTTCTGGCCTCGCTGATCCGGGGAGATGCCGTCCGGCACCTGCCCCAGCAGTCCGTGCCGACAGAGCTTCAGGGAACGCTTCGGCCTTACCAGGAACGGGGTTACCAATGGCTAAGCGCCATGGGCGAGCTTGGCTTCGGCGTCTGCCTCGCCGATGACATGGGTCTCGGGAAGACGATTCAGGTAATCGCCTGCCTGCTGCTCAGGGAGAAGAGCCGGGACCAATCCGCCGTTAAGGAGCCGGTGCTGATTCTGTGTCCGACCTCGCTGCTCGGCAACTGGCAGCGGGAGCTGCAGCGGTTCGCTCCGACACTCAGCGTCTATATTCATCACGGCATCCGGAGGCTCCGGGGAGAGGACTTCCGCAGACAGGCTGCCGGGCATGATATCGTGCTGACCACGTACCATCTGGCCGGCAGGGACAGCGAGGATCTCGCCTCCGTCTCATGGTCGACGGTTGTTCTGGACGAAGCCCAATACATTAAGAATTACCGGACGAAGCAGGCGCAGAGCGTCATGCGGCTGTCCAGCCCTCACCGGATCGCGATGACCGGAACGCCGGTGGAGAACCGGCTCGGCGAGCTGTGGTCGATCTTTCATTTTCTCAATCCCGGATATCTGGGGACGTTCCATTCCTTTCGCGAGCGTTATGGGTCCGGGGAGGGTGCGGAGCGGCTGAGAGAGCTGCACCGGCTTGTATCGCCCTTTCTGCTGCGCAGGCTGAAGAGCGACCCCGACATCTCGAAGGATCTTCCGGAGAAGCTGGAGATCAAATCCTACTGTCCGCTGACGGAAGCACAGGCGGTGCTGTACCAGAGCGTCGTGAACGAGATGCTGGGCACGATCGGCGGCAGCACGGGGATGGCCCGGCGGGGACTGGTGCTGTCTTCGTTGACGAAGCTGAAGCAGATATGCGATCACCCCCAGCTGCACCGCAGAGACGAGGGGCGGCAAGGGCGCAGCGAGACGTCAGGGAAGCTGGAGACGATGTACGAAGTGCTCGACAGCATTGCGGAGCTTGGCGAATCGGCGCTGATCTTTACGCAATATGTGGCGATGGGCGAACTGCTGGTGAACCGGCTGGCCAAAAGATACGGCCGTACCCCGCTGTTCCTGCACGGGGGCGTGTCCAAACGCAATCGCGACGACATGGTGCGGTCGTTCCAGGAAGGCGAGGGTTCGGCGTTCTTCGTGCTGTCGCTCAAGGCGGGAGGCGTCGGCCTGAACCTGACCCGGGCCAACCATGTCGTGCACTATGACCGCTGGTGGAATCCGGCGGTGGAGAATCAGGCGACCGACCGTGCGTTCCGCATCGGCCAGCACAAGAATGTGCAGGTGCACAAGCTGATCTGTCAGGGAACGCTGGAAGAGAGAATCGACGAGCTGATCGAGCGGAAGAAGAGCCTCTCCGAGCAGGTCGTGGGGTCGGGCGAGAACTGGCTCACGGAAATGTCCGACCAGGAGCTCCAAGAACTCATCGTCCTGCAGAATCAGGACTGGATGGAATAGTTGGGGAAAGACTAGTAACGAAGAAATAAACGGCGGAGGCGGAGAGAGCTATGACCGAGACGATGAACATGCAGCTGGAAGCCGCGCCGGGGAGACTGACCGCGTTATGGACGCCCGGTGCGGGAGCGGAAGCCGGGGAGACAGGGCGCTCTGCTGAGGCCTCCCGAACTTCCCGGTCCAGACAGGTACTGAAGCTGGACCTGTGGCCGGCAGCCAAGCGCCGGGAGGCTGTGGAGCGTCTGGCGGACAGCCCGATGGAGCTGTACGGTCTCTTGAGAGGCCGGCTGCCGGACTGGCTGGCGGCATTCGGGCTGTGGCCGGACGTTGCGGAGCTGGCCGGCCAGGAGGGCGCCGGGGATGCGGAGTCCATGTCCAGGCTGAGGGCGCGGCTGGAGCAGGAGCCGCTGACCGCCCTCGCGCTCCGCGGGCTCCCGAAGGAGGAGCTGACGGGCGCGGTCTTCGCGCTCTGGGCGGAGCAGGAGCGCTTCCGGGAACCGGGCGGCGTAGCCGAGACCGGACAGCTTGCCGCCGAGCTGGCGAAGCTGGAGAAGAAGGGCGCGGCGGTATCGGCCGGCGAGTGGCTGGCCGAGGCGGCGGCTGAGGGCTCTCTTCATCAGCCGGGGCCTTCGTTTATGGAGGTCAGGGACCGGAAGGTGCCGGGCTCGCCGGATATTCCGCAGGAAGACGGCGAAGAGACCTGGGCTGCGCTGCTGCCGGGCGTCCCGGGTGCGGCGGAAGGGCTGGCGCTGATCCGCCGGCGCGCGGCGGAAGAGGCGGCCAAGCGCGCCGGGGAGTTGACGAAGTAACAGGATTTTCATGAAATCGGGGCCTGGCCGTAACCACCTCAGACGGCGGCAAGAGCTGGACCAGGCTGTAAAGCGAGAAGCCCATCTTGTAGAGCGCGAAGCCCCATCTGACGCAACAACCCCTCGGCTCCCGAAACGGGAAGCGAGGGGTTGTTCTAGGTTTGGGGTCTCTTGCGCATGCTGCTTGACCGCTCTACGATGCTTATTACGGTTCGACCGGCAGATCCACTTCGGATGCCGTCAGCTCCAGGATTTCCTTGCGCAGGCGCAGCATTTTTTGATCGAGTTCGTCGGCTGCGCGGGCTGCGCTCTTCAGTTCATCGGCGACATGGGGAGGCAGCTGGCTGTCGTACTTGTAATAGAGAATATGCTCCATGCTCGCCCAGAAGTCCATGGCCAGCGTACGCAGTTGAATCTCGGCCTTCACCCAGCGTGTGCCTTCGAGCAGGATGAGCGGCACCGCCACGATCAGATGCAGGCTCTGGTAGCCATTCGGCTTCGGATGGGCAATGTAGTCCTTGACTTCAATCACCCGGATATCCTCTCTCCCGGCAAAATGGTCGGCGAGCTGGTAAATATCCTTGACGAAGGCGCAGACGATCCGCATGCCGGCGATGTCATGGATGTAATTCTCCATGTTCTCGTAGCTGAACTCATGTCCCTTGCGCTTGATTTTCTCCAGTATGCTTGCCGGCTCTTTGATCCGGCACTTGATATGTTCGATCGGGCTGTACCCGTTGCGCATCTTCCATTCGGTCTTGAGCGTTTCGATCTTGTTCTCCAGCTCATTCAGGGCCAGCCGGTACAAGGCGGGCATCTTCTTGAACTCCTCCAGTTGTCTGGTTACGTCCCCGCTCAGTTTGTCCAAGCCCAAATCCTGAACGCGCACCTGCAGCTGCTCCAGCGTAATCAATTGGTTATCTTGTTCTTTCACGGACTCTCTCCCGGTTGTACGAATTTGGAACCACCTCCATTTTAACCGAAAGGGAGACCGTGAGCAAAAAAAGCGTCCAGCAGCCTTTGCCGCACTGGCCTGACTGCCCTGGCTTCTCGAGCGCCTTTATGCCACCGGTGATTTAACGTTCCATGTTCCCTGGAATGCGGAGCGGCGATACAGCCCCGGAGTCCTTGCTGTCCAGATTACCGATGCCGTCATCGTGGCCGCTCGATTGATGACAGAACGAACGTCGTCCGTAGTAAAAAAGTGCTTGCCTCCGCTCTCCGGCTCCCGGAGCCTGTCCCTGGAGGAGTTTCATCGGTCCCGCCTCGTCAAATTTAACCTCAAGCCCTTCCGGCCGATAATCCGGCGTATTCCGCACCAGATTGAGCTTGATGGATGCGTAATGCGAAATCGCTCTACACCGCTTCATTATCCGTCATGATATGCACAATGCGACAGGTAATGAATCTCGGCCCCGTATTTGGTATGATAGAGGCATATTCGAACGCGTACTTGGCGCAGGATCATGGCTCATCCATGAGAAGGAGGAACTATCGATGAATTTGCTGCAGCGAATTAAAGACGGAGCCAACCGGGTAAGCGAGAAGGCGCAGAACTCCGTGGAAATCGGGAAGCTGAACAGCCAAATTTCCGACATTGAACATGATATGGAAATTGAATTTACGAAGATGGGCAGACTCTTCTACGAAGGGTATCGTTCCAGGGATTTGTCGCTGGCCGAAGGAATGATGACCGAGCATTCCCGCGCTTGTCTTCGACTTCAGGATAAAATTGACGAGCTGCGGGCCAGAATCGCCGAGCTCAAGAACGAGAAGCTCTGCAAATGCGGCGCGGTTGTCGCATTGGGCGCGAATTTCTGTCCCAACTGCGGCCGCAAGCTGGAACAGTTAGGCGGCGCGGTGCCGGCTGTCTATCAGGAGAAGCCGAAGCCCGCGCCTCAGAGTGAGCGCCCGGTGCAGTATGAGGAACCGGAAGCGGAGGAGGACTACGAATCAGGGGCCCGCGAGCCGTACAGCTACATACAGGCAGCAGATGACGAGGATGAGCATCTTCCGCCGCCGCTTGACGATTACGAAGGCGGGGAAGAGCCCGGGGAGCTCGACCGGCGGATGGCCGACGAACTGGAGCGAGAACGGGAAAGGCAGCTGGAGCTGGACCGGCGCATCCGGGACTGGCAGGCCCGGGGCGGGCATGAGCATGGAGAAACGGAAGGAACGCGCGAAATGGTGAAATGCCAGATCTGCCGCGCGGATCTGCCGAAGGGCTCCATGTGGTGTCCACGCTGCGGATCGGAGCAAATTTAATACCGGCAAGGCAGCATGACTTTGGGAGGGACGATGCAAATGGAACAGCTTCTGGTACATCTTCGCAGTCTGGGCTTTACGGAAATGGAGTCCAAAATCATGGTGGAGCTGGCGAGCATCGGGCAATCGTCCGGTTACGAGGTGGCCAAACGTCTCGGCGTTTCCCGCTCCAACGTCTATGCCGCGCTTCAGCGTTTGACCCAGCAGGGATACGTCCGCTGCGGCGACGGCGAACCGGCCAGATACAGCGTACTGGCGCCGGAAGAGCTGGCGAAGATGATCTCCGGCCGGGTCGAAGCGTCGCTGACTTACGTGGAGAAGGAAATGCCGCGGGGCGGCTCGGTCAGCGCCACCTTCTACAATGTGGAAGGTGAGCGGAACGTAATGGACGCCCTGATCCGCCAGCTTAACGCTGCCGAGCATGAGATCGTCGTCGACGTATGGCGGGAAGAAGCGTCGCTGCTGCGCAGCGAGCTTGAGCAGGCTGAGCGGAGAGGTGTGAGACTGCTCTGGGCTTTTGACGGAGGGAATGCCGCAAGTCCCTATCTCCCCTGGCAGCCGCTCGCCGGAAGCGCCGAATCCGAAGGAAGAAAATTCTCCTTCGTCATCGACCGCAGATGGTGCATGCTCGGCATGCGGGGAGAGGACGGAGCCCAGGCTGTCGTAACCGAGCACCGGGTGCTGGTGGAGCTGCTGCTGGCGCATTTTACCCAGGAGATGGTGCTGTTCGAACTGGAGCAGGACATGGGGCCGGAACTGGAACGCCGCTATGGGCACCGCTACGGGGATATTTACCGAAGATATATCGGCGGGGACGGAGAGAAGTCCACGGCGGAGGAGGATATGCCGGCCGAAGAGGTAGCCGGAAGAGAGCAAGCCTAATCATCAGATCCGTATAACCAAGCGAGGGAGGTGAAGCAAGGGGTGGAGTGCATCGTTCATTTTGAGGTTGTGCATCCCGACGGGCCGAAATCGCTGCGGGGGCTGCTGTTCATTGACGATGGTGCGGTTCCGGATGAGAGCCAACTGATCGGCATGTTCAAGGATATGGGTTTTGATGTCAGGCTGGACGACCGCGAGAAGCTGATCTTCAAGCCGGTCAATCCGGCGAGCGCCTTCTCCGAGATCCGGATTACCGGGTATGATGACGGCAGCGGAAAATCCGGGGAGGATCATGACCTGAAGTCCATCGTCGGCAATCTGCTGCCGCGAAAGACTACCGGGCTTTAGCGCCGGCTCTTGAAAGGCCCGTTCTCCGCTCAGAGACATTTGAGGGAGAGTGGGCCTTTGCTGCAAGCCGCATATCTATACAGGGAGAGGGAGAAACGGCTATGAAATTGTTGAAGGATAAGGTGAAGAGCGAAGGACTGGTGCTCGCCAAGGGCGTTCTTAAGGTGGATTCTTTCCTGAACCATCAGATGGACCCGTTCCTTATGCGTGAAATCGGAAGGGAATTCAAGAGCCGGTTCGCGGACGAACGGATCACCAAGGTGCTGACGATCGAATCATCCGGCATTGCTCCCGGGATCATGACGGCGCTTGAGCTGGAGGTTCCGCTGATCTTCGCCCGCAAGCAGAAATCGCTGACCCTGACCGAAGACATCTTCGTGGAAAAGGTCTATTCGTTCACCAAAAGAGAAACCAATGAAATCACCGTATCCAAAAAATTCATCGCTCCCGGCGAGCGGGTGCTGATCATCGACGATTTTCTGGCCAACGGGGAGGCCGCCTTCGGGCTGGCACGTATTGTGGAGCAGGCCGGCGCTTCGGTGGCGGGAATCGGAATCGTCATTGAAAAATCATTCCAGCCTGGCCGGGGGCTGCTGCTGGAAGCCGGTTACCGGCTGGAGTCGCTGGTGCGCATCGCTTCACTGGATGACGGGCAGGTTGCGTTCGTCGAAGAGACGCCGTGAGGGAGCAGGCCACAGAGTTCACGCTGCAGCCTGCGCGTTCTGAAGACCGGGAGAGGCTGGCTGACCTTCGGGCAGAGGTCCTGAGGGACGATCTGACCCGGTTAGGCAGATTCGACGAGGAGAGAGTCCGCGAGCGGTTCCGGCGTGCTTTTGAGCCCCGGTGTACATGGATTATCACGGGGCCAGGCTCCGCCCTCATCGGCTGCATCGCGCTTCGGGCAGAAGCCGGGGGCCAGCTGTTGGAGCATTTCTACATCGCTCCCGCGTATCAGAACCGGGGGATTGGCAGCCGGGTCCTCGGGGCCGTGCTGGAGAAGGATGAGGCCAAAGATGCCGTGGTCCGGCTTAATGTTCTGCAGGGGAGCCCGGCACGGCGGCTGTATGAGCGCTTCGGCTTCCGGGCCTACAGCGAGGACGCTGTGGATGTGTTCATGTCGCGGCCGCCTGAAGTCTGAAGGAGGCTTGTGCTTGTCCGGTTCCTGCAGGCTGCTTGAAGGTGAAAGCTGGAGGCTGGAGGCTGGAAGCAAAGGCTAGAAGCAAAAGGCTAGAAGCAAAAGGCTAGAAGCAAAAGGCTAGAAGCTGGCGCCACACCCTGGAGGTTAATCTCCTCCAGGGCGCGGCGTCAGCACGGTCAGCGCTCCGGGCTCGCATCTGACGTCGGGCGATGCGCCGCCGAGATCTTCGCCGTCGGCGATGGCCGGCCGGCTCTCATCGAAGGAGACGGCTGCGCGTCTGCCCCGCAGCATCGTAACAAAGGGCAGCGATACATGGCTGCCCTTCAAGAGCGTCGGGAACAGCCGCAGCACCTGAAGGCGGCTGCAGCCGTGGACGACGCAGACATCGAGCAGGCCGTCCTCCGGCTTGGCCTGCGGCGCGATCAGCAATCCGCCTCCATAGCTCGGCAGATTGCAGACCGAGGCCAGCCAGACGTTCTCGAAGGCGTGCTTCTTCCCGTCGCAGACGATGACCGCGCGCCCCGGCTTGTACGTCATCAGGGTGTGCAGGATGCCGATAAGATAGGCTAGCCGCCCGGCATGCAGGGCGTTGCAGAGAGGCTTGTACCAGCCGGCGTTGACGTTGACCGCCACCTGGGCATCGAAGCCGCAGGCGACCGAGGTCAGCGTCGCGGCCTCGCTCTCTTCAGGGCCGGCGCCGACCAGCAGATCGGCGCCGGTCTTCGAGCCGCCCAGGATGATATCCAGGGCGGCTTCGGTCTGTTTCGGCACGCCGAAGCCGCGCGCCGTGTCATTGCCGGAGCCGGCCGGAATGATGCCGAGCGGCACGCCCCGGGACCTCAGCGTCGGCAGGACGCTGTGAATCGTGCCGTCGCCGCCGACGACGACGCAGGCAGTCCAGCTCTCCCGGCGGCTCAGCGCCCGCTCCACTTCCCGCCCGGCTCCTTCGGAGCTTCCCGTACGGAGAGCCTCATATTCCACTTGCCGTTCCTTAAGACATTCTTCGGCGCGCCGCCAGGCGCGCTCCCCCATTCCCCCGCCGGAGCGGGGATTGATGACGAACAAATACATGCACGTTCCCCCAGGTCCATAATCTTCAGATGCCATTCTTGTACCATTGTACCGAAGACGGATCCGGAATAGGGGAATTCTTTTCTATTTCCATGTTTCCCCTGGAACCTTGGTCCGATATAATCCTTAGGATGCTAGAGCCGCCGCAGCTGGCGCTCGGCGATATCTCCGGCCCACGGCAGCTTCTGCCAGTGACCCTGCAGCGCGTGGTAGGTCATGACCAGCCATACCGCGAAGCCGAGCAGGAAGCAGAGAGTTGCTACAAGAGCTCCGATGAACGGCAGCAGTCCGGCCAGTACGTGGCCGACCATGAGCGCGCCGTAAGCGAGCAGAGACTGGAGGGAATGGAACAGTACGAACCGGCTGCGCTTCTCCAGCGCAAGGAAGATGATTCCGCCTGCAAATGGGAAGAGGTAGCACAGCGCGGCGGCGATATAATCCGGGAGGCCGACGGAAGAACGGAAAGGGGACATCAGCTTCACTCTCCTGTCTCGGTAACACAAGCAGCGGATCGCCCGGCGGCGATCCGCTGCTGCTCTCTATAACCATATGAGCCTGCAGGACAAAGTATGAGCGGACCTTCGCCTCTTCGGCATTACGATAGGACTGGGATGATAACTGCTCCGTCAGCCGGCGGAGGTGCTTCCAGCGGGCTGTCCGGTTCCCGGCCCGGCTGTGATGACGGCTCCCTCCAGCCGATGGACTCGGGGCAATAGCTGAGTCTGCCTAATCACCGAGCCCTTCGCTATGGACATCGAGCCGCTACGGAGCGAAGCGCTGTGCATTGACTGGAACTTAAGGCGTTCTCGATGGTGTTAATTATCTAACTCTACCCCTTTTTGTTCCTGTAGAGAGATATTTCAATAGATTAACCTGGATTTTACCAAAATCCTCACAAAAAAAGCGTGAATGCTTCTCCATTCATGCTATAATGAAACATATGTTCGGTTGTTGTGATTATAAAAAAAATCCATCCGGGCATTTAGCAGGAAAGGTGGCAGTTGGGCTGGAATATGATACAATAAAACGATAAAGCCCCAAAGGAGTGATTCAGCTACTTGGCTTTTCGGGTAATTACAGTGTCAAGGCGGTTTTTACTGCCCGAAGCTCTCAGCCCAAATCGAGACGAACCTTCTTCACCGACTTCGGAGTCGACTGATCCGGCCGTGTAGTCCGGTTACAGGCCTCAGGAGGAGAATATGCAGGTCTTCCGGGACATACTCTCCGGGACTTACCGTCCTGCATTTCGAAGTAACATCAGACTTTTCATCATGCATTCTCTACAACGGAGCATTCATTTTCAATGTTTTGGGAGGGAACTGATCATGGCAAGTAAAGGTCACAATGAAGTCAAGGAAAGTCTGCGGGAAATGACACGTATTTTCCAGCCCAAGGATCCCAAGAAATTTGTCAGAGAGTATGTGCGCAAGTACCGGATAACGGGAGGATATGAGGAAGAGCTTACCATGGTCGTCGAGCACGAACTGGTCCGGATGAACTCATCCGTGTCCTAGCCAACCCGGCTTTCGCAAATGAATCGCAAATGATATGAACATATTATAAACCGTGATTTGCGAACGCCGCAAAGAACGGTTTTTTTGTAATCCAATCCATATAAATGTCGATAAATGAAGAATGGAATCCCATAATTGAGAACGCTTCACAGTTTACTTATATATGATACCGCTTTCTGTAATCGATTGCAATTGCTGAATTATCAAGACTTTAGCTTAATTAGAGCCTCCAGGCTGCAGCATGAAGACAGCATAGATCACCGTGATTCCGACAGGTAAAGCAGCGACTGTATTCAAAATATTGCATAACGCTGTAGCTCGTCCGGTTCTTCCGGTGCGGGAGCAGAAAGGCGGCATTGCAGAGGCAGAGAGCTTTTTTCGGAGGACAGATCTTCTTCGCTGGGGTTCGCTCCGGGATGAGGCGGATGGGTGGAATCGTGGTCGGTGAAGTTCATTCAGGGGCGGATTTTGGCCTGCGCGCTTGCTTCTGTCTTTCATCACTGGTATAAAAAAGAGTACGGGCAAGTTGCCGCGGAACATCTCCGGAGAGCATTCCGGTGCAAAAACGCGCTGCCGACTTGTGCAACTGCCGGTGACTTTAGGAGGACGAACATGGATATTTTCACCGTATTTCCGACGATCAGTACTGGATTTATCGTCATCAGCGCTGTGATGGTGGCCATCGGCTGGAGACTGATCATTCTGGGCAAGCGCAAAGCGCACAAGAAGGCGATGATCGCCGCCGCGATATTTGCTGTGCTGTTTTTTCTCGTGTACGCATCAAGAACCGTCTTTGTAGGGAACACCTCCTGGGGAGGGCCAGACGACTTGTCGACCTTGTACCATGTGTTTCTGATCTTTCACATCGTTCTCGCAACGGTGGCTGCCGTATTCGGCATCACGACGCTGACGCTGGGCTTCAAGGCCAAGTACGCCAAGCATCGCAAATGGGGGCGGGTGACTTCGGTCATCTGGTTCATCACCGCCATAACGGGCACCGCGGTATATATACTGCTGTATCTGATGTATCCGGGCGGCCACACCAAGCCGGTGTGGGAAGTCATTTTGGGCGCTTAAGAGCGCCCTTTTTTTATTGTAGAAGGTATAGCTCCTTATTGGAATTTATAATCCAGCGCTGCCTGCATGACGGGATCGACGCCTGCTCTAAAATCTTCGATGGTGGTGGGCACGGGGAGGTCGGGAGGGACTGCATCCTGTCCCAAATACAACGGATTATGATACTCGGTTGTGCAGTAGTAAGCCGTCAATCCGGACGCCGGAAGCTTCAGCGGAAGGATGTTTCCCGGCTTGTTCGGGTCCCCGTTGGTCGGTTCGCCGACCAGTTTGGCATGGAACTCCGTGCGCAGCGTAATAGCGGCGAACATTGCCGATGATGCTGTATCCCGGCTGGTCAGCACAAGCATATGGCGGACCAGCTCCGGATTTTGGGCCAAGCCCTCCAGCAGCGGCAGAAAGACGGCGGTATCCCCGCCGGAATTATTTCTCAAGTCGATAATCAGCCGGTCCACCGGCTGCTGCCGGGCCGTTTGTAGCATTTCTCCAGTGAACTGAAGCATGGAGAGGTTCTTGTCCTGCTCGCAGGAATTGTAGGCGATGTACATTGCTTTTGCCGAGGCTATATATTCGTACTGATAGTTGGAATCGCTCTGCCTGAAATTCTGCATGAACTGCTGCGCGGGCATGTATTCTGCAAATTCGGGCTTTAACAGGTTGGCATCGGTCATCGTTTCAGCCTTAACCGCAATCGTCTGCCCATCCTCTTTCTTGAAGGTCAGCTCCACTTTCTCAGTGTCCTCTATAATGCGAAGTCCCTTAAGCACAGAAGGCAAACGGAGATACATAGGAGCTCCATCCAAAAAACCAACCTCGTTATCCCGCGAAATATCCTTCTTCAGCTTCTCCAGAATTCGCGCCACCGGAACCCCTTCAATGGCGGTTAATTCGCTGTACAGAGTATCCCGGTACCCTGCCACGGTGCCTAACACATACACTTTACCCTCCTGGATGTATAAATTGAACGGAAGAAGCGGCTCCCGAGTAAAAGCGAGAAAGGTATGAACCTGTCCCAATGAAGCCAGCGCTCCCGACAGTTCCAGCTTCACCTCATCGTCGCTCCGGTACTTGGGAAGCTTGTCGATGATCGCCGTAATCCGCTCCCTGAAATCTTCAGCCAGCCGGGGATTTTGCTTCAGCGTAATTTCCTTCTCCGGGAACTCCCGCCGGACAAGCTCCAGATCGGACCTCCAATCGAGCTTTGGTCCCGTTTCACTGGAACAGGAGGCGAGAAGCGGCAGTAGGACAAGCAGAAGCACCGCGCAGAGAAGGAAATGAGGATAGCGATTGAACATGAATCTATTCCCCTTTACAGATATTGGATTTCACTTTGTTTATTATGCAGGCGGACCATTCCTGAGGGCAAGTGGGGAAAATTAAATTTTTTTCCAAGGAAGGGATTGACAATAGGGAGGCAGCTCTATACACTGTGTATATAAATATAAACAGTAAGCACAGCACATTCGGATTTCGAATCTGTGCCAAAGGATGGATCGCCAATGCAGACGTTGAAAGACTCCTGGTTTATACTGCGGGGAGATTACAGAGGCAATAAAATGATGCTCCTGTTCCAGCTGCTCTTCTCCATTATCTTCATGGGATATCTCGGAGCGTTCGCCGCAATGACCATCAATGACTCCCTCAAGGCGGGCGAACGGATGGTGATTACCGATTATCTGCTGCTCGCACTGACGCCGGCTATCGGGTTCACCTACTGCCGCAATACGATGAAGTATTGGAGCACGAATTCGTATACGAAGCTGTTGGCCTACCTGACTAGCCTGCCGATCCCGGTCCGCGTGATTCTCTGCAAAAGAAGGCTGCAGGCGCTGCTTACTTTCTTCTTCAACGGTCTGCTGTTCTTCGGTATTTTGTACGGTGTCGGTGTTCACCTGCGCGAGGCGCTATCCCTTCCTTCGTATCTCGTCTTCGCCCTTACCTGGACAGGGTACGGAATCGTACTGACCGGACTCTACATTTACTTCGAATATACCGTCAGCGGCAAGGCCTATTTCTGGCTCGTGCTGCTGATGATGGTGGCGGCGCTCGGTGTCGCGCTGTTGATCCGTCTGGCCGGGGGCAACCTGCTGCTGTACACGGTATCGAATGCAAAATCGCATGGCTTCCTGTCACCTCTGATGTGGGGCGCTCTGCTCGGCGGAGGCCTCTCCCTGTGGCTGTTCTCCAGGCTGACGGTCTACCGGCTCAAGAGCCGAGACCTCGTATGATTTCCGCGGATATAGGGAAGGCGGTGAACGGAAAAATGCGAATACCGGTTCAGATCGATGAGAGCAGCGCGGAGCCGCTGTATCACCAGATTGAGACGCAGCTGAGGTCCCTCATCATCAGCGGGAACATCGCGGAGGGTACGCTGCTTCCGTCCATCCGGGAGTTCGCGGGGGATCTGAAGTGCAGCGTCATTACAGTTCGCCGGGTCTATCAGGATCTGGAGAACGAGGGGCTGCTTCGGACCCGGCAAGGCACCGGAACGTTCGTCTCCCATGTCGGAGACGGGGCAAGGGAGGGATTCAAGCTGGAGACGGTACAGAAAGCGCTGGAAGCGGCGGCGGAGACCGGATGGTCGGTGCAGTACGATGAGGCCGAGCTGGTCGCGCTCTTTCGGGATATTGTGAAGCGCAAATACGGAGGACGGAAAGCGGAGGGTGAGAGCTGATGGCGCAGATGGCGGCGGAGCTAAGGAACGTAACCAAGAAGCGGCGAACCAAGACGGTAGGCCCGCTTCATCTGGAGGTGCAGGAGGGCTATATTACCGCGCTGGTGGGACAGAACGGCTCCGGCAAAAGCACGCTTCTGCAGATGCTGTTGAAGCTGACGCATCCGGACGAAGGCGAGATCCGCTGGTTCGGCCAGAGCTTCGAAGGCGAGCTGCCGCTGCCGGTCCGGCAGAGCATCGCCTATGTGGCGGAGCATCCGATCCGGCAGGAGGACTACTGGGGGCCGGAAGAAGCCGCCTGGTTCCGGAGCCGATGGTATCCGCAGTGGGACCAGGACTACTTCGAGAAGCTGATGAATACCTTCGAGGTGCCGAGAGGACAGAAGCTTGGGAAGATGTCCAAGGGTGAGCGCCGCAAGTTCGAAATCGCCGCCGCCCTTGCCGCAGGCCCGAAGCTGCTGCTGCTCGACGAGCCCTCCTCCGGCCTCGATCCCTTCGCCTGGAAAGCGATGATCGAGATTCTGCAGAGCTACATGGACGAAAGGCAGGCCGCGATTCTGATCTCCACCCATATTGTGGAGGAGGTGCGGCGGCTGGCCGATTATATCGCCCTGCTGCATCAGGGCAGGCTGCTCGGGATTATGGAGAAGGACGCTCTCCTGGGGGCGTGGACCGAGGTCTGGATCTCCGCCCATGACGAGGAGGAGCTCCAGGGAATCGCCGCTGAGCTGCCGGATGCCTTCCGGCCAGTCATGGGAGCTCCGGGAACCGCTTCTCTACTGACCTCCCGGCTTCCGGATTTGGAGAAACGCCTGACGGATTTGAACGTAAAGGTATTCAGAAGCCGCAGCCTGGATTTGGAAGAAAGCTTGGAGCTTTGGATCAAGGGATACACCCCGAAGGACATGGATGCGTAAGGAGAGGAGACAAGGACGATGGAAGCATTGAAACTGGAAGGTGTTGTGAAGCAGTACGGCGACAAAACGGCGGTGAACGGAATCAGCCTTGGCGTGGAGCAGGGTGAGATTTACGGACTGCTCGGAGCCAACGGCGCGGGCAAGACGACGACAATGCGGATGGTACTTGGCTTGATTTATCCCGACGGCGGCTCGATCCGGTATAACGACAAGCCGTTCAGCAGCGAGCTTCAGTCGATTATGGGCTATCTGCCCGAGGAGAGAGGGCTGTACCCGAAGGTGAAGGTCAGCGAACAGATCGTCTATCTGGCTCGTCTGCGCGGCATGTCCGCGGCCGAAGCGGACCAAAGCCTGCGCTACTGGCTGGACCGTTTTGAAGTACCCGAGTACTACAACAAGAAGATCGAGGAGCTGTCCAAGGGCAATCAGCAGAAAATGGGCTTCATCGCCGCCGTGGTTCATAAGCCGCAGATTCTGATTCTGGACGAGGCCTTCAGTGGTCTTGATCCCGTCAATGTCGAACTGCTCAAGGATACGGTCAAAGAGCTGCGTGATCAGGGAACGAGCATTCTGTTCTCCACCCACCGGATGGAGCATGTGGAGGAGCTGTGCCGGCATATCACCATTCTGGACCGGTCGAACACGGTCGTGCAGGGCGATATCCGCGAAATTAAGAAGGGCTATCCGAGGGAAGAAGTATTCCTGAGGACTTCGGGAGAAGTGGACGGCCTCGGCGGCATCCCCGGCGTAACCGCCGTGGAGCGGAAGGAGAGCGGATACACGGTGCGGATCGCCGATGTCACGGCTGCACAGCTTGTGTTGCGGAAGGCGCTGGAGCAGGGCGAGATCGAGCATTTCGAAATCAAGGAGCCGACGCTTAACCAAATCTTTATCAAGGCGGTGGGTGAATCTCATGAATAAAATGGGGACGATTATCGGGTTCACGTTCAAGAATAAGGTTAGAACGAAATCTTTTCTGATAACAACGCTGATTCTGGTCATTTTGCTAAGCATCGGGATGAATATCCCTTATCTGATCAAAGCGTTTCAAGGCGACGATGCGAACAGCTCGGGCTTGTCCATCGGCGTCGTGGCGGAGAGCGGAAGCCGTGCCACTGAGCTGCTTCAGAATTATGCCCAGCAGTCGGATACGGGCGCGAAGATCACGGTGTATCCAAGTGCTGACGATGCCGGTCTGAAGAAGGCGATGCAGGACGGACAGACGGACGGCTACCTGACCTTCACGGAGCAGGGGGGAGCCGGACTCTCGTCGGCCGTCTACCATTCCTCGGGCAGCGGCTCCAAGGCGCAGAGCTTCCTGCAGACCGCTCTCCAGCAGATCAACGCGCAGCTTATCGCCGGAGACAAGCTGACGGCGGAGCAGATCGCCGCGATGAACGCTCCGATCAGCCTTGGCATGGAGAAGATTAATGCCGACGGAGGGGAAGCGGCCGATGAGTCGCACCCGATCATCAACTATGTGCTTGTCTACTGCCTGCTGATTCTCTTCTTCATGTCGATCATGATGACTGGCAATATGATCTCGGCGGAAGTCACTTCGGAGAAGAGCTCCCGCATCATGGAAATTCTGATTACTAGCGCTGCGCCGCTGGCACAAATGTTCGGCAAGGTGATCGGCATTTTCCTGGTTGGCCTCATACAGATCGTGATCATCGCGGCAGCTGTTGCCGCCAACCTGCTGCTGCCTCATAACGCGGACGTGCTGAAGGATTTCAATCTCGACCTCGGCCAGCTCAGCGTCAGCCTGCTCGTCTACGGTCTGATCCTTTATATTCTCGGCTACTTCCTGTACGCGCTGATGTATGCCGCCGTTGGCTCCATCGTGAGCCGCACCGAGGATCTTGGCCAGGCGGTCATGCCGATCATGATGCTCGGCTTCGTGAACTTCTACGTGCCGCTGTTCAGTATTTCGGCCCCTAACACGATGCTCGTCAAAGTTGCAAGCTATGTGCCGTTCACTTCTCCGCTCAGCATGCTGCTGCGCATCGGCGTCGGCGACGTCGCCTTCTGGGAAATCGCCTTGTCGCTGCTGATTCTGCTGGTCACCTGCTTCGGAATGGGCTGGCTTGCCGCCAAGATCTACCGCACCGGCGTCCTTATGTACGGCAAGCGCCCGAGCATCAAGGAGCTGCGCAAGGCAATGAAGGCTTACAAAATTTAAGGAGTGGGAATAATGGATAAAAAACAGCAACACAATGTAGGCATGCTGTTCTTAGCCTCTTTTTCCTTGCTCACAGTGAGCCGCTATTTTCCTGCTAATGGAAGTACTCTGCTGGATTTCACGCAAGGAATTCTAGCCGGTGTAGGCATAGGCGGAATGGTGATGACAATCGTAACTTTCGGTAGATATTATAAGCGCAGCCATTAAGGCAGGGTTCTGCTGCAGAGCTTAATATAGTTGATTGACAGGCTCATCCGTGGTTGAAACGGGTGAGCCTTTTTGATGCACCGTTACATGCTCAAAGCTTTCGGATCGGCGTGATCAGTGCGATGACTACCTCCAGGATTTTGGCACCTGCTGCTACAGCGAATACCGCTCGCGGATCGGTCCATTCCGACAGGGCGGCTCCGGACATCGCTCCCAAGGGCATGGCCAAACGGGTCAGCATTCTGGAGAAGCCAAGCACCCGTCCGATCATATCGGATGGAATGGTCTCTTGGCGTACGGAGGTGACAATCGTATTCCAGGCAACGTTGCAGACCGTGACCGCGAAAAATGCGATCCCGGGAGCAAGCCAGAAATGACTGACCGAAGCAAAAAGGAAACCGACCGTTCCGATTCCCAGCAGCACTGGGATCAATGTGCCCCTGCGGAACCGACTCTCCAGCGGAACGGCCAGAATGCTTCCGATGATGCCTCCAAATCCAAGCAGGGTATAGTTAATGCTGCTCTGCTGGGTATTCAGATGGAGAGTGTTCAGCAGGTAGAACATCAACACGCCGAAAGCCGCGCTGTAGCCGAAGTTACCAATCATCGCCTGGAAGGAGAAGGAGAGATTAATTTTGGAATGGATGAGCCATTTGAAGCCTTCCCCGATGTCTTTGAAAATCTGCGGCAGACTGGCCATCGGCTTGGGCTTGCTAAAGCTTGGCATAAGCATCAGAACGACGAGTGTTCCCGCGAATGATACAGCATCGATCCACAGCGTGTTGAATCCCCCGACGGCTACGATAATCACGCCGGCAAGCAGCGGTCCCGCCAGCTCCGCGATTTGATTGCTCAACTGGTAGGAGGCGTTAGCCCGCGTCAATTGTTTGGGTGCCAGCGAAGGGATAATGGCAACGATGGAAACGTCGAACATCAGTGAAAGTATGGTGAGCACGAAGGAAATCGCGTAAAGATGCCACAACTGCAGAACTCCACCAAAGTGCAGCAGGGGGATCAGCCCGACGAGCAGCGCTCTGGAGCTATCGGTAATGATCATCAGCTTTTTTCGTTCCCATCGGTCGACCATACTGCCCACAACCGGCCCGAACAAGACGATCGGCAGAACGCTCACCGCATACATGGACCCCATCACGATACTGGATTGGGTTAATTTGTAGGAGATCCAGGGAATGGCGAAAGAAAACAGGGAATCCCCCAATCTGGAAATGAACATCCCCATCAGAAACCGGATATAGGAGAGGGGCAATTCCAGAAGCGTATGCGCTGGAACCGCCTGCTCATCCGTCTCAGGCTGCAGGGGTGAAGACGTACTTGAATTTGGCACCGATTAACCTTCTTTCACCTAGGAAACGAAATAAGGATTTGCTTCGCGATTTGTTTAACATAAGACTCCCGAATAAAGGAATAGCGATCTCCGGGGCTGGTTACCGCCTGAAGATCGCAAGACAGCCCCTTCCAGCCTAAGGCGGGATCATCTGCTGCTTTTTGCAAGTATCCGCTGCAGAAACAACAAGTAGGCTGCTGTTATATGGCCGCGATGTGTAGCACTTTGGTTGATTTTCCCCTGCAGTGTGCGAGGAAGTACATCCAGATATAGGCGTAAAGGAAGAAAATAGAAAGGGAGAGCCCTCAGAATACAGCCTTCTCAAGGGTCTGTCTATCATAAGATGCACAGATCGGCATAGAGTTCGTTACCATAGCAACTCGATCATTTCATGACCTTCTCAGAAAGGAATAACAAATATGAATGCTAATATGTACTTGTTTTTTCATATGTTTTCACATGTGATATTTGGGGCGTCTATTATGTGGTGTTGTCTCCCAAGACAAACCTGGAAAGACATTGTTACAACATTGAGTTTCGGTGCTCTTTGTGGTATATTGCCAGACCTTTTCGGTGGACGAGCGACTAATCCGTGGTCCCATTCTATTTTTGTACCGCCCTTTTTAGCTTTAGGAGTTGCTTTCATAGCCAAGCGTATATATAAAACGGTGAGTTTCAAGCGGGTTTGGGGAACTTGTATTTTAGCTGTGTTGATAGGGCATTTATTCTTAGATTATTTGGGACATGAAATTCCCTTACTGTATCCATTTGATCATGTTTCTTTACGCATGGGCGCAATAACTTTGGGAGACCCGATAATCTGGGTTCCATTATTAATTGGAGTAACAGTGGGTTTATGCAAGAAGCTTAAGCCCAGGTTGCCAGTGTTTATAGCTATCTTATGGGTGATTCTCTATTTATCGTTCCGAATAACAGCAATGGAGATCATATATCATAAAGTAGAGGCGCAGTATCCCGTGTCAGAAAAATCCCACATCATTGTAGAGCCCAATACACATTATGAGTACTCCTTTTTTTCAAGGGATTGGCTAGAATATCGATTCAAAATAATCAGCTCTCACCATCTGAGAGGCGGGTATGCCGGCATCTTGGGGGAAAAGTTGGGCACAACAGAATGGCATACTTTTTTTCCAACTGGACGAGAAATACAATTCATAGACGGGATAGAAGTACCCACGGTTAATGCAAATTTGTTCTCTCTATTCGTTCTGGAAGAATGGACTGAAGATGGGCATTCATTTGTAAAAGGACAAGCTAACAATAAAATATATGTGTATAAAGAGGTTAGAAAGAATCAGTGGGAAGAGCAGGTTAAGTGAAGAAAATAAAGTAAGCCTTATTTCAGATCAAAACCCTCATTCTTGACTGTATGATCTAAAAAGTGTAGTATGAGGGACAGAAAGGAGGGTATGAAATGGCAAGAAGCAAAGAATTCGATACCACCGAAGTGCTGCATAAGGCAATGGAAGTCTTCGGCTACTATGGTTATGAAGGCACGTCCCTCCAGAATTTGCTCGACGGACTGGGGATTGCCCGCCAGAGTCTGTATGATACGTACGGGACGAAGAGAGATCTGTTCATCAAGGCCGTGAAGCAGTATGTTGAAGGGAAATCTTCAGCGGCCGCTGCCTATCTGGCTTCTGCGGATTCTGTCAAAACGGCGGTCGCCGACATTTTTCAGACCATTGTGTCGGTGCTGCAGGATGAAGAACAGCGGAAGGAATGCCTGATCTTGCATAGCGCCATCGATCAAGTGCCTCATGATCCTGAAATCGCAGCGCTGTTTGAAAAAGATCGGCAGCTGTTGGAACAAGCCTTCTATGACGCATTGGTTCGGGGGCAGGCCCGGGGAGAGCTGGGTCCAAATCAGGACTTGCATGCTCTTGCGCGATATTTATATCATGCGAGATACGGATTGACCCAAGCGGCGAAGCTATTTAACGATCCTCAGGTTCTGGAAGATATCTCAGCTGTTGTGCTCTCTACGCTCAATCGCTGTTAAAACAGTCTGATTTTTTGTCAATATCAGATCGTTCGGTCTGGTTTGGCCTGAATCGGATATCATGAAAGGATGCTCAAGCGAGCATAACATGTGACTGAATGGGCAGGATCGTTAAATCATTATTTTTTTAATCAAAACAGACTATTTAGTCCAAAATGAAAAGGAGATGAAATCATGAATACAAACCGGCATAAAGGCCTCGCTTTGATGCTTCTTGCCGTATCCCAGTTAATATTGGCGCTTGATTACACGATCATTTTTGTAGCCTTGCCTTCATTGGGAGACGCATTGGGATTCTCCGCCAACAATCTGCAGTGGGTCGTCAGCGCGTACTCGCTCGTCTTCGGGGGATTTCTGCTGATTGGAGGACGATTGTCCGATTTGCTGGGCAGACGGAAAATGTTCATCGTCGCAATGGCCCTCTTCGGATCGGGTTCATTGCTCGGCGGTCTGGCAACCTCGCAAATGATGTTGATCATAGCAAGAGGGCTTCAAGGCCTCGGAGGAGCGCTGCTGTCGCCGGCAACGTTGTCGCTGATTATGTCGAACTTCGATGAAGGTGCCGAGCGCAACCGGGCAATGGGCATCTGGGCCGCTATGGGCGGCGTCGGCTTGTCGCTTGGCTTGCTGCTTGGCGGAATGCTAACCAGTTATGTCGGATGGGAATCCACATTTTTCGTCAATGTGCCGATTACGATCATCGCGATTATTCTTGCGCCAATCGTCTTCATAGAGAGCAAGACTGAATCCGGGAAAAGGCATTTTGACGCGGCAGGCGCGATGTCGGTAACGGCGGGCATGGTTCTTATCGTCTATTACTTGATCCAGTCTCCGGTAGAAGGCTGGGGCAGTGCGGGGACGCTTCCGTTCGGACTCATCGGAGCCGTTCTGCTTCTTCTGTTCGTGGTCATCGAGAGCCGCACGAAGGCGCCGTTAATCCCATTCAGATTGTTCCGCAACCGCAATTTGACCGGGGCCGCCTTGATGGCGACACTGTTCTCGGCTTCATTCGGCACGCTCTACTACTTCTTGACCTTGTACACACAAGGGGTTCTGCACTATTCGGCGATCCTGTCCGGAGTAAGCTCCTTGCCGCTGACGATCAGCGCATTCCTGGGAGCAAAACTCATCAACAAAATGCTGTCCACCGCAGGGGTGGCCGGAACGCTCGCTATCGGTATGGGGCTTGGGGGCATCGGGTTCTTGCTCCTTAGCAGGCTGTCCGAATCGGGCAGTGCATGGGGGATTATTCCCGGAACCGTGATCATCGGCATTGGCCAGGCGCTTGTGTTCACGACCATGTTCATTGCAGGCAGCACGGGAATCGATCCGAAGGAGCAAGGCGTAGCCTCTGCAATGATTTCGACCGGCCAACAAATCGGCGGCGCAGTCGGCCTTGCTGTCATCATGGCCATCATATCAGCCAGCCTGGGATCGAGTACGACGCTGGAATCGATGGCGGCCGCTGACCTGAATCAAGCCATTCACACGGCATTCCTGATCGCAGCCAGCGTTACAATCTTGGCTATTCTCGTTGCCCTCTCGACGCTGAGACAGAAGAAGACGACGGAGGTCAATACGCAGTTACCGACATCGCATTGAGAAAGTGCCTTATTTTTTGAGAATATTGGATCGAACGATCTAATATATAATTTGACAAATCGACTGGAGGAAAATATCATGACAAACCAACTGTTAACGCAAGACGAAATCCGCACAAGAGCACAGGAAGCATTCAAGAATCATCTGAAATATTTGTCGGGCGGAGATATTGAGGCGTGGGTGAATTTGTGGCAGGAGGACGGAGTGCTTGAGTTTCCATACGGCCCTGCGGGGTTTCCGGAATTGAAGGAAGGGAAAGCGGAGCTTTTTGACTACATGCAGAATTTTCCGAAGCATTTTGAAGTGCAGTTCACTGACCTTGAATTTCACCTGACAGCCGATCCGGAGCTTGTGATTGCAGAGTTCAAATCGTTCGGGAAGCACCAGGAGACAGGCAACCCATACAATCAGACCTATATCAGCGTTGTTCAGACGAAGGACGGCCTTATCGCACGGTATCGCGATTTCTGGAATCCGCTCGTTGCGATTGAATCCGTCGGCAGCATGAATGATGCGGTCCGGTTCTCGGAGAACTAATCAGGAAGCCGGGTATTGCCCGCCAATGATAGCATTGACCCGGCTCCCATGATCCAAAGATTGCAGCACGGATAAACCGCTTGACCTAGAGTTCACTCTAGGTCTTATTCTTTTTTTGCACAAGCAAGGCGAGTATAGAAAAGGAGTGACATGTGATGAAGTACAATTTGTTAGGCGGCACCGGGTTACGTTATAGGGGGATTCCTGAATGAATTTCTTCCACCGGGCACGCTTGATGTTGTTCTTCAACTCCACGCCAAGCGGGCCGTAGTCCCATGTGTTCGCCAGACCGCTGTAAATATCGGATCCCGGGAAAATAAAACCGCGATACTTGGCCAGCGCAACGATTTGTTCCATTGCTGCGATACTGCTCATCGTTAATCGCTCCTTCGTTCAATGGTTTGCTGCGAATGCCCATAAATAACGAAAAAAGCCCCCGTCACTAAGGCATCGTCTTCGATGCCCAGGGACGAGAGCTCATTGCACCCGCGGTTCCACCCTAGTGCTGACATGCCCGGGCCTTCATTTGATTAAGGTGCCTCTGGAGAAATGAATTTGGCTGCCGGCTGACCGGATCGCTGCCATCCGGCACACTTTATTTGACTCTCGAAGGCATCTTGTCCGGAATGACAAAGGATACAAGTGGTGCCTTCATTGGGCTTGCTGTGAATAGACAGTCCTTGACCGTATAACTGCTTCAATCGCCGGTTGGTATTGGATAGTCCGATTCCGCTCGTTCCCTTCAGAGTCGGGTTAAGCAGCCTGGCAATCTGCTCCGGTTCCATCCCCTTGCCGTTATCGATGACTTCAACAAGCGTGAAGCCGTCATGGCGGGCAATCCGGATATGAACCGTACCGCCTTTAGTCTTGCTGAGAATACCGTGCTTGACGGCATTCTCGACAAGCGGCTGGATGGAAAGCGGCGGAAGGAGCAGCCCGATGCCGGGTTCGACTTCCCATTGGATAGTTAGCCTGTCCCCGAATCGTTCCTTCTCAATATACAAATAGGCTTCGACCAGCTCCAGCTCATGGGAAAGTTTGACCCGTTCCTCGGTATTGAGAAAGTTAAAGCTGATCCGCAGAAAGGAGGCGAAGGCGTCGCCCAGCATACGCATCTTCTCCGTGTCGATATCGCTTAAAGCCATAATGGAATTAAGCGTGTTGAACAGAAAATGAGGATGAATTTGCGCCTGCAGATAAGCGGCTTCAATGCGCAGGCGTTCATTTATGGATTGTTTCAAGGTGATCAAAGCCCCGATCCGGTATCTCAGTTCCATCGCATCTACAGGTTTGGTCACATAATCGTTGGCTCCCGACATGAACCCGGTGTAGATGTCCGCAGGCTGGCTGCGCGCAGTCAGCAGCAGCACCGGAAGCTCGGACAGGGAGAACTGCTCACGCACTTTCTGCGTTAGCTCATAGCCGGACATATGAGGCATCATGACATCCGCGATCAGCAGATCCCACTGCCGGGTGCCGAGCAGGCTCAGCACTTCCTGGGCTGAGCTTACGGTTGTGATCTGGTAAGGCTCCGTCGAGAGAATGCCGGTGAGCACATTCAGGTTGACGGGATCATCATCCACCGCGAGAATCTGGATATGACTGCCGTTCAATAGCGGCGGGATGTGAGCAGCAGCGGCGAGCTCGCTTGCCGCCGTGTCCGGAACAACCGGTCCGGGTGACAGCTCTTTCGCTTCCCGGTGAAGCGGAAGTGCCGGATTCGTTTGTGAGGAGACCGACGGTTCTGCGAGCGGCAAAGTGAAGCTGAAGACGGAGCCCTTGTCAGGCTCGGAGCGATACGGTAAGCTGACCGCCATGCAGCTCCACCAGCTGCCGGCATATACTTAAACCTAGCCCGATGCCTCTTCCATCGCTTCTCCTGTAATCTCCTTGCTCATAAGGCTGAAACACCCTTGCCTGTGTTTCTTCATTCATGCCGACCCCGGTGTCGGCAACCTCAATAACCGCCTGGCCGTTACGCACTTCGGCGGAGATCGAGACGGTCCCTTCCTCCGTGTATTTGAGGGCATTATGCAGTAAGTTGTACAGCACTTGCACGATTCTCTTCTCGTCGGCCATGACCGGCGGCATCATCTCCGGTACACTCTGAATAAGCCGGATCGGTCTGCCCTGGGTCATAAATTGAAGCATGCCGATTACGCCGGGAATGATCGCTTGAATCCGGAGGGAATCCTGCTGCAGGATAATGCGATGCTCTTTAAGTCGCGCGGCATCCAGAAGATCGCTCAGCAGATAGGACATGCGCCTGCTTATCGTGATCAGCAGATTCATATCATTAAGGCTGCCTTCGCTCAGCCTGTCTTGTTCCTTGGTTGCAACGGTCTGGGCAATATTCATAATTCCGTGCAGGGGTGTTCTCAGCTCATGCGATGTGTTGGCGAGAAATTGGTCCTTCAGCCTGTCCGCTTCTTTCAACTGCTCATTCAGCTGAGTGTTCTCTTGGGATTTGTGGAAGTATTTCTTAAACCAGTATGCCGAAAATCCGATAATGGCCGAAATGATATCGATTGGATAGTAGACGGGAGTAACCGCCCAATGAGAATTCCATATGCCCCAGAAAACGCTGGAAATGATGCTTGCGGAAGACAGCAGCAGGAAGACGGCGTCCTTGTCGGTGCGCTCCCGGAAGATCATCATCCCCGCCACAAGAAGAAACCAGGCAAATGAAAAGAAATAGAAAAAGTAATAGATCCCCAGATGGACGCTTTCATAGACCATTGAAGCCGGTGAGGCCAGCAGAAACCCCGAGTAGCACAGAAGTGCGGCTATGAATACGCGCAGCACCCGGTTCTTCGGAGGAGCCGCTGAGAATTTTCGGATAACCAGAAGACCATAGCATGAGCAGGTTATCATGACCGGATACAATTGCGACTCCAACCGTTAGCGTCAGCAGGCCGAAATAGAACAAAGCCCGTTCCTTCGGGTTGAACAGGTAGAAGATACTGGCATACACGGAGTGAAGCAGCAAAATGATAAACGCTACCATTTGGAATCCGATCGAATACCAACGCGCATAGTCAATCTCCGCCTGGGAGCCGAAGCGGATGGAACTCAGGATACCGCCGTTATATGGATCATCATAATTGGCCACCTGGATGAGCAAATCAATCTCTGTCGCGCCTTCCGATGTGTAGGACGGGGAATAGGAGATATTCCTGGGGTTGTATGCATCGGCACTCTCCGCGACTGTTCCGAAGTTGGCCGTGCTTATTCGACCTGTACATATCGGGCTGTATGATCAGCCTTACGCAGATCCTGACGGGACACGAGGCTTTCCGGATAGAACTGCCATTCGCCATCCAGAGAGAATGAGGGGGACTTCTCCAAATCCCGGCCGCGCAGGTCAAGTACACCATTAACAGCCAGCGGCTGTTTTGATACCGGAAAAAGCTCGGACCACGTCCAGCGCAGGCCAATGAGAAGGCCGACAAACAAGACGATGACGGAAATATACTTGATGGCGGTTTTGTTAATCACTCGCATCATACCTGGCATTGTGACATGAATCAGTCTCTTCCTTTCAATCTCGGGTGGAACGGTTCTATTGAACCAGGCTGACAATCCGGTTGCGTCCTTCATGCTTGGCCTGGTACAGCGCCTTGTCTACGGCTTTAAACAATTCATTTAATAGGGTTTTGGGGTCCTGGTGGAGCTCCTCCGGATAATTCTGGATGGTTAACAGCCCCATGCTGATCGTAACAGATATAGGATGAACGACATGCTCGATGATCACCGCATTCGATTCCACATTAGCCTTGATTTCTTCCGCCAGAAGCTGTGCCAGGGATTCGTCTGTGTCAGGCAAATAGATGATAAATTCTTCCCCGCCATAACGCGCCAGAACATCCGCCTCGCGCAGAGTCCCCTTAATGACTTCCACCGTATGGCAGATCACCTCATCCCCGGCCAAATGGCCGTAATTATCGTTAACCGATTTAAAATAGTCGATATCGAGCAGAATGATGGCAAACGGCCGCTGAAAGATGCTGGGCTTCATCAGCTCGTCCTCCAGCTTTTGCGTCAAATAGTGGCGGTTGTAACAGCCTGTCAAGCTGTCGGTGATCGCGATCTTTTTCAGCTTCCGGTTAGTCTGATACAGCTCCTTCTGCACCTCGATCAACGATTCGTTGCGTTCCTGCAGGACGATGTTCTGATGGCTGGTCTCATCAAGAAGACGGCGCATCTCGGAGATATCCTGGAAAGTAATGATCCGCCCTATCATGGTGCCGCCGACCATGATGGCCGCGGCATGGACATGAAGATACCTCCGGTACTTCGGGTAATAGACTTCGATTTCGCAGTCCTTCAGCGGATGCTCCCGGTAGGTATGCAGGAAGTCGTTGGGGCTGAGCGCTCCTTGGGGGAAGAGGGCCGCTATGTTGAAACGGTCCCCGATATGCAGGTTCAAGTAAGGGCGCAGCGATTGATTGATTTCAACTACGCACTCATTGTCATCCAGCACCAGAATCCCATAGGCCATCGTATCTATTATATCTTGATGGGCGATGGTCACGATATCAAGCACTTTATCCCGATTAATGGAAATGACAAAGAAGATTGCCGATATTAAAATGCCAAGAGAAGTCATTCCCGGGATGACGGGCAAATAGTCGGATAGCACAACATTCAGAAAGATATCGAGCAGAAGGAGAGCGGTTACAGCCACCAGCCCTTTAAGCATAAGCATGATCTGTTGTTTTTTGCGGGGCGTACGACCCGATGCCAGAGCCAAATATATCATATAGAGCGAAGCGATCGGATACAATACCAGGATGCAAATATAGAACCAGAAGATAGGTCCATAGATTCTCTCGACATACCCGCCGTTCACAGGGAGAACAAATAAGCCGTGTGGATTCACGAGGATACCCAACAGGGCGACGAGTGTGGGAAGGAGCAGCCACGCCCATATTTTTCTCCGCAGAAACTGGATTTGGCCGGTAATAAGAATTGTGAAGTACAGCCATCCTGCCGTAATCACCGCCGAATCCACAAATGCAAGCTTCACATATAATAATTGATAGCCGGGGTTGTCGATCGTCTTGATGACGAACTGACTGTACGGCCATATCATCATGGCGAAGTGGAAGGTCAAATAAACCTTGTGCAGCTTAGTGATGGTAACGGTGACGAAAATATATATAAACAGGGCGAACAAAATAAAGAACAGCAGTAGATCAATCCATGCCTGTAAACCCAATATTGTACACCTTCTTGTTAATTGTATTCATCGAATCTTCGTGGGTCTAAGGTCGTGCATCTTCTTTCTACTATATAATTGGCATGACAAGAAAACAATATTTTTGAAGGATATCATTGGAATTCATAAAGCGGAGGCATGATAGCGGCCGAAGCAGGGACGGGTCAACCCCGTCCCACAAATCGCCGTGCATCTTTCACCTTAAGCACCTTGGCGTTCCTTGTCATCAGATTCTTGTCGCTTACGATCCAGGTATGGCCCATGGAGTTCCTTCTTCGAATCGCAAGAAAATGCGAGGGGCTGCCCGAATAAATCTTATAGCCTTTGGACAGGCAGCCCGAACAAAACTTCACGCATTCTCCCCGGTTCAGATTGTGGAAACGGACCTTGCGGAAGACATGCCGCTTCACGAGCAGAGTCGCTCCCTGGACGAGGGAAACATATCGGTTGGCCTTGTTGCCGTAACGCAGGAGAAGTTGCTTGCTGCCGTTCAGATGCATATAGTGAGCCCGTTTTCCTACAATATCGGCGTCTGTCCTCTTCATGACCCGCACACTATCCGTTAAATAGCCCGGCGCATAATAGTCGTCATCGTCAAATTTGGCGATCAGGCTGTAACGGGAACGCTCAACTCCATAATTCAGGCAGTATCCAAGCGATACATGACCGGGCAGGCGGTAGACGATTACGTTCCGGTACCGCTTCGCGGCTTGGATATACTCCTCCGCCTTCAGGCCGTTATGATTCAGGATGACGATAAGCTCTTTATTGCTGAAAGTCTGCCTGCTGTAATTATGGAACAGGGCGTCCATGCAATGACGGCGCTTAGTGCATGTAATGATGGATACCCCATGCGGAGTATGGGAAATATCGGGGGCCGTCATTAATGAACGCCCTTTGGTTTTCTTTGGACAAATGTCTTGTAATTTCTCACGTTCGGGATCGTTCTGTGGTGGGCGATCAGTTCTTTATCGCTGATGACCCAGGTGTGCTTGGAAGAATTCTTCCGGCGTATAGCCGCAAAGTTATGTCTGCCCGCCGAGTAGACTTTGAACCCCTTTTTCTTGCTTCTGAGGCAAAAAAGATCATCCTCGCCGACGCTTCTGTCCGGAAAACGCACCCGGTTTAACACACTGCGCTTCATGACAAGAGTAGCGCCTGGAAGCCGGGATGCCCGCTTGTTCTCATCATGCGGAAACCGGAGAATCAGCGTTTTGGACCCTTGCAGATACATATAATGAGCCCGCTTTCCAATAACATCGGCCTTCGTTCTGCGAAAGGACAGCAGGCTGTCTGTCAAGTAATAGGGAGCGTAATAATCGTCGTCGTCGAATTTGGCAATATAGCTGTATTTCGTTTTCCCCACGGCGTAGTTCAAGCAGGCACCGAGAGATATGCGCTCCGGAACGCGGAAGACGCGCACGCTGCGCAGCTTCTTGGCCATTTTTTGATAGGGTTCAAGAGGGATCTTGTCGCTGTTGACGACAATGATGAGTTCTTTGGTGGGATGGGATTGTCTGCTGTAATTATCGAACAGGTTTCTCAAACAGCTGTGGCGATTGGTACAGGTTATAATGGAAACTCCCTGCTTATGAACCGAGTTTCTTGAGCCGGCTGCCATGACATCGCTCCCTTTATCTCTGAGTGTCTCTCACATCTATCTCTACAAAATATGTGGACCTCAAGCAAGGGTAACGGCATATCCGCAAAATGGAGAATGCGCACATCCAAAGGGATTTCAGGCCAAATGCATGTCTAGAATTTCTTTCTGGAATCTCGCACTGGCTGAGAAAGATTCATTGGCCGAGAGGCAGAATGAATAGATAACCGGAGCCGGTCTGATGGTTTGTTCCGTACTCCGGTATCTTGAATGGGGCGGGTTTAGGGCAGGCGGGTGAGCTTGGCGGAAATCGGGGTCCGCGGCTTGACCTCTGGCACTTCCGCAGGATAACCGACGCCGAAGACGCCAATGACATCATAGCCCTCGGGCACGCCCAGAATTTCGCGATTATGGGGCAGCGCGCCGAGCGAAGACCAGAAAGTGCCTGCACCGGCTTCATGGGCGGCCAGCAGGAAATTCTGTGCAAAGCAGGAGGCGGCCATCACATTCTCGTCGCGCTCGAACGGCGTCGGCGCGGGTTTGGACAGCACCGCAAGCACGACAGGCGCCTGGCCGAAGTCGGTCTTGTGCTTCAGTGCGGCCCGGGTGTCTGCTCCGACCAGCAGGAGCTCCCAAGGTTCGTTCATGCGGTGATTCGGCGCGTAGCTTGCAGCTTCCAGCCAGGAAGCGAGCTCACTCTCGCTGATCGGATCGGGCTTGAACGCCTTGATATTTCTGCGGGTCTTGATAGTGTCAGTTACGCTCATGATTCGTATCCTTCTCTTCGGGTGTCTTATCGCTGCCAGCGGGGGTTTCCCGCAGTTCGAATGCATGGATAAACTCTTGAATTATTGAATCGACGGCTTTCAGTTCACCGCTGATGACTTGCTTGATGGACTCATATTCCGGCTGATCAAGCTGCTGCACTAGGGTGGAGCGCTTCAGATCAAGTCTCTCCAGAAAAGCGACCGCACGGCCGCGCCGAAAGGTCTGGGCGCTCTGGAAGCGCTGCTTGTGCTTCTCATCATGCTCACAGCCCCGTTTTCCGTAATGCCCCCTGGGACCGTCAAATCCCTCATGTCCGTGTCTGCCTTCACGCATTGCAATCTCCTCCTTGAAATGTATACATTCGTATACGGGATGATTGAATGTATACAAATGTATACTCGATTTTGCGGATTGTCAAGATTTACTTATGTGCCATCAGCCAGGGCAAGTATAAAGCCGGCGCGTACCCGAAAGTACGGCGCCGGCTTACGGATGCTTGCGGCCGGTTAACTGCGGATCAGAATACAAACTTGCGCTGCGACCAGTAACTGAACGCGAACAGGAAGCCTTCCGTCAGCAGTTTGGCGATGAGCAGCGGGAAGCCCAGGCTTACGCTCAACACATCCAGCAGGCCGTAGTTAAGCAGCAGAATCAGCACAACCAGCGCAAAATATTTCGGCGCCGAGGAGATGAATGCCGACTTCGGCTTGCTGCTGAATACGTACCGGCGGTTCAACAGGTAATTGAAGACCGAGCTGCACAGCCGGGCGCCGATGACCGAGAAGAGCAGATGGCCGGTCATGCTCTGAAGCAGCAGAAGCATGACGATATCGAGAACGGCTGACAGCACCGAAGATGAGCAGAACTTCAGAATTGGACCGTACACCTTGACAGAATCGGCAATCGGGCGGAAGTGCGACGATTTGTTGTTCTCCAGGTATACGGTATCGATCGGAATCTCATGGAGCCGGTAACCGTCTCCTTTTGCTCTGAGCAGCATGTTCATTTCATATTCAAAGCGCTCGCCCGGAATCCGGCACAGCCATTCCAGCATCTCCGCCGGGAAGCCGCGAAGGCCGGTCTGGGTATCCTGAATCCGTTGACCGGTGCTCAGCGCATATACCATGCGGGTGGCGCTGTTGCCAAAGCGGCTTCTTAGCGGAACTTGGCCGGTAAAATGCCGGCTTCCGAGCACGATCTCGTTCCGGCGGCCTTCCACCGCATCCGCGATCTTCTTAATGTCGTCCGGCAGATGCTGTCCGTCGCTGTCGGCACAGACGATGCTCCCGGCCTCACCGGTATCGATCAGGAAGCGAAAGCCTGTCTTCAACGCCCGGCCTTTGCCGAGATTGGTATCATGGGCCAGCACGGTGCAGCCGGCTTCGCGGGCAGATTTGAAAATATCGCGGTACGCCTCGCCGCTGCCGTCATCGACAATGACGATTCGGAAGATGCCTGCCGCCTTCAAATGATGGATTAAGGGCAACAGTCTGCGGTCGGGCTCATATGCGGGAATCAATACGGTTGTCATAGTCTGCCTCCTTCATACTTCTTCATTGCCGGTTATTCGGCGATAAAAATAATGTCGCTCACGCCGCGCTCCTGCCCCTTGCTGCCTGGGCTGTTGACGACTTTGCCGTTAAAATACATGGTGGATGATCCGCCGCCGTCGAGATTGTATGCTTCGGTGGCGCCCAGGTCCTTGAACAGCTGCGCGAATTCGTTCAGGGTCATGCCTCTGCTGTAGCCTTCCTGCCGGCCGTCGACGACGACGAACACATAATGGTTCGGGGAGATGATGCCGATGCCGGTACGCGGGTTGGCGCTGTCGATCGAGCGGTTGCCGAAGTTCGTGTCGATGCTGACATTCTCGAAATCGGTGACGGCCACACCGTCATTCACGAGAACCGGACCGAACGAGAAGGTGTTCGTAACGCCTTCTGCCAGCAGTTCCTCTGCGGAAGTCTCCTCCTCGTTGTACGAATCCATCGTGCCGTCGCTGAACAGGGCAAGCCCTTCGCGCGCGGGTTCATTGCGGTACAGTGTGCCGTTGCGGATGACGACGCCATCGTTGCGGAAGCCGTAATAGTCGCCGTTAATGGCGAGAATCGCATTGTTAGAAGAAGCGATCTCTGAAGTGTTCTCGATAATGTTGCGGCCAAAGGCGTTATCCGCAAAGGCGGTCAGGAGATTGGCCGAGCTCTTGAGCTGGACGTCTGCGACATAGTACGTGATCTTGTCCGACCCGCTGCCGGTCTCCACCTTCTTGACGGCGATATCGACATCATCGCTGTTGTAGTTCCAATCATCGGATGAGGCGCTGTCTGCCGCGCTGCCGATTGATGATGCCGAACCGGTCCCGGAATCCGAGCCCGCGGTTGAGCCAGTGCTGGCGGCGGTTGTTGTGCCGGCAGAAGCCGATGCGGAATCGGCGGTGCTTACGGCCGCAGTTTCGGAAGCAACGGTAGGCGCTGCGACGACAGCCTCCACATGCTCGATTAAGTAACGGTCCGCCAGTCCGTATACGGTGGCGCCGATCGCGGTAAGGGAGAGGGAAAGGACAATAATCAGTTTTTTCGGTGATTTTCTCTTCTTGCTCATCAGGGTCACTCCTTGCCAATTCGATTCGATATCCCCACAATAGGCCCGTTTACTTAAATGAGTCTTAAATGAAAATCAGCTTAGAATTCCCCTTTAAGCGCAAGCGTTTTCAAATTTCACACGAAAGTAGGATTGACTGGGAAAAGGTGGGCGAATATACTCATTAATGAAATCACCATTGGGTGCCCAGCTTTTGACAACGATCAGCGAAATGGAAGTTCATTTTCTGCAAACGCATACAATGGTCTTTTTTATCAAGCTAAGAGAGGAGGTTGTGGGGTAATCCAGCTTTTCGCTTAATTTTGCAAACGTTTGCGCAGACACTGGGAGTTGTTCATCTAATTTTAAAATGTGGGAGGTAGTAAGCTTGGCAAGACAAAAATCAAGGTCTTTAATTTCTGTTCTGCTTGCATTTGCGCTCTTCTTCGGGTTGTTATTCGGCTTATCCGGCGGAGCCTCGGCCAGCAACACCGATTATACCGTTTCGTATACCAACACGACGGCAACGGCCGTAACGCTGCACTGGACTGCGAATAGCTGGTCGACCGTCAACGATACGGCGATGACGAAGAGCGGCACCACTTTTACAGCCAAGATCAATGTCCCGGAAGGCGCCTCTCTAACCTACTGCTATCACATTACAGCCCCTAGCGACAGCTGGGATAACAATGGCGGGAAGAACTGGACGGTCATTGTCCCCACAGCCGGCAAGTACGAGGCCGAGAGCGCATCGCTGTCAGGCGGCGCCAAAGTCAATACCGATCACACCGGCTATACGGGGACCGGCTTCGTTGATGGATACACTGTGTCCGGCGCAGCCACGACTTTCACCGTTCAGGCCACCGCAGACGGCACATATAACGCAGCTTTAAGGTATGCCAACGCTTCCGGAAGCGCGAAGACGCTGTCGATCTATGTCAATGGAGTAAAAGCCAAGCAGACCACTCTGGCGAGCCTCGCCGATTGGAACACCTGGAGCACTCAGACGGAAGCGCTTACTCTTGTGTCGGGCGCCAATACGGTTGCGTATAAATACGATTCAACCGACACCGGCAGCGTCAATCTCGATTACATTACCGTCACTGAGGGCGTCTCGCCGTCTCCAAGCGCTTCGGCCTCGCCTACAGCAACACCAACAGCTACTCCAACGGCAACACCAACGGCTACATCGACCGCTACCGCTACGGCCACGGCAACAGCCACACCAACTGCTACCGCAACAGCAACCGCTACCGCCACAGCTACGGCAACCGCAACCGCGACAGCCACACCAACGGCTACGGCAACAGCGACAGCTACGGCCACGCCAACCGCAACTGCTACGGGGCTGACGGTCCATTTCAAGAAGCCTGCATCCTGGGGCTCATCCGTCCGGATTCACTACTGGAACCTGAGCCCTTCAACCGTGCCAACAAGCGGAGCCTGGCCGGGAATCCTCATGAATTCGGACGGCAACAGCTGGTACAGCTATACGATTACGGGTGCGACAGGCTCCAGCCTGATCTTCAATGACGGCAGCGGCAAGCAGACCGCCGATCTGTCCCGCAGCGTATCAGAAGGCTGGTACTATACGGACAATGTCTGGTATAACGCCAACCCGGAAACGCCGAAGATCCCGGTCATCTCCGTCTCGCCGACGCCTAAGACCTATGATTCCGCCCAGACGGTGACGCTGACCAGCACCAATACGGGCGATAGCATCTACTATACGACCAACGGGTCTGAGCCGACAACGTCATCGACTCTGTATACGGGACCGATTCAGGTGTCCTCTTCCGTGACGATCAAAGCCTTTGGCGTGAACTCGGCCGGGCAGGCGGGAAGCGTCTCGTCCTTCGCTTATGTGATTGACTTGAACGCCGATCTGACGGCGCCGACCATTACCGCGAACCTGCCGGTCAGCCAATCGGATTCGTCGGTCAGCGTCTCTTTTAACCTAAAGGACAACAAGGCGGCCACAACGACAGCTTACTATACGGATAACGGCACGGAGCCGACCACCAGCTCCAAGGTCTATACTTCGGGCAATGCCTTGGCCGGTCTGACCGGACCATCCATCCTCGTCACCAAAACGACGACCCTCAAGTTCCTTGTGGTGGACGGGGCCGGCAATCAGACGACGCAGAGCTTCTTCTATAACGTCGGGAATACGGGTGATTTCCGCGAAGACACGATTTACTTCGTCATCACCTCCCGCTTCTACGATGGAGATCCGAGCAATAACGTGCATGCCTGGGATGACGCCAAGGCTGGGAATCCGGATTCCGATCCGGCCTGGAGAGGCGACTTCAAGGGGCTGATCGAGAAGCTCGATTATATCAAGGCGCTCGGCTTCAGCGCGATCTGGATTACTCCGGTTGTAGAGAACGCCAGCGGATATGATTATCACGGCTATCATGCGATCAATTTTGCCAAGGTGGACCCAAGGTACGAATCGGCCGGGGCTTCCTATCAGGACCTCATCAATGCGGCGCACGCCAAGGGTCTCAAGATCATTCAGGATATCGTCGTCAACCATACGGGCAACTTCGGGGAAGAGAATCTGTATCCGCTGTTCAAAAAAGATCCGACCAAGCCGGACACCGTTAACAACATGCTCAAAATTACGGATAAACTGCCGGCGAACTATGATACGATGACGCCCGACCAGCAGTATCAGGCCCGGATCGCGCTGATGAAAGACGCGGCCACCAACAATAACATTTACCACACCGAGAAGAGCCTCTCCTGGGAATCGTACACGGTGCAGACCGGCCAGATCGCGGGCGACTGCGTGGACCTGAACACCGAGAATCCAGTGGTTGATCAATATTTGATCGATACGTACAACCAGTACATCGACATGGGCGTCGACGCCTTCCGGGTCGATACCATGAAGCATGTGAGCCGGTATATTTTCAACAAATACTTCATTCCGGCCTGGAAGACGAGAGGCGGCTCGGACTTCTACATTTTCGGCGAAGTGGCAACCCGCTACAGAGACGTGTGGAACAGCGGCATTCCGGCCATCTCCACGCCGTTCTATACCTGGAAGGAATCGAAGGCCTATCCGGGCGACGGCAAAAATGACTACGAGTCCAACAAGCTGTCGGTTGAACAGAACTGGGCGGACAATTCGACTACGGCCAATCAGCCGACCTCGAACAATGCATTCCTGAACGGCAATACGTATCATGCACCAGACTATTCGATGCGTTCGGGCCTCGATGTCATCGACTTCCCGATGCACTGGGCGTTCAAGAGCGCGCAGGAAGCGTTCAGCATGAGATACGGCGACCAGTATTATAACGACGCCACCTGGAACGTCACATACGTCGACTCGCATGATTACGCGCCGGACGGGGCTCCCGAGAACCAGCGTTTCGCGGGCACGCAGGACACCTGGGCCGAGAATCTCGACCTGATGTTCACCTTCCGGGGCATTCCGGCCATTTTCTACGGGTCCGAAATTGAATTCCAGAAGGGCAAGGTCATCGACCCGGGTCCGAACGCGCCGCTCAGCACAACCGGCCGCGCTTACTTCGGGGATCACATCGAGGGCAGTGTAACGGTACAGGATTACGGCAAATACACGAATGCAACCGGCACGGTCGCAGAATCGCTCAACTATCCGCTGGCACAGCATATCCGGCAGTTGAACCTGATCCGCAGAGCGGTTCCCGCCCTGCAGAAAGGCCAATACTCCACGGAAAATGTATCGGGCAATCTGGCTTTCAAACGCAGATATACCGATACCGCCAAGGGCATTGACAGCTTCGCCCTCGTTACGATCTCGGGCGACGCCACCTTCACGGGCATTCCGAACGGAACCTATGTGGATGCAGTGACCGGCGACCGCAAGACCGTGACGAATGGCACGATCACGCTGAACTGCTCGGGCAAGGGCAACGCCCGGGTCTACGTCCTGAACGGCAGCGGCGGAATCGGCGTGACGGGAACGTATCTGAAATAAGGGCAGCAGCCTATGAGTTAAGTGAATAGGATAGGATTCTAAAAAAATGAAAGATCCCGCCGTACCTTCGCCTTACTCTTTAATGAGGTGAACTACGGTGGGGTCTTTTCATATTAGGGGTCAGCCAGAAACTTTTGGCTGGCCTATTTTCATAAATATAAGAAAGTATAAGCTGCGCGCTTATCACAGTCTCCTATTTCTCGGCAAACGCATGGCGTCTAAGGACGCCGTCAGGCGGTTATCCTTGAGGGGAGTTAGTTATCGCTGTTTTTCCAGCTATGTCTGGGGTATGGTTGGGTTATTAGGGTCGTGCTATGTTGGGCTATTATGTTGGACTTCGGTTATAGTGTAACGATTTGCACGGCTGCGGCGAATAAGAGAGGACAACCCGGAAGGAAGGGAGGGCGAAAGGCTCGGACATGGACCCGGAACAAGAACAGATCAAGCAGTTTGCTGCGGGAAGCCGGGCCGCCTTTGAAGCGCTCGTTATCCGTTACCGGCAGCCTGCTGTGGGCTTCGCCCGCCAATACGTACATGATTATCACATTTCGGAGGACCTCGTTCAGGACTGCTTTGCTTACCTGTACGTCTATCCGGGCAAATATGACTTTCGCAGTTCCTTCAAGACGTATCTCTTCACGCTGGTCCGTCATAAATGCCTGGATTACCTGCGGAAGAAAGGACGGAGGAAAGAGTGCGGCGGGCCGGCGGAAGATGTGCTCATCCGCGAACGGAGCGATCCGGCGGAAGAACCCGAACAACGCTTTCTCGCTGGCGAGGGCTGGAGTGAATGGGAGAGACGCCTGGACGGACTTAAGGACGATTACCGGACGGCGGTTTATCTTGTGGATGTGGAAGGCTTGACTCCCCGGGAGGCGGCAGCGGTGCAGGGCAAGTCCTCAGCGGGATTTCGGGTTACGCTGCATCGGGCGCGAAGGCAGTTGAAAGAATTCATGGAGAAGGAGGAGGACGATCCGTATGGCAGGCGAACATTCGCACAATGGAAGAGCGGAGGGAAAGAATCCGTTAACCGGTGATCCGTATTCCATTAATGCGGGGATGAGTGAAGATCAGGAGAGCTTCCTCCGCGGCATCTATGTCAAAGCGTCGATCATGGAATATGACCGTCTAGAGGCAGAGCGGGTACGTCTGAACCAGCGCAGGCTGTGGCGGCGGAATTGCATTCAAATCGCCCTGGCTGCGGCGAGTCTGGCTGCGGGTTACTTTGTGCTGCGGCATTACGCTTTCGATCCGGGATCGGTCTTCACATTGTCCGTTATCCTGATCGGGCTGGGAGCGGCGGTGGAGCAGATTGGAATTCGTGAATGAATGGCAAGCCCTTGGAGTGAGGGAAGGAGAGTGCGTGATGGAAGTGAAATTGAAGCAGTTGAGCAAACGTTACGGTGGCAAACAGGCACTGGAGGAAGTGACGCTGACCTGGGAAGAGGGTATACAGGGTCTGCTCGGTCCGAACGGCGCGGGAAAAACGACGCTGATGCGTCTGCTTGCCACCCTGCTTGCCCCTACGTCCGGAAGCGCTGAGATCGACGGCGTTCCGCTTGCGGACAAAGGGCGTATCCGCGAACTCGTCGGTTATTTGCCTCAGGAGTTCTCGTTCTACCCCGGGATGAGAGTCGCGGAGGCCATGGACTATCTCGCGCTGCTATCCGGCGTGAAGGGAGCGGCGGAACGCAAGCGGCGGATCGATGCGCTGCTGGAGGAGGTCAACTTGACCGCCCACCGCAAGGCGAAGGTCAGAGCGCTGTCGGGGGGGATGAAGCGGCGGCTCGGGATTGCCCAGGCGATGATTCACGAGCCGAAGCTGCTCATCGTCGATGAGCCGACCGCAGGGCTGGACCCGGAGGAACGCATCCGGTTCCGCCAGCTGCTGGCGCGATTCGCGGAAGGGCGGGTCGTCCTCCTGTCTACGCATGTGGTGGAAGACGTGGAGTCATCCTGCCGGGAGGTCACGGTATTGAAGGGCGGTAGCGTACCTTTTCAGGGCAATACCCAGGACCTGGCGGAACGGGCAAGGGGCCGGGTATGGCAGGCGGAGATGGACAAGAAGGAATGGGCGGCGGCGGGCAGCCGCTATAAGGTCGTGTCGGCTGTCGCGGCGGGTTCTTCCATGCAGGTCCGCCTGCTGGCGGAGGAGCGGCCGTTCCCGGACGCTGTAGCATCCGAGCCGACTATGGAAGACGGCTATCTGTGCCTCGTCGGCAAGGGAGGGGGCGCTGCGCTATGAGCTTTCCGGCGCTTGTCTTCAAGGAAATGCGCATGTTGAGCCGGAATCTGGTCTTCTATATGCTGATCGCTGTGGTGATGCTCTTCTATTGGACCAACTACGCCACCTCGGAGAGCTGGGGCGAGGGCCGGGCGCCTGTCCCGCCTAAGAAGCAGGCGGAACAGACCTCCGCTGTCCCCGCGCCGGCAGCAGAGCAGGCCGGACAGGCGGATGCGGCAGCGAAGGCCGGATCGGCAGAGGCGGCGACAAAGCTTGGATCTTCAAGCGCAGGAGCGGGCGAAGATGCAGAGGCCGCAGCGGCGAGTGCCGGGGAAGAGGCCCAGTCCCCGGCGGACGGGGAGGCGCCCCCAGCCGATATGGAAGCCCCGCCGCCTATGCCTGTCTATGGCTGGATGGAAATAACAGACCCCGGCAAAATCGCCGAGCGCTACATCCAGTACTTGCAGCAGGATTTGCGGAACGGCTGGATGAACCAGCGAATCGTATTCGGGATGTTCGCCCACCAATCGAAGCTGTCGGATCATGACAAGGCGAGTATGCGCAGTACGATTGATGAGCTGGAACAGGTGAAGTCGCATCCTGAGGCGTATACAGCAGAGAAGGTGAAGGCGATCGCTGCCGATCTCGACAAGAAGCTCGGAGGCTGGACCGAATATATGCGGGACGGCGCCACCTTCATAGAAAACATTGACACCTATGAACAGGCGATGGAGCACTACCAGGTCCAGGAGGCTGAATATAGCAGCCGCCTTGCCGAAGGTCAGGTCTACCCCGGCATGGCGAGGCTCTTCTGCGATTATGTAGGCTTGACCGCTGGAGTCTTCCCGGTCTTCCTTGCGGCCTTCGCCTTGAGCCGCGACCGTTCAAGCCGGATGCATGAATTGATTGCCAGCCGCCGGATCAGGGCCTTCACTTATGTTGGGGCGCGCTTTCTGGCCTATGCCGTCATGGTCTCGCTCATCTATATGCTGCTCTCTGTCTTCGCGGCGTGGCAGACCGCGACAGCGCTGGACGGCGCATCGGCTTTTGGCGAAGCGCTTCCCGTCTTTCTGGCCTACGGCGCGGGCTGGCTGCTGCCGACAATCTGGGCGACCACTGCGTTCGGCATGCTGGTCTACACCGTGTTCGGCAGCGGCATTGCGGCCGTCCCGCTGCAGTTCGCCTGGTTTGTAGTGTCGGCCTTACCCCTGATGGGGGACTACCGTGCCTATAAGCTGCTCATCCGCTTCAATACGGCCGCCCAGAGTGAGGCTTACCGGCATTATGCCGGAGAGATTGTGGCGAACCGGATGATCATTAGCGTCCTGGCGCTGGCGATGGCCGCAGCGGCATCCTTCCTCTGGGAGCGGCGCCGAAGCAGCGGGCGCGCCTCGGGCCGCAGCCGCAGGCGTATAGGAAGAAGCGCGGCAGCCGCCATGGAGGGAAGCCGATGAGCGGGCCGGACATCACCCGGCTTCCCGGGCGGCGAACCGGGGGCGGTGCGCTCCTTGTTCCGCTCGCGCTGCGCAATCTCCGTCTGCTTGCTTCTTACAATTGGCTTGCCGCGCTGCTCATGCTCGCCGTGATGGCGGCAGTCTCGAATGCCGCCTTCATGGGGCCGGGCGAAGCGGGCCTGTACGGAGAACGCTACGCCAGCCTTACCGGCCTGCTTCTTCTGCCCCCGCTCGCCATGCTCGACGCAGGCGGGATTGGCGAGACGCTGCTCGCCAAACGGCGGTCCCACGCCGTTACATTCCTGCTGCGCTGGCTGCTGACCGCCGGCTATGCCGGGCTGCTGCTTGCCGTCTTTTTCGAGCTGCTGCGGTTTATGGGAGCCGACTTTGCTCTGCCGCTTGCCGCCGGGGTATGGATTACCACCGTCGCTCTAGGTTCCTTCGGCCTGCTGCTCGCCGTACTCTTCCGCCATCTTGCAGGCGGATTTATCGCGGCCTTCGCCTGGTATCTGATCGACTGGATGTCGAAAGGCAAGTACACCGGGCCCTTTTATCTCTTCAGCATACAGAAGGGCGCATGGAATGACGACAAGCTGTGGCTGCTCGGTCTGGCCCTGTGCTGCGCCGCCGTCACCGCCTGGCTCCTTCCAAGGAGTCTGGGAACGGAAGACTATCGCTGAATAGGTGAGTTGGTCTGGTTGGTCTGTGAAGTGTCTTGCCATGTTCCATAATATGGTCACATCGCTGATTTCGCCTACTGTGCGTCCAAAATGCGCCTGTGCATCTGTGCGCCGTTTTATTGACGCCGCCGCCGAAATGCTATAAAATCGGTCTGACGCAAAAGACCGGGCTGATGAACGGCGATGGAGTTCGCCATAACCGCCGCAAGGCTGATGACTCCTACCAGTGGATTTCATTCCCTGGTAGGAGTCTGTTTTGTTATGGGGGCAGCCTGCGGAAGAAAGGACGTACAGAGGATGAAGATGTGGAGAGAGAAATGGGAGGCTTTGGCCGGGAAATGGGTGTACGCGGCGCTGCTTGGCACGCTGGTCAAATGGACGCTGCTGGGCGGGGGAGTGGGCATTCTGGCCGGGACCGCCTCGGCGTTCTTTCTGGAGAGTCTGGATTATGTGACGGGTGTCCGTCTGGACCATCCCTGGCTGCTGTTCCTGCTGCCGCTGGGCGGCGTGCTGGTCAGTTATCTCTATATGAAATTCGGCGGCAGCAGCGGCAAGGGCAATAATCTGATTCTGGAGCAGATCAACAACGGAAACGAGACGATCCCGCTGCGAATGGCTCCGCTCGTACTGTTCGGCACGCTGGTAACCCATCTCTTCGGCGGGTCGGCCGGCCGTGAAGGGACGGCGGTACAGATGGGCGGCAGTCTCGCTGAATGGTTCGGCAGAGCGCTGCGCGTCAGCCCGGCCGACCGCCGGATTTTGCTGATCTGCGGCATCAGCGGCGGCTTCGGCTCCATCTTCGGAACGCCTCTTGCGGGCACGGTGTTCGGGCTGGAAGTGCTGGCAATCGGGCTGATCTCGCATGAGGCGCTGATTCCTGCCTTCGTCGCCAGCTTTATCGGCAATCTCGTAACGACCGAGTTCTGGGGCGTCTCCCATATTCACTACCATATCGGTACAGTTCCTGCTCTGACGGCAGTGGTCGTCTTCAAGGTTGTGATCGCTTCGGTTCTGTTCGGGCTGGCCAGCACGCTGTTCAGCGAATTGACCCATGCGCTTAAGCGTTGGTATACGAAGCTGTTCAAGAACCCCATGCTCAAGAGCGCGGTCGGCGGACTTGTGGTGATTGCGCTTGTGTACATCGTCGGAACCCGGGATTATCTGGGGCTTGGCATTCCGCTGATCCAGCAGTCTTTCACGGAGCTGGTTACGCCGTTTGCCTTTTTGGGCAAGCTGGTGTTTACTTCATTGACGCTCGGGGCGGGCTTTCAAGGCGGCGAGGTGACGCCGCTGTTCGCGATCGGAGCTACGCTCGGCAACGCGCTGTCCGGCTTCCTGCATCTGTACGCGCCGTTTCTCGCAGGACTCGGCTTCATCGCCGTATTCTGCGGGGCGGCCAATACGCCGATCGCCTGCTTCCTGATGGGCATTGAGCTGTTCGGCTCGGAAGCCGCGATCTATATGTTCATCGCCTGCCTGATCAGCTATCTGTTCTCGGGGCATACCGGCATTTACACCTCGCAGCAGATTGGAACGTCCAAAAGCGCCATCCTCCGCATTCCCGGGGGCGCGACATTGGGCACGGTCAGGGATCTTATAAAGAAAAACAGGCAGAAATAGAATAAGCTGCCCGCAAGCGTCCAGACTGCCGTCAAGCCCCGGACTGCCAACAAGCGAAGCATCCAACTGCTGACAAGCCCCCGGACTGCCAACAAGTGAAGAATCCAGACTGCCAACAAGCATTCAGGCTTGCAGGTGAAGTCCGGGCGGTGTGCAAAAAAGGAACGAATGATATAATAAAAGCAACCCTGGGCATCAGGCCGCGCCACGCGGCGCCATCGATGATGAAAGGCCGGGATGGCCCCGAGGGCGGCTTGCCCGATTGAAGGCTTTCATAACCAGGCCCGTTTCAGAGGGCGCAGTTATTTTCAAGATAGACGAAAGGGAACTTACACTATGGATATGGCAGAATACGGCGGTCTTGTGACCGGCTGGCTGGCTCTGACGCATATGCAGGCGAACACGGCAGGCAAGCTGGAGCAGGCGCTGCAGGAGAAGCATAAGATGTCCCTGAAGGAATTTTATATGCTGCTGTTCTTATCGGAAGCCCCGGGCAAAAAGTTGCGTCTGCAGCAGCTGGAGTCTATGGTGGGCCTCAGCCAGAGCGCGATGTCCCGGCTGGTCAGCCGGTTTGAAGCCAAAGGCTGCGGCGCGCTCCAGAGGCATATTTGCGAGGCGGACCGCCGGAGTGTCTACACCTCGCTGACGCCGCTGGGACAGGAGAAGGTGGACCGGGCGTACGGAACGTTCCAGTCCGTGCTGCTGGAATCGCTGCCTGTCCGGGAGCTTGAGCAGACGCTGCGTGCGCTGCTGAATGCCAAGAACGCCGATGCCGGCACTTGACCTGAAGGCACGGGAATCTGCGGCGCGGTAGCTAAGCCCTTGATCCATCAATGTGCTGATGGGTTAAGGGTTTTAACATTTCAGGAGGTTAACGGAATGAAAGATCGGGAGAATGAATCGGCGTACATCCAGCAGCATCTGGCGAACGAGCGGACTTACCTGGCCTGGATACGGACGGCGATTGCTTTGGTGGGTCTTGGGTTTCTGGCGGCGGGGCTTGTGTTCCGCGAAAGCCGGTACAGCGGAGTCGGCCATATCACGGCTGCGGTTGCCGGCATTCTGTCGGTGCTTCTTGGCGGCGGAGTGGTGGCGGGAGCGACCATAGATTATTTGCGCAAAAGAGAGGGGATCAACAAAGGACAGTTTGTGTCCGCCTCCTTGTTGATTCGTGTGCTGTTCATCAGTCTCAGCGTGATCGAGATGCTGCTGATTGTGCTCGTCATCTTGATGCTGGTTGCGTAGCTATTTCTCTAATATGACAGCAGGAATGCAGTGAGGAAACGGTCTCTCCCTGAAGGGAGGGGCCGTTTTTCCATTGGCGGCGGAAATGCTTTTCTTGGTCACCGGATACTGCGCTTGCTGGCGCGGGAGCCGGATGCTTCAGATCGCTGAAGGAAGCGGCCAAGAAGCTGGCAGAGGGTGATCGGACCCTGCAGCCGTCCGCGTCCAGGCATGAGGCGTACAACGGGCTCTACGAACGCTACCGCCGGATTTACTCTGCGCTCAACGCCTATTACCGGGGCGAGTGACTGGACGGCTTGATTCACTAAGGGCGGATTTCCCTGGGAACAGCGGTTGCCATGAGAAGACTTTCTTGTTCTGTTCCTGAAATCCTTTATAATGGGAACATCAAGCGGAGGGGCTTCCGGACCGCCCAAAGGAGAGAATTATGAAGGGTAAAAATGTGCTTGCCGTCGCCGTCTCGATCCTGCTGATTGTCATCAGCAGCCAGATTCCGTCGGAGAAATCCGCCATGCTCGGCGTCGTTCAGCAGCTTCTGCTGGGCGTCGGCCTGATCGGCTGCCTGCTGGCGATGTGGAGATTCATCAAAGGCGGGAAGAAGAGCTGAAGGCTATGGCTATGGCCATGGCCTGAACAAGAAAATGGTGTCCTGCCGTCATCAGTGATGGCGGAGGACACCATTTTTGGTTTCTCGCTAATAAGGCTTGAAATGGATGTTGAGCTTGAGATATGAACGTATCGCACACCTTAAGTTCATATAACAACTGAGTTGGATGACATTGGCATGGATAATGATGTATTCTGCACGGACTGCTTACCGAGGGACAGGCGGCAGGCGCGGCTTTTTTTAAGACAAGCTCTCCAGTGCGGATTCCTTAACCGGCTTCTGCAGGCGGTGATGCAGGAAGTAATAGAAGATCAGCGCCAGCGAGGTGATGAGGCCCGCGCACAGATACATCTTCCGGTAATCGGTCCGCGCGGCGATGATGCCGAGCAGGTAGGAGCCGAGGCCGAAGCCGAGATCGAACAGTACGAAATAGGTGCTGGTTGCCAGCGCGCGCCGGTGCATCGGAGCGGACTGGATGGCCAGCGTCTGGAAGCTCGGCAGAATGGCGCCGTACCCGAGGCCGACCAGACCGGCGGTTGCCAGAAAAGCGGGGGCCGTCGTAACCCGGCTCAGCCAGATCATGCCGATCATGAACAGCAAGATGCCGGGATACACGAGAATATGCGCGCCTCTCCGGTCATACAGACGCCCGGTGAAGGGACGGGAGATCAGCACCAGCGCCGCGAACACGATGAAGAAATAGCTGGCGACATTCCCCAGCCCTATCGATTTGGCATAGACGGAAATAAACGTCGACATGGAGCCGTAGGCGAAGGCCAGCACGAAGCCCGACAGCGACACCGGAATAGCTTTAAATTCGAAGTACCGCCGGATATTCCAGCTGCCTAGCGTGTCCGGCCGGGATACGCGGGGAGGAATTTGAGCGAGCAGGCCGAAGACTCCGGCAAGCACGGCGAAGACGCTGATCGCAGCGAACAGGACCCGGTAGCTCAGGTATTCGGTAATCGTCAGGCCGATATAAGGGCCGATAACCATCGCCAGGCTCATGAACAGCGTGAAGTAGCCGATCCCTTCTCCCTTGCGCTTCTCCGGAATGAGGTCGAGCACGACGGCCGAGGTAGCGGTGGCGGCGATGCCGAAGGAGATGCCATGAACGAAGCGCAGCGCGAGCAGCATCCCGTAGCTGTGCACCAGCAGGTACAGCACGGAGCAGACCGCGAACAGCAGCAGCGAACCCGCGATAATCCCCTTTCGGCTTATTTCGTCCAGCCAGCGCCCTGTAAGCGGACGGACGATGACGGCGGCGATGACGAATACGGTCGTCACAAGCCCGATATTTTGCCCGCTCCCCTTAAGCTCTCCCAGCACGAAGGAAGGCAGCGTCACGACAAGAATGTAGAAGGTGGTAAAAATAAAAAAACTGCTGAAGCATATCGACAGAAAATGACGGTTCCACAAACGCTCTTTCTCCAAATGTCTCTCTTCTTTCTCTATAAATAGTTGTTATGACAAGCATATCAGAAATACCGATCTTGTCAAATTGACATTTTCCATAAACAAGCCTCCAGGATTCGTAGGAATAAGGCATAAATGATAGAGTCCAGCCGAATACAGACAGTCAATGATCAGCCTATCCAGCTGCTAATTCCCTTCGCAGACGACCAGAATATTGTGGAATAAAGGATTTATTTGTAAAATGGAGAAGAAGGCTGTTGCAATCTTTTTAAAATATATGAAATTATTCCATCAGAAAGGTATCCCCTCAAAATGAAAAATAGCAATGAAGGAAAGTCGTCATTAAGCAGAACAGGCAGGAAGAAGACAAGAAGAAAGCATAAAAAAAGAACGAATCGGTGGTCCTTTATACTTGGTCTGGTCCTAGTCTTGGGTTTGTTATCCTTTTTGTTCAGAAAAGAATTAATGGTGCTGGGCTTTAATATGATTCTTGCCCCATCTGTCGAAAAAACATTAAAACACTCCTATGTTCCGCTCAAGGAAGACGGCCAACAAAAAGTAGAGAACCAGTCGCCTTTCTCTCTGTTACTGCTCGGGACCGATCAGCGGAAGAATGAAAACGGGCTCTCTGATTCTATTATCTATACCGTTATTCGTCCCAAAGACAATAAAGCTCTGTTCATCTCGATTCCGCGTGATTCATACACAGAAATTATAGGGGCAGAGAAGATTAAGGGCGCGCGAAAAAATACGAAGATCAATGCCGCACATTCGTATGGAGGCCCGCAAATGGCTGTGGATACCGTTGAAAATTTGTTGAATGAGCCCGTTAATTACTATGCGACTATTAATTTCAATGGGCTTGTGGAAGTTGTGGATGCCGTTGGAGGAGTAGAGCTTCCGGTAACCAAGCTTCTTGAGAATAAAAACCCGCTGCATGAGAAGCTCAGGGTTGAACCCAATAAACCGATCTATTCCGGAAAAGAAGCGTTAATGTATGTCAGATACCGCGAGGACTCGGATTTTAATCGAACGGAGCGGCAAAGGATTTTTCTCAAGGCAATGCTTGAGCGGATGAGAAAACTCAACAATTTAGCCAATATCCCCAAAATCATCGAAATGGCCGGAGAAAATTTCAAAACCAACATGCAGCCGGAGTTTGTTCTGGCTCTTGCCCAACAGGCAATACTTGAAGGGAGTTCGCCTGCAATTACAAGTCATATGCTGCAAGGGGAAGGCAGGAACACAGATCAATGGTACTACATTCTGGATGAGGACGATGTAAAACATACGCATGATGTTATTGAGCAATGGCTTGATCCCGAAGCGACAGGTGCGGATTTGGTCACGACATTTAGCAATTGAATAATAACCTCCTCGTCTCGAAAAAAGAGGTTGACCCTGACACCAGTGTCAGGGTTTATAATAACCCTATCCTGATCGATGGCTTACCGCATTGCTCAGGAATCGTTCGCAAGATGCCGTCTGTTTGGCGCAGGCTGAGCATGAAAATGGCATCCGCATCCCAACATTCTCATTGAATCCGGAGAGAACTGTTATGAAAATAAGCGAGCTCGCGCAAAAGACCGGCGTCAGCGTCCGGTCGCTGAGATACTATGAACTGCAAGGTCTGCTTGTCCCGGTCCGTCAGGCCAACGGTTACCGGGAGTATTCGCCGCTTGCCGTGGAGACGGTGGAGACAATCAAGCTGTACCTGAATCTGGGATTGTCAACGGAGGAAATCGCAGGGTTTCTGAACTGCGTTCTGAAGAATAAGGAGGCGTTCTGCACGGAAGTGATGCCCCTATATGAATCGAAGCTTGCCGATATTGAGCGCCAGCTGCATCAGTTGACGCAAATCAAGCACAATCTGGAAGAGCGAATAGCCTCCATCCGGAAGGAGCAGGAGGAATCAAGGGAAGGATGATGGACAAATGGCAATTCAACATGCGGAAAGTGCCGAAGGGCTGCGGGAAAAAGTAAAAAGCGGCGGTCTCGTTCTTGTCGATTATGGCGCGGAATGGTGCGCGCCCTGCCGGAATCTGACGCCGATTCTGGAGGATCTGTCCCGGGAATACGACGGTGCGGTATCGATCGTGAAGGTGGACTGCGACGAGCTGCCCGAGCTTGCGGCGGAAGCGGGCGTCATGGGCATGCCGACCGTCGTCGTCTACAAAGGCGGGCAGCCCGTAGAGAAGCTCGTCGGTCTAAGCCCTAAGCCTGTCTATACCGGCGTGATAAGCCGTTATTTGAACTAACTGGCAAGATGGGCCGTAAGGGACCGAGGCGTACCAAGCCAGGTCTCATGAAACCAAAGGGGCACAGGACAAATACATGCAAGGCTGGAGCGATCAGGACTGAGGCCCGCAGGGCCAGGTGCGGAGAGCCCGGTCATAAATAATAAGGCGGAGGAGCGTTTAGCAGCGTTCCTTCGCCTTGTTTTGTCCGCCCCGGATAGTGGCGCCAGCCTCAAGCCGTCTGCCAACGATATGCCGCTCTATGTGCGGGAATGCGCGTACGGATGGATGCTCCTCCCCCCTTCAGCTCTCCGGCTGCGTCGGAGCCTGAGCTAGTCCGCTGTCCGAAGATGGCGAGAAGGGAATGATCGTATTGTTCCGAAGCGCATCTTCAAGCTCATTGCGGAGCGAATGCAGGAACTTGTCCCAGGCTTTGGGCGAGACCTCCAGCTCATCTGGTTCCAGCTTGCCCATCGTCTTCAGCATCACGTTCTTGTCGGTGATTTCCCCGAGCTTGGATTGAATCTCCTTATAGATTTCTTCGGAAGCGTAAAATTTCCGGTCCAGCGCAAAGGACGCCGAGCCGGCCGTATAGCGGATACGTTTGGCGATAATGCGCAGCCGGTGAAGCTCGTCCATCGCTTCTCCGGAAGACGCCCAGTCTCCTTTAAAAAGCTCCCGGCAGCGCTTCTTCTGCTGCTCGAAAGCAACCTCCAGCTCGCGCAGCGAAATGTTGATGTCCTTATTCTGCAGCAGAGAGGGCAGCTGCTCCTTCACGAAGGCATTCCATCTGCCGTCCAGCCCGGCTCCAAGCAGGGGAGGCAGCTTCCTGGACAGCTTGCGCCGCATAGACTTGCGCCCGGCTTTCTGGCTGCGGAGAACCGCCTTCAGCACCTTGGCGGTTTTGCGTTCGCCGTTCTGCTTGGCGGTCTTGCGGCGCACGCGGAGGGCCTGGATCTGCACATCGGCGTCCCTGACCTTCCCGAGCGTTTTCTGCGCGCGTTTGAAGTCCCCGCGAAGCCCGGCTTCATCCTCGGGATCGAGAAATGAGAGGAGCGTGAGCAGCTTCCGGCTGCTCACGCGCGCCTGATGGACGGCCTCCTTGTCGTAGTCCTCCAGCGCCTGACGGCCGTATTGGAGAAATTCGGCGCACAGCTCCGCCAAGGCCTGCTCCCAGTGCTCCGCTCCTTTGGCCCGCGAACTCTGGACGGTTATGCCGGTTGTCATCGTTATCACTCCTAAATGGATGCCGCCCAGAGGGGCACACCATGATTCTTCCCCGGTATATCCCGGGGCGGCGATTTTCTGGGGCCTCCCTTGACTGTATGGGCGGTCACTAATGTTTTGCGGCGGGGCTGCAAATCCGCTACAATGTGACCATTGGTGCAGTAGGATTATGGCCTGTTACTCTAATTTTACCCGGTTGCCCGGGCGGTTGAATACGATTACGAAGAAGATTTGCTGTCCGCTTCCCTAACGGAAAAGGGACCGGCGATCAACTTTGACAGGAAGGCGGGCGGAGGGCTGCCCGGAGGCGGTCCGCGGATAAATGGAACGAAACAGCGGATTTACACCGGCCCTGGAATGGGCCGGAAGAGAGCGGGAGGCAGGCGGAGAGCTTCCTGCCGAGATGGCGTTATTTGAACATATGCAGGGTGGGGATATGCTGCTTCCTTTCGCTTATGAGGAGACGCTGTGCCGGGATGTCGGGGCAGGGCTCGTGCCGCCCTCGCTGCACATATGGAGCCATACAGGCGGCGTGGCGCTGGGCCTCCGGGACAGCCGCCTTCCGTGCGCGGAAGCTGCGATGAGAAGCCTTGAGGCGGCGGGTCTGCGCGCGGCGGTCCGGCACTCGGGAGGGGCCGCCGTGCCCCTGGACAGCGGGGTAGTCAACGTCTCGCTGATCCTCCCGAAGAGCCGGGGGACGCTGGACTTCCACCGCGATTTTCGGCTGCTGGCTTCGCTCATTGCCGAAGCCACAGGGCTCTCCCATCCGGCCGCCGCACCGCAGGTCATGGCCGGAGAGATCGCCGGGTCCTATTGTCCCGGCGAATACGATCTCTCCATCGGCGGACGGAAGTTCTGCGGCATCGCGCAGCGGCGGCAGAGCCATGCCTATTTCGTCCACGCCTTTGTTGTGGTTGCCGGCTCCGGTTCGGAGCGCGGCGAGATCGTGCGCCGCTTCTATGAAGAAGCGGCCTGCGGGCACGCGGAGCTGGATTATCCCCGCGTGCGCCCAGGTACGATCGCCGGACTCGGCGAGCTGGGCGGCCCGGACTCGGCCGCCGTATTCGCGCGCAGCGTCCGGGCGGCGGTGGAGGCGCGGGGCACGCGCCTGCTGGCGGAAGCCGGACTTGCGGAGGCGTCCGGCTACAGACTCGGCTACGGCGACAGCCGGGTGCTGGAGGCAGCGGATATGCTGCGCAAGCGGTACGCCGGCTAGCCGGCGCTCCGCATCGCCGCTTCGCCGGTGCGGAGCGGGGAGCCGCGTAGAAAAAAGGCTTACCGGGTCTCGGGAGCCGTCTCGTCAGGAAGAGGAAGCGAATCGAATCGCGAACCCACGCCCGGCTATCATTCCCGCGATACCGCGCAATGAATAACAGGGTTAATTGTTAACGGCGAATCCCGCTGGTGAATATTCGGTTTCCGCAGCGGTTACACTAGTGACTCGACCGGATCAAATCGGAGCATTGCTGTTCTGCATCACATTAAGAAACCCTGTTCGAATTTATAGTTGACGGGTCAATTATTCGCGTGTATGATGAGTATGCCTAGATTGATTGTGCACAACCTTTCTTGGGAGGAGGTACGCTTTGACCGATTACGAGCTGGCGGATCGCCGCATCTTTGAACTGCTTCAAGACCTTAACAAGGCGCTGGCACCGAAATTCGAGCAATGCGCGGGCATCAGTCCCACCCGTCTGCGTCTGCTGGACGAGCTGTACCGTGTGGATGGCGTCAGCCAGAATGTTCTCCAGCGCAAGATCGGAATCGATCCCGCGGCGGTTACCCGCCATCTTCGCGGACTGGAGGAGAAAGGCATGATTGTCCGGAGAACCCATCCGGATGACAGCCGGGCGACGCTTGTCTCGCTAAGCGACCACGGCCGCGCCACGATCGGACACTATCGCGGGGAGAGGGAACGCTTCATGAATTCGCTGCTGGTGGGATTTCCCGAGGACGACAAGAGGGCGGCGGAGGCTATGCTGACCCGTCTGCTGCACAATATGAAAGCTTTATAAATAAAATCCATTGGATAGGAGAGCTGTACTGATGAAAACACCGATTAACAACGATTTCACGCAAGTTGTCGCTGGACGCCGTTCGATCCGCAAATACGATCCATCCGTCAAAATCAGCAAGGAAGAAATGACGCAGATTCTGGAGGAATCAACGCTGGCTCCGTCCTCCGTCAACATGCAGCCTTGGCGGTTCCTTGTTATTGAAAGCCCTGAAGGCAAAGCCAAGCTCGCTCCTCTGGCCCGTTTTAACCAGACACAGGTCGAGACTTCGGCGGCGGTTATCGCCATTTTCGGCGACATGAACAACTTCGATTACGCCGAAGAAATTTATGGTGCGGCTGTCGAACGCGGCCTGATGCCGCTTGAAGTCAAGGAGAAACAGCTGGCTTCCTTCTCCAAATATTTCTCCGTCCTGCCGCCTGAAGTAACACGGGAGACGGTTCTGATCGACGGCGGCCTGGTATCGATGCAGCTTATGCTGGTCGCTCGCGCTCACGGCTATGACACGAACCCGATCGGCGGCTTTGAGCGCGATCAAATTGCCGAAGCGTTCGATCTGGACAAAGACCGCTACGTGCCGGTCATGCTTCTCTCTGTCGGCAAAGCTGCCGATGAAGGCTATGCTTCGGTCCGTCTGCCCGTTGACCGGGTAGCGGAGTGGAAATAATTCCGTTCCTTACGGCAACCCATTACCAGCCCAATCAGGAGGAGAGATAATCCAATGATTATTATTCATGCACTGATGCAGGTCGATCCGGCGAAGAGAGAGGCTTTTCTGGCTGAAGCCCAAAATCTGCTTGCCGCTACACATGCGGAGGAAGGCAACCTGTCCTACGAGCTGTACGAGAATGCGGGAGTCTCCAATTCATTCATCATGGTGGAAACCTGGCGCGATTCCGCAGCCGTTGAAGCGCATAACGCAAGCAGCCATTTCCAGGCTTTTGCGGGCAAGGCGGGCGAATTCCTGTCGGCCCCGCTGGACGTTAAGGTATACGGCGCCGAGCCGGTAGGCAAATAACGAACAAGCAATAGGCCCTTCGGCTGCTATGCGCGGCTGAGGGGCTTTTGTATGAACAGGTCAGCCGATGTCCGGCTGGCCTGTTTTTGATATTGACAAAGCCGGGTGCTGGAAGTACAAAAAGAAGATATGACGGAAAGGAGAAGCCGGTTATGAGAATTACGATTATATCTGCTCGGGCTGTGCTGTCCGCCTCCATACGCGATCCGCATCGCCCTCTCGAGATTCATTTCCGCTCGCCTTACGGAGAAGGCAAAGGCCGGTGGCTGGGGCCGCTTCCGGCTCCCGGCGAAGAGCTGGACGCGGAGGTTGAGCTTGACGGGCTGCTGATCCGCTGGGTCGACGTCGTTCCCGCGCCCGGAGAGGGGCCGGTCATTGCTCTGGAAGAAGGCCTGACGGTGCTGAGAGGGACGCTTGAGGACATTGAAGAGGACGGAACGGCCTATTTGACGATCGGCGATTCGGAAGTTTCGTTCGAGTGCATTGGGGAGCCAATGGCGGTTGGGGGGACAGTGGAAATCCGGACTGACGCTCTGTGCCTGTATCCCGCCTTCCACAATCCGCTGTAGCTGCTTTTTGTCCCGGATTAAGGGGATAAGCGCGAGGGAAGGACTGGCATCCGGTCTTGTGCGTCCGGAATTTCACGGGTATGCTTATAAGAACAAGTGCGTATGCGACGCTTAATTCTGTGGAGTACAGGAGGGGTGTTAGTCCGGCAGGGTTGAATCCTGAATACCGTAGCCCGTACTTCCGGGTCTGAACGTGTACCGGAACGCTTGATCGAAGAGTGAAGAGAGCTGTAAGGAGCCTAGCGATATGAACAATGATATTCAGCAATTCAAGAGCGAATTCTTCAAGGCGCTGGCGCATCCGATGCGCATCCGCATTCTGGAACTGCTCAGCGAGGGCGAGAAGACTGTCAACGAGATGCAGGCGATTCTGGGATCGGAGGGATCGGCGGTATCCCAGCAGCTTGCCGTCCTGCGGGCCAAGAACGTCGTCAACAGCGTGAAGGAGGGGACTTCGGTCATCTACTCTCTCCGCGATCCTCTGATTAAGGATCTGCTGGCAGTGGCCAAGCGCATTTTTGACAACCACCTGGTGAATGCCATTTCCCTGCTCGAAGAAATCCGCAGCGAATAACGCTGCGGTTTCCTGCGTTTTGGGGAAGGATTTTGGATTGACAAGGGGACGTGACAGGAGTATCGTGACCAATATATTCAAATAATCAAATATTCAGAGAAAAGAAGGTTTTGGATAATGGCACGGTGGGGACGGTATTCAGACTGCACATGGAGCACGCTCCGCAAGGATCTTGTTGCCGGAACGATTGTTGGGGTGATCGCCATTCCGCTTGGCATGGCGTTTGCCATCGCTTCGGGGGTCAAGCCCGAATACGGCATTTATACGACGATTGTCGCGGGTGTTCTGATTTCGCTGTTCGGCGGTTCCAGGTTTCAGATTGGAGGGCCAACGGGGGCGTTCATTCCGATTCTGTTCGCGATCGCAGCGGAATACGGATACGAGAATTTGCTGATCGCCGGCATGATGGCCGGCGTTCTGCTGATTCTGATGGGTCTCTTCAGGCTTGGGGTGCTGATCCAGTTCATTCCGAAGCCCGTCACGATCGGCTTCACGGCCGGCATCGCCGTTACGATCTTCACCGGACAGATCGCCAGCTTCCTCGGTCTGAAGGGAATCGTCCGGCATGAGAGCTTCGTGGCGAATATGCGCGAGATCGGCGTTCATCTTCATACGGCGAATCCGTACAGCATCGCCACGGCGGCAATATGCCTCGCCGTCGTGCTGCTGGGGGCGCGCTACGCCCCCAAGGTCCCGGCCTCGCTGATCGGCCTGATCGCGGCGAGCATCGTCGCCGCGCTGTTCTTCAGCGGCAAGCTGGCGACCATCGGCTCGACCTATGGCGCAATCCCGAACACGCTGCCGAGCTTTCATGTTCCGGTCCTGAGCTGGGACCGGATTCACTTGCTGCTGCGGCCAGCGCTTCTCATCGCCATGCTGGGGGCGATCGAATCCCTGCTGTCGGCCGTTGTGGCCGACGGCATGACCGGCAGCCGGCATGACAGCAACCGCGAGCTGATCGGCCAGGGCATCGCGAATGTCGCCGCCCCGCTGTTCGGCGGCATACCGGCGACGGGCGCCATCGCCCGGACGGCCACGAACATCCGCAGCGGAGCGGTCTCCCCGCTGTCGGGCGTCATTCACGGCGCCGCCGTCCTCCTGATTCTGCTGCTGTTCGCGCCCTGGGCATCGAACATTCCGCTATCGGCCATGGCGCCGATTCTGATGGTCGTCGCCTGGAACATGAGCGAGCGCCGCTCTTTCCTGCGGCTTCTCAAGCTGAGAACGGGCGACTCGCTGATTCTGGCCGTCACCTTTCTGCTCACGGTGTTCGCCGATCTGACGACTGCGGTAGAGGTCGGCCTCGGGCTGGCCGTCGTGCTGTTCGTGAAGCGGATGGGCGAGGCTCATCTGGTCTCCAAGGTGCTGCCCGATCCGGAATCGGTGAAGGTCGGGCCGCATATGGTCTCCGAGGACCATGACTGCCCGCAGATCGGCATTTACACGGTGGAAGGACCGCTGTTCTTCGGTGCGGCCTACCGGTTCGAGCGGACGATGCCCGGGCTTGGGCCGGAGCCGCCGGGCGTTGTCGTGCTGCGGATGAGCCGGGTGCCCTTCCTGGATACGACGGGCGAGGGGAACCTGGCGAAGCTGGTCGCGGATTTGGAAGCATCGGGAGGCCGGCTGCTGGTCTCCGGCATTCAGCAGCAGCCGCTGGAGCTGCTTCGCAGAACGGGGCTGTACGATGCGATCGGCTCGTCCCGCTTCTATGAGCATACCGGCGACGCGATCGACGAGGCGCTTCGCGCCATTCCGAAGGAACGCTGCGCCGGCTGCCGCCATGCCGCCTTCCGGGAATGCACCGCCCTGTCGGCAGGGAAGGCGATTCCGCAGCCTGCGGCGGCGGTCTTCAAGGCCCGGGCCGGAGCGGGCGCCGTCCGCTAATCCTGCGGTGCGTTCGCCGTTGCCCGGCCGAGCCTGCACCGTGTCGCAGCCAGTGACGCCCCCGCATTGCATCCAGTGACGCCTCCGCATTGCAGCCAGTGACGCTCCCGCATTGCAGCCAATGCGCCGCATCGTAATCAGCGCATCGCAGCCAGCGCATCGCAACCAGCGCGCCGCACCCGGCGCGCCATATTGTTCGCGCCGCCATCATATCCGGGCGCGAAGCCGCAGAAAGCCTGTTCCGATGATCCGGAACAGGCTTTCTGCGCCAGGCATGCCGGCATGTCCAGCCTGGAACGGGCGCCGTGCCGCACGGAGCCCGGAGGGCAGGACTGCGGCTAAGCGGCGGCGGGTCTCACGCCGCCATTTCTCAGCATTGATCCGCCATCCGTCCCCGGCAGGCTGGTTCCAAACTGGACTTTCGATGCCGCTTCTCGCTACAATAGGTTCTATATCCGAAAATCACCCGCGTATAAAGGAGTAGATCACAGAGGTGAAGGAGCTTAATTATCGCAAGGTATTTCTGCTGCTGGCCGGTCTGACGGCGGCTACGCTGGCCGTGTACGGAGTCGTCTCCGAGCGGACCGACAATTTTTACAAATTTCTGATCTGGAATCTGTTTCTGGCCTGGGTGCCATTTCTGTTCTCACTGGCCGCCCATGTCCTCTACAAGCACCATCCGCGCAGCCTGCTTCTGCTTCCGCTGGGCGCAGCCTGGTTGGTGTTCTTCCCCAATGCACCCTACATCATGACCGACCTGCTGCATCTGACCAATCGCAGCGCCCTATATATCGTGGACGGCGCCGTCCAAAGCCGGTTCTGGTACGACCTGACCATGCTGCTGCTGTTCACCTGGAGCGCCTGGCTGACCGGATTCTTCTCGCTCTATCAATTCCAGACCGTCATCTGGCGCAAAAGCGGCATGGCGCTGTCCTGGGTATTCGTACTGGTTGCCTGCGCTCTCGGCGGCTATGGTGTGCTGCTCGGCAGGGTATACCGGCTCAACAGCTGGGAGGTGCTGACCGACAGGCACCGGCTATATGAGCTGATGCTCGACAGCATCAACCGCCAGTCTGTCTTCTTCAGCTTCTTTATCGCCATTGTGCTGCTTGTCATCTACGCAACGCTGTACACGCTGCTGAACACACGGGACAGCAGGGAGAAGTCCCTTCGGCTCTAAGCGGAATGCTCCGGCTCATAGCCGAAGGTCTTCAGGTCGATCGCGCCGTTTCCGTCGAACCGGACGCCCTCGCCCAGAAGATACAGGCGCTGAATCTCGCCTCCTTCGCCTTCCACAAGCGAGATTCGGCCCTGCGCATTAACAACCCGGTGCCAGGGCAGACCGTGGCTGCGGCTCATGCTGTGCAGAATCCGTACGATCTGCCTTGCCCCGCGCGGGCTGCCCGCAGCTGCGGCCACGCCTCCGTATGTCATTACCTTTCCTTCGGGAATGGACTGTATAACGGAGATCGCCTTCTCTGTGAACGGCTGCATGATTGATCCAGCCCCTTTCGTCAATTCTCTTCCGACATTATAGCATTATATGAAGCTGCGCAGCTCTTAAACGGGCGCGCAGCGGCTCACGGCATCCGCATGTTTGCGGATGCCGTTTCTTGTTGCGGCAGGCTGGGGCATAGGACAGGGCGCGCATACAAGCCGGATAACGGGGGATAATTAAGCAAAAAAGGAGGTGACTGCCATGCCGGAGAGCGGGAACGGACAAGGTGGACTGAACGGGTCTGGCGGATATAACGGAACGGAAGGGCCAGCGGGGACGAACGGACAGACGAAGGAAAGCGGACAAGCCGGACTGGATAGCCGGAATGGGCAGAGTCGGCAGGACGGACAGTTCGTTCCATACGGACATAGCGAGACCTCGCAGGCCGCCGGGGAGAACCCTGCACTTGCCCTCAGCGACTCTTTGGACGAGACACTTGCCCGGTTCCGCAAGGTCTTCGGAAATGACGGGACGATTCGCATCCGGGTTATCGAGAACCCCGGCGGCGGGTTTCGGTGCGGTCTCCTCTATATCGACGGAATGATTGACCGCCTGATCCTGCAGGAGGGCGTCATTAAGCCGATTATCAATTATTCGCTTCCGGAGGGACGAGAGATGGCGCCGTCTGTGTTGCTTGAAGAAGTCAGAAGCCGGATCATCAGCGCGGCCGAAGTCAGGGCAACTGCGGATATGAGCGAGGCGATCTCTGCCGCAGTGAGCGGGCATTCGCTTCTGTTCATCGACGGTCATGCAGGAGCGCTGATCATCGGAACGCAAGGATGGGAATCGCGTGCAATCTCGGATTCGATGACGGAGAAGACGATTCGCGGTTCTCGCGAGGGGTTCACCGAGACCTTGTCCGTGAATCTGTCGATGATCCGCCGGCGGGTGCAGGAGCCGGACTTGAAATTTCTATTTATGGAGGTCGGACGGCGGAGCCGCACGCCGCTCTGCATCTGCTACCTGGAGAGTCTTGCTCCTCCAGCCATCCTGAAAGAGCTGCAACAACGGCTGAACGAGCTCGATATCGACCATATTCTTGACACCGGCTATCTCGCGGAACTAATTCGGGATGAGCCGTATTCTCCCTTTGATACCATCGGCAGCACGGAGCGGCCGGATACACTGGTAGGCAAGCTGATGGAGGGAAGGGTCGGCGTGCTGATCGAGGGAACCCCATTCGCGCTGACTCTGCCTTTTCTGTTCATCGAGAATTTCCAGGCCAGCGAAGACTATTACATCAACTATTATTTTGCTTCCTTTAACCGGCTGCTGAGGCTGGGCGGCGGTCTTTTGTCCATCAGCATCCCGGCCATATATTTGGCATGGGTGACCTATGCGCAGGAAATGGTGCCCACGAAGCTGCTGCTCAGCATCGCCGCCTCAAGGATGGCCGTCCCCTTCCCCACGATCGTGGAGGCGGTGCTGATGATTCTCACATTTGAGATTTTGCGGGAGGCAGGCGCTCGCATTCCAACCTCCATCGGTCAGGCCGTCAGCATCGTGGGCGCGCTCGTGCTGGGTCAGGCCGCCGTCGATGCCCGGATCGTCAGCGCCCCGATGGTGATCGTCGTCGGAGTAACGGGCATCACTACTCTGCTTAATCCCAGGCTGACCGGACCGCTGCTCGTCGTCAGGTTCCTGCTGCTCTTTTGTACCTTTTTTCTCGGATTATACGGCTTCTTTCTTGGCATGCTCGGTCTGCTCATTCATTTGATGAGCCTTCGCTCTTTCGGCACCCCTTATATGCTAGGCACGAGCTCGATTACCCCCGAAGATATCAAGGATACGGCGGTCCGGGCGCCCTGGTGGGATATGCGGGTCCGCCCTGCCATGACAGGACTTCGGAATATGCGGAGAAAGCGGGCGGGGAGGCCGAAGTCATGAAGCACGGAGTGAAGCTGGGGGTGAAAATGCTTTTGATCCTGACGATGGCGCTGACCGCCGGCTGCTGGAACTACAAGGAGGTGGAGGATATGTCCATCGTCGCCGGAGTCGCCGTGGACAAGGGGGAACAAGCGGGAGATCTGAGGCTGTCCGCAGAGCTGGTTGATACGTCCGGCGAGCCCAAGAGCACCAATTTCGGCTTTAAGATCGCCTCGCTGACGGGGGATACGATGTTTGAAGTTGTCAGGAATATGATCTCGGTTACCGGAAAAAGGTTGTTCTGGTCCCACTCCAAAGCGATCATTTTCAGTGAGGACATTGCCAGAGAGGGACTGCTCAAGGTAATGGACTGGTACAACCGCGACAACGAGACAAGGTCGGATATCTATATTTTTGTCTCTGCGGAGAAGACCGCCCGCGAAATTCTGGAGCTGAACAGTCCGATGCAGGCAATCGTGTCGTTCAATCTGGAGCAGTTGATGAGGGATGAGCATAATGCAGGCACAGCCCCGGTCGTTGAGATTTGGGATTTTATAGGCAGAATTGAGTCCAAGGGGAAATATGCCATTGCCCCGCTTATCAGGATCGAGACGCCGCCGGGAGGAAGGAAGACTGAGCGCGTAGACGGAACAGCTGTTTTTGCGAGAGACCGCATGATCGGCAAGCTGAACGGGGAGGAGAGCAGGTATATGATGTTCGCGAGCAATAACGTGAAAGGCGGAATTCTTCCGGTCAAGGGAAAAGCAGGCAAGCCGGAATTTTCGCTCGAGATCCTGTCGAACCGGACCAAGATGCATCCTGTTCTCCGAAACGGAAGGCTGCGGATGGAGGTGTCCACGGTGACCCACGTGAGTCTTGGCGAAGTGATGTTAAATGAGGACCTGCAGAATGTGAGGAATATCAAGGAAATCGAAAATCTGGCCGAAGAGCAGCTAAAAACGGGCATTGAGCAGGTCATTCATAAAGCCCAGCATACCTTTCATGCGGATTTTTTCGGATACGGCGAGGTCGTGCATGAGAACATGAAGAACACCTGGAGCAGGATCCAGGATTCCTGGGGGGAAGAATTCACGAATTTGGAAGTGGCGGTTCAGAGCAAAATCATCATTGACAGCAGCGCGAAGACAAGCCGTACGATCCGGATTAGGCACTGAGATGTGGATACTTGTCGTTATGGCGTATGCCGCTTTATTCTTCATTGATCCATACGGGCTCTTTACACAGGGATTGAAGCGGGAGGGCTATGTCTGCTCGGTCCTCTGGGGAATATCCTTTCTGATCGCTTTCGCGCTGGCGATGGGATGGGACCTTCCGAGCCCGTCTCCTTTGATCATAAATCTAGTCAAGCGGCTATACTAATCGGTGATGCGGGAGGCAACAGCATGAATAAAGAGATTATACCTAGCGGACAATCGATCGCGATCATTGTGCTTTTTTTAATGGGGGGGGTCCCTGTTCATCGGCAACTCCGGAGCTTCGGGAAATGCCTCCTGGATCGCAGTTCTCATCGCCATTGCTCTGGCTTGTCCGCTAATGCTGCTCTATGCCCGGCTGCAGACTCTTCTCCCCGGAAAAAATTTGTATGGGATGCTTGAGTCGGTGTTCGGCAGATTCATTGGCGGGGTCTTGTCCTGCCTGTATATTGGATACGCCCTGTACTTGGGTGCTATAGCGCTGCGCGACTTCGGAGAATTTAGCAAGACGATTGCCCTTACCGCAACCCCGATGCTCGTTCCGATGATGGGAGTCGGGCTGCTGGGCGTTTGGGCGGTGCGCTCGGGCATCGAGGTGATGGGGAGAAGCTCCAAGTTTCTGTTTATCGTCGGGGTCACGAGCCTTGTGATCGTAATGCTGCTGTCCATTCCCAATATCAATCCCCATTATCTCAAGCCGCTGCTGGACAAGGGATGGAGAGGCGTGTTTATAGATGCGGGCACGACCTTCGCTTTCCCTTTCGGAGAAATCGTACTGTTCCTTGGAATTTTCGACTGTCTCCCCGCCAAAACACCGGCTTACAAGGTGCTGCTGGGCGGCTTCGCGATTGCTGGCTTGCTGGTGCTGGCCGTCTCTCTCCGCAATCTGCTTGTTCTCGGGCCGGACGTCATTTCAAGCCTGTATTTTCCTTCCTATGTGGCGGTAAGCCGGATTGATATCGGAGATTTCCTGGAGCGGATTGAGGGCTCATCGGCCTTTATTTTTGTGACGGCCTTGTTAGTCAAGGTCAGTGTATGCATCTACGTGGCCTCCCGGGGCATTGCACATCTCCTCAATCTGAAGAGCTACCGCGCCATTGTGCTGCAGGTCGGTCTGATTATGATTTATTTTGCGGACTTCGTCTATAAGAACATCATGGAGATGGTGTATTTTTCCTTTCACATCTATAAAGTATATGCCCTCCCGTTCCAGGTTATTTTGCCGGTTGCGCTGCTGGCGGGAGCGGAAATTGCCTCACGGAGAGGCAGGCTGGAGAAGGAGACGGCAGAGAAATAGCGGTCAGCCTTCCGGATTTCCATCGCTTCCGTATCCGGGTATAATGGGAGGACAGCCGCAGGCGGCGAGCCGCGGCGAGAGCATTGTCGGGAGGCGCAAGAAGCATGGCGGACAAGGAGAAAGTCATTACATATCTATCGATCCCCTCGCATTGGGGACGGGAGACCCGTCACAAATACTACTGCCAGGGTTCCAAGACGCTCGCCATCGTGTTCCCGGGCAAAAACTATCCGGCCGAACTGCCGCTGCTTCATTATTCGGGCAAGGTGGCCCTTGAATACGGCTGCGACCTGCTGCTGCTGGAATACGGCTATCAGAGCGCCAGGACCGAGCTGAAGCGCGAGGAGATGGGCATTCTGGAGGAAGAATGCCGGCAGGCGCTGGCGTCGCTTCCGGCGTACGAGCGGCTGCTGTTCATCGGCAAAAGCATCGGCACGGTCATCGCGGGCGCAATTGCCTCAAGCCCGGAATTCTCAGGCAGGGTGAAGTGTCTGTACCTGACGCCGCTGCCGCAGACGATTCCGCATATTCTGAAGACCGGAGGGTCGGTTATTTACGGCGGGGCGGACCCGCTGTTCGGCAGCCAGAATGCGGAAGAATTGAACGGGGTTCGCGGTGTGTCGGTCTGCAAGATCGACGAGGCGAACCATTCCCTGGAGGTCGGGACGGTCAACGAGTCGCTGGCGGTACTTATTGTTGTGAATAATTTAGTTCATGAATTCATCCGGAAAGCGAGAATTCCGGAATAGTGATGATACCGGAAGGGCGGAGAGATGCATGATTCTTGAAGCGGCGATGCTGCATATCAAGACGGGGATGACGGCGGATTTCGAGGAGAGCTTCAGGGAGGCGTCGCCTCTCATCGCTTCCATTGACGGCTATTTGGGCCATGAGCTGCAAAAATGCCTGGAGGATGATCATAAGTATCTTCTGCTCGTCAGATGGCGGAGCCTGGAGGATCATAAGGAGGGCTTTCGGGGTTCGCCGCAGTATGAACGCTGGAAGGCGCTGCTTCATCATTATTATAACCCGTTCCCGGTTGTGGAGCATTTCGATTCTGTCTTCCGGAACGAAGGAGGCGGGGCATAGCGATGGCTGTGTACATCAGTCTGATCCGGGGAATCAATGTCGGCGGGAACAACATCGTCAAGATGCAGGAACTGAAGGCGCTGTTTGAGGACTTGGGGTTCCGGAACGCGAGAACCTATATTCAGAGCGGCAATGTCGTATTTGAAGCCGGGGAGGAAGGCAGCGGAGAATCGATCCGCCAAACGATCGAGGACGGAGGAGATTGAGGGAAAGGTGAGATCGGCATGCTTGGTATACAGGTGAGCAGGACGGAGAGTTCCCTTATTGTCAAATGGAAGCTGGCCAAGGTGGAGATTCCGCTAAAGGATATCACAGAGGTCTATGAGGACGATACTTACGGCGGAGAGCCTGCCGATGCGGTAAGGATTGGCACTCCTTACGGGACAGCGGACCGGGTGGTGCTGAAGACGGCGTCCAAAACCTATCTGCTCTTCACTTCCAGCGGAGATTCCCTGCTGGAACGCATTCAATCGTACCTTCAGCGAGCTTAGAGCATCAGACATAGCAAGACGGCTTCGGACCCGATCGGTCCGGGGCCGTTTTTGTTGTGCCCGGACCTTTGTTTTACAAAATCAGGGTTAATTGGAATATGAGCGTTCAGTAAACATTCAGCTTGGTTTCAGGGGGAGTTAAGGTAGGGGTGTGATAATACAAAACAGAAGAGGACGGGCGGCACGGTCTTCAAGGCGCGAGCCCCCGAAGAAACATTGTGTGGATGGAGAGTGATGTCAATGAAATCGATCCGTAAGCTTGCTTCGGACCCGATTCTGATCGCCATTATGCTGCTGGCGGCATTTCTGTACGGGTACGGGATCTGGAACGACAAGTATGCGAATTTATTCTACACCAGCGCGGTAGGCAGCATGCTGCAGAGCTGGCATAACTTCTTCTATGCTTCGCTGGATTCGGCGGGGTCGGTAACGGTGGATAAGCCGCCGGTGGTGTTCTGGATACAGACGCTGTTCGCGTGGGTATTCGGCCTGAAAGGCTGGGTTGTTATTCTGCCGCAGGCGCTGGCAGGGGTAGGATCGGTTCTGCTGGTCTACTTGCTCGTGAAGCCGTCCTTCGGCAAGGGAGCAGCCCGCATCGGAGCGTTGGCAATGGCTCTTACGCCGGTAGCGGCGGCCGTCAGCCGGACGAACAATATCGACTCCATGCTGGTGTTCACCCTGCTGCTGGCGACATGGTTCCTATTCCGGGGAGCGAGATATACCAGGATCGGCAGCCTGATCGCCGCGTTCGCGCTGATCGGCGTAGCGTTCAACGAGAAGATGCTTCAGGCCTATATGGTGGTTCCCGCCTTCATGCTCTTTTATTGGCTGGCCGTGAAGATGAACTGGAAGAAGAAGACCGGTATCCTGGCGGCATGTACAGCCGTTATGCTGGTTATCTCCGTATCGTGGGCGATGATTGTGGATTCGATCCCGGCCAGCAAACGCCCTTATATTGGAAGCAGCGGCAACAACTCGGTTATGAACCTGGCCTTCGGCTATAACGGCGTGTCCCGTCTGACGGGGGATCGCAATACCGGGGGAGGAGGCAACTTCCAGCGGATGCAGGGCGGTGAAATGCCGGCAGGCTTCGCGCAGGGCATGATGGGCGAGATGCCGGGTATGAATGGTCAAGGCGGTGGAGCGCCGGGTATGCAGAATGGAGCAGGCGGACAAACGCAACCCGGAGGCAACTCTGGCTCCGCAGATGCGGTGAGCGCTGCATCCGCAGAGGGCGGCGCGAACGGCAATTGGCAGAACGGCGGCGGCACTGGGCAATTCCCCGGCGGCGGGGATGACGGCGGACGGATGGGAGGAAGCCGCGGCCAGGGCGGAATGGGCGGTGGCGGCATGTTCAACACCGGAACGGCCGGTCCGCTGCGGCTGTTCCAGCAGGAGCTGTCCGGCCAGGCCAGCTGGCTGCTTCCATTCATTATCCTGGGCTGCGTCGGCTTGTTCTCCAGTGTGCGCAGAACCCATTTTACCCAGAAGCATAAAGAGGCGCTCTTCTGGCTGGCCTGGCTTGTTCCGGTTGCAGGGTTCTTCAGCATCGCGGGCTTCTTCCATCAGTATTATCTCATCATGATGGCGCCTCCGATCGCGGCGCTGGCTGGCGCCAGCTTCATCAAGCTGTGGAATCTGTACCGGGAGGGCACGAACTGGCTGTCCTGGCTGCTGCCGGCAGCCGTTCTCGCAACAGCGGGCTTCCAGTGGTACATTCTGCATCCGTATAAAGCGACGATCGGCGCCGGCTGGTCCTACGGCATCCTGATCGCAGGCATTGTAGTCGCAGCGATTCTGATCATGCTGAAGGGAAGCGGGAAGCCTTTCATCCGGTTCGTCTCCATCGCAGGGCTGTTCGTTCTGCTGGTCGGCCCGTTCTACTGGTCGCTGACTCCGATCGTCTACGGCTCGAACAGCATGACGCCTGCGGCCGGTCCGGACAGCAGCGGCTTTGGCGGCGGCGGAATGACGCCTCCTGCCGGTATGGAGATTCCGGGCGGCTTCAATCCAGGCGGTGCGCAGAACGGCGCCCAAGCCGGACAGCCGGGCGATGACGGACAGAACGGAGCCGGCTCGGCCGGTGATAACGGCCAGAATAGTCAGAACAGTCAGAACGGCACCGGAAATGCCGGACAGAATAACACAGAGGCGCAGAACGGAACAAGCAGCCGCGACGACAGCCGCTCCAGAAACTTCGGCGGCGGTATGAACGGCGGCGAGAACGTCAACGAATCGCTGGTTGCTTATCTGAAAGAGCATAACACCGGCGAGGAATATCTGTTCGCCACCACCAACTACAGTACAGGCGGCCCGTACATTGTCGAGGGCAACAAGGTTGTCATTCTTAACGGCTTCTCCGGTTCCGACGTCGTCTACACGACGGATACACTGCAGGCGTTCGTTAAGAGCGGCAAGGTCAAGTACTTCTACATCACAAGCGGCGGCATGGGCGGCGGTATGGGCGGCAATTCAGAGCTGACGACCTGGATCACCGAGCACGGCAAGGAAATTCCGTCCTCGGAATGGCAGGGAACCAGCGGAACCGCAAGCGGTACGCTCTATGAAGTAACGCTGGACTAGGCGAAGGCATTCATGTCACAAAGCATTGACGGCGGCGCGGGACTCCATATCCCGCGCCTGCCATCCCATTAATAAAGGAGGAGCTAACATGGGTTCAAGTGTGCGCTATTCCGTCATTATCCCGATGTACAATGAGGAAGCGGTCATTCAGGAGACCTATCGCCGGATCAAGAAGGTCATGGGCACAGCGGGCGAGCCGTATGAGCTGATCTTCGTCAACGACGGCAGCGTGGACAGCTGCGCGCAGATGATCGAGGAGTACAGCTACTGGGACGAGAGCGTGAAGCTCATCGATTTCTCCCGGAACTTCGGCCACCAGGTTGCGATTACGGCGGGCATGGATTATGCCCAGGGCGATGCGGTGATCATTATCGACGCCGACCTGCAGGACCCGCCGGAGCTGATTCTGCAGATGATCGACGAATGGAAGAACGGATATGAGGTCGTCTATGCGAAACGCGTCAAGCGCAAGGGCGAGACCTTCTTCAAAAAATGGACGGCAAGCATGTTCTACCGCGTGCTCGCTTATTCCACCGATATTAACATTCCGGTAGATACCGGAGACTTCCGCCTGATTGACCGGAAGGTATGCGACCAGCTCAAGCGTCTGCCGGAGAAGAACCGGTTCGTCCGCGGACTTGTCAGCTGGGTGGGCTTCCGCCAGAAGGCTATCGAATACGAGCGGGACGAACGCCTGGCAGGGGAGACGAAGTATCCGCTGAAGCGGATGATCAAGCTCTCGCTGGACGGCATCACTTCATTCTCGTACAAACCGCTGAAGCTGGCGGGTTATATCGGCGCACTGCTGTCGGCGGCAGGGTTCATCTATTTGCTCTACGTGCTGTATCTGGCCATTTTCACCGATTCGGCAGTCAAGGGCTGGGCGTCGATGATCGGCATTACGCTGACCTTCAATGGCTTCGTTCTGCTGATGCTGGGCATTCTCGGCGAATATGTCGGCCGCATCTATGACGAATCGAAGGGCCGTCCGCTCTATATCGTCAATGAGGTGTGCCAAGGGAGAAAGCAGCAGCAGCCCGTCCGCGTGCAGCCCCAGAGCTACGAGTCCAAGAACTACGAGCCCCAGAGCTACGAGTCCAAGCAACCATCGTGATCCGGGAAGGAGCGAGCGAATATGAAAATCAAGAAAGCCGTTATCCCCGCAGCGGGGCTCGGCACCCGGTTTCTGCCGGCGACGAAGGCCCAGCCGAAGGAGATGCTGCCGATCGTTGACAAGCCGGCGATCCAGTATATCGTAGAGGAAGCCGTCCGGTCGGGCATCGAGAGCATTATTATCGTGACGGGGCGCAACAAGAAGTCGATTGAGGATCATTTCGATAAGTCAGTAGAGCTGGAGCAGACGCTTGAGGAGAAGGGCAAGGAGGATCTGCTGCGCGAAGTCCGGGCGATCAGCGAGTTGGCGAGCATTCATTATATCCGGCAAAAGGAACCGCTGGGACTGGGCCATGCCATTCTGTGCGCCGAGCAGTTCATTGGCGACGAACCGTTCGCCGTGCTGCTGGGCGATGACATTATGGTATCGGAGACGCCGGCCCTGCAGCAGATGATGCAGCTCTACGAACGGCGGCCTATGACGATCGTCGGTGTGCAGCAGGTGCCGAAGCAGGAGACGGGCAAATACGGCATTATCGACTCGGATGGCGGACGCGCCGGTGTGCACCAGGTCAAGGGGCTTGTCGAGAAGCCGGACCCGTCTCTGGCTCCATCGTCTTACGCGGTTATGGGCCGCTATATTCTGGAGCCTTCCATCTTCTCCGTGCTGGCGGGATTGACGCGGGGGGCGGGCGGCGAGTATCAGCTGACCGACGCGCTGCATGAGATTTGCCGCAAGGAAGGGCTGCTGGCGCTTGATCTTCAGGGCAGACGGTACGATATCGGCGATAAATTCGGCTATATTCAGGCTACTCTGGAGATCGGACTTCAGCGCGAGGAGCTGCGTCCGCAGCTGCTGCCTTATCTGCGGGGACTCATGGAGCAGATCGACGGGGGCCGGGAAGAGCTTGCGGGAAGGAAGCTGTATGGATAACAACAGGACGCCGGAACGGAAGTTCCATTAAAGGCGCCGGAACAGGGCATAGACCTTGATCCGGTGCTTTTTTTGCATGTATAGAATCTTTAAATTTTCGAGGCCTCATTTTATGGGGTTATTTTGAAATATTAGAGTTTATATGCTGCTCATTGATCATTAGTCTTCCATTCCCCGATAAACGCTCAGCGGCTAAAGGACGCCGTCAGGTGTTTATTCTTGCCGTTCCTTGCCATTCCTTGTCTGATACCGTGTTCCGGCTGCTGAATTTTTCTCTTCCTTCTCTACATGTGATAGCGTTATTATAGGACATACGACTCTGTCCCCGGGGGGATGCTATTGCCATGAAGAGATACATGCCTTTTACCTACAAGATGATGATTCCATATCTGCTGCTGGTGCTGTTCACCGACGCCGTAATCGGCTATATTTCCTATGCCATGCTGGTCGGAACGCGGACCGATATGGCCGAGACGAATATCCGGACAGGAATGAAGCAGGCCAGCAGCAATATCCGCTACCAGATGGATGAAATCCAGCGGATGTCGGATACGCTGTTCGGCAGCCTGTCCTTTCAACGGGCGCTGCAGAAGAAGGGGACGCCTTACGATATTTATCTCGTCATGCTTGACGAAATCGTGCCGCAGATCACCTCGCCGCTGAAGCTGTTCGGCAACCACATCCGGCTCATGCTGTACACCTTCAACGAGGATCTTAACATCGTGTCCGGCGACAATCTGGATGAGCAGATCAAGCGAAGCGATTATTATATTCTGTCTTATCACGATATCGAGAACACCACCTGGTACAAGAATAACAAGGATTCGGAGCTTGACAACATCTGGATGCAGATTGACACGGACCGCAAGCTTGGAAATATTTCGCATATCCGCAGGCTCGTCTCGTACAGCGATTACAAGACGGTCATTGGCTATGTGCGGATTACGGCATCTCTGAGCGATCTGTTCGGCAACTTCGCTACATTCCCGGTCGATCAGGGCGTTACGGTGCGGCTGCGGAAGTCGGATACGAACGAGATTATTTTTCAGAGAGGGGATGGCGACGACAAACAGGTGAACGACCGGTTTCTGACCCTGCAGGAGACGATTCAAGACAGCGGCTTCTACATCGAGGCCGTCGTTCCGCCTTCCTACCTGCACAAGGACGCGGGCACAATGCAGCGGATCATCTTCGCCGTGTGCGCTATCAGCTTTCTTGTCATGGCCTGCATCGGCCTGCTGGTCGCCCGCCTGTCCGGACGCAAAATGTCGCGAATCGTTACGCTGGTCCGCTCCTTCCAGGAAGGCAACTTCCAGAAGCGCATCCGCTTCTCGGGGAATGACGAATTTCGGCAGATTGCCGACGCTTTTAATATCATGGCGAAGAACATTCAGGATTTGATCAGCAGTGTGTATGTCCAGGACATCAAACGCAAGCAGGCGGAGCTGGAGGCGCTCCAGTCGCAGATCAACCCGCATTTTCTGTATAATACGCTGTCCACGATCAGCAGCCTGGCCAATTTGGGGGAGACGCGGAAGGTAACGGAGATGGTGCAGGGACTGTCCCGCTTCTATCGCCTGACTCTGAATCAGGGGCATGTCGAGATCGAGATGGAGCAGGAGCTTCTGCAGGTGGAGACTTATCTGGAGATCCAGAAGGTGAAGTACGCCGATGCCTTTGCGGTCTACGTCGATGTCGAGCCGGAGATTATGAAGGCTGTCGTCATCAAGGTTATTTTGCAGCCGTTCGTGGAAAATGTGTTCAAGCACGCCTGGTTTGACGAATCCATCGCGATCCGGATATCCGGAAGACGAGTCGGCGACGAAATCGAGCTGAAGGTGATCGACAACGGAATCGGCATGCGGGAGGATACGGTCGAACGGATTCTTGCGGGCAAGAGCGAGACCGGCGGCTACGGAGTGAAGAACGTGGATGAACGCATCAAATTGAAATACGGACAAGGCTATGGCGTGACCATCGCCAGTATTTATGGAGCCGGGACCACCGTCCGCATCCGGCTTCCCTATGAAAGCGCGGAGGATGCGGCCCGGCGTGATGACGAGACTGCATATCTTTGAGAAAGTATTGGTTTTAATTGAATCCCCCAATACCGCAAGTGATGAACCGGGTCTAAGATGGGGGAAAGGGGATATTCTGCCCTGCCCGGACCCGCTCTGCGCGGATGGCAGGCAAGGAGGGAATAACGATGAGCGTCAGTTTGCTGCTTGTGGACGACGAGGCGGTTGATCTGGAATGGATGCGCCGCCGCGTGCTGAACAGTGGTCTTGATATCGAAGTGGCCGGAGCGGCCAACAATGGCTTCAATGCGCTCAAAGTGATGGAGAGCGAGCGGATCGATCTGATTCTCTCGGACATCCGCATGCCGATCATGTCGGGCACCGATTTTGCGCGCAAGGCGAAAGCAATCAACCCCGAAGTGAAAATCGTATTTATTAGCGGGCATGAGGATTTCCATTACGCCAAGCAGGCGATTGAGCTTAATGCCTCCGCCTATCTGCTTAAGCCCGTAGAAGACGCGGAGCTGTACGAGACGCTGGCGGATCTCTGCAAGAAGGTGGAGAAGGAACGGGAAGAGGACCGGACGTTCTCCGAAGCCTTGTCGCTCGTGAACGAGGAGCTGCTTCTCCGCTGGCTGAACGGCGATTCCGCGCACAGGGAAGTGGAGCGGGTCCGGCGTCTTCTGACCCCGATTCTGGAAGGCGGAACGGCCGCTGCGCTGATCGAGATTGACGATGTGGAATGGAAGACGAGAGACAGCTCCGAGCGGGCAAGGAGAGCCCAGACGGGCGAGGTCATTTCCTGTATCCGGTCTTTCGCCGCCGAGCATCAGCTTGGAACCTGCATTGCCATTCCGCATGAGCGCTGTCTGCTGCTGGCTTCGGTGCAAGAGGATGATTTTCTTGCCGGACTGCAGGAGCTGGTCGTCCATGTTCAGCGGAAGACATCCTTCACCGTGACCGCTTCCGTTGGCCCTTTTGCGGATGACGAAGCGGGGCTCTGGGACTCTTACCAGAAAGCGCAGGCCGCGCTCAGCGCCAAATGGCTGCTTGGCAAGAACCGCCTTCTCCGGGAGGCTGCACCGGCAGCGCCGGCCGGGGAGACGAGCGACCGCTTCGACGAGCGGCTGGATGAGATGATCGTCGCGATCAAGGAATACGATCTGGTCGCCATCGATGACTGCCTGCTCCGGCTCTTCGGCGGCGACGCGCCGCTGTCCAGCCGCAATGAGGCGTACGAGCTGATCATACGCATTACGTCGAGGCTCCATGCCGAGCTTCTGACGATGAACGAGAATCTGTACGAGCTGCTGAAATGGGATACCCACCAGCCGGATCTCCTGTTCCAGTTCGAGACCGTCCATGACATTCTGTCCTGGCTGCGCCGGCGCTTCTTCGAGCTGTCCGAGCTGCTCTACGTCAAACGCCAGCGGCAGAAGCGGAAGCTGATCGACAGCATCATTTCCTACGTGGAAGAGAACCTGGAGCAGAAGCTGACGCTGAAGGAAGTGGCGGCGCATTTTGATTTTACACCGAATTATCTGGGCTATCTCTTCAAGGAAGAGACGGGGACGCATTTCAGCGATTTCCTGAACGAGCGTCGGCTGGCGCGGGTATGCCAGCTGCTGGCCGATCCCGGGCTCAAAATTTATGAAGTCGCGGAACGGATGGGCTACAAGAATATCATCTATTTCAACCGGCAGTTCAAGCAGGCGATGAATATGACACCCGGCGAATACCGCAAGAAGCATAAAATCTAGCACCCGCTGCGCAAAGTCTTGGAAAGACGCGGAGGTAATCGCAAGGGACGGGCGACAGCCCGTCCTTTCTTCTTTTTTCCAGAACCCGGCCATAAAGAAAGCGTTATCCCGATCGTGGAAAAAGTATTACTTTTAGTTGCTCCGCTGAATCCCGTCCCGAGGGTTAGCCCGGGTATACTTGAGTTGTTACCGAGGAAAGGGAAAGAGGAGTGAAAAAGATGAGACAAGGCTTTTGGGGCGAATTGAAAAAATACCGGACGCTGCTCCTGATGCTGACTCCGGCCGTTCTGTTCTTCATCCTGTTGGCATACATCCCCATGGCGGGGATTGTGTTGGCCTTCAAGAAATACGACTACAGCGGGGGAGTCTTTGGAAGCCCCTGGAACGGGCTGGACAACTTCCGGTTCTTCTTTGAATCGGGGGACGCCTGGAGGGTGACGCGCAATACAGCTCTTTATAATATTGCATTCATCATTGTGAACAACCTGCTGCAGATCTTCGCCGGCATTCTGTTGTTCGAAGTGGCGGGCAAATGGTTCCGCAAAATCACCCAGACGCTGATGTTCCTGCCGTACTTCATCTCCTGGGTTGTGGTTGGCGCTATCGCATACAACCTGTTCAACTTTGACGTAGGCACTGTGAATACGCTGCTCACTGCATTGGGCTTTGACAAGATCGACATTTACAACACGCCGTCCTATTGGCCGTTCATCCTGGTTATTGTCACCGCCTGGAAGACGCTTGGCTACGGTTCGGTCATGTACCTGGCCGCCATTACGAGCATTGATACGGAAATGTACGAGGCCGCCCAGATCGACGGCGCGAACATCTTCCAGCGTATCTTCCGCATTACGATCCCGAATCTGATGCCTACGGTCATCATCCTGGTGCTGCTGGCGATCGGCAATATTTTCAGAGGCGACTTCGGGATGTTCTACAACATGGTGGGCAACAACGGTCTGCTGTTCTCCTCTACCGACGTTATCGACACTTATGTATTCCGCTCACTGATCACGTCCAATGATATCGGGATGTCGGCAGCCGCCGGTTTCTTCCAGTCGGTTCTCGGCTTCGTCACGATCATGCTGGCCAACTTCGCGGTACGCAAATACGATAAAGATCGCGCACTGTTCTAATAAGGGGGGAACTTAAGATGAGTACTGTTGTCTCAGATAGCAGAGCCGGATCGCAGCCTGCGGGCAAAAAGATCCGCCACAACGACCGAATCCTGTTGTCCGTAATCGGTTATGTCTCGCTGACGCTGCTTGCGCTGCTCTGTCTGCTTCCATTCTGGCTGGTCGTTTCGTCTTCGCTGACAGAAGAGACCGCCATCACATTGAACGGCTATTCGCTGATTCCGTCCACTTTCTCGCTTGAAGCTTACCGCATTCTCTTCGAATTCCCGAAGGATATGCTGAAAGCGTATGGAGTGACCATTGCGGTAACGGCGATCGGTACGCTGATAGGACTGTTCCTGACGTCCATGACGGCTTATGTGCTGACCCGGCGCGATTTCAGATGGCGGAACAAATTCTCGTTCTTCTTCTTCTTCACGACGCTGTTCAACGGGGGACTTGTCCCCTGGTATCTGATGATCGTCAACTATCTGCATCTGAAAGATACGCTGGTTGTGCTGATCCTGCCGATGCTGCTGAACGTCTTCTACATCATCGTCATGAAATCGTTCATGGGCAGCATACCGGATGCCATTACCGAATCGGCCAAAATCGACGGCGCCGGCGATTTCCGGATCTACTACTCGCTGATCCTGCCGCTGTCCAAGCCTGCTCTGGCTACAATTGGATTGTTCATCGCTCTTGCTTACTGGAATGACTGGTACAACGCGCTGCTGTTCGTCTCCAAATCGGAATTGATGCCGCTGCAGTACTACCTGTACAAGATGCTTGGCAATATGGACGGCATGCGGAAAGCGATGATGCAGTCCGGGGCGGTAGTTACCGGCAGCCTGCCTACGGAGAGCCTCAAGATGGCGATGACCGTTGTGGCGACAGGCCCGATCCTTCTGGCGTATCCATTCATCCAGCGCTTCTTCGTACAAGGTCTCACCATCGGCGCAGTCAAAGGATGACCACAGGGCAACCTGGTTATCAATATAGAGTAGTCCTGATTTATACGAATGAAATCTTTAAGGGGGATTTTAGCGATGCGTAAAAAGAAGACATCCTTGCTGCTGTTGTCCATGACCATGGCGATGGCAGCGGCCCTCTCCGCCTGCGGCGGAGGAAATTCGAACAGTGGCGCGGCTGCTACAGACGCGGCGGGAACCGCACCGGCTGCTTCTGCGTCGGCAAGCAACGGGGCTGCGGATACATCCAAAGAGGTTAAGCTGAAAATGATTCTGGTCGGCGGCCAGCCGGCGGATTACAACGAAGTATTCGATAAATTGAATACGCTGCTGAAGCAGAAAATCAACGCTACCGTGGACGTCGAGTTCCTGGACTGGGCGGACTGGAACCAGAAATACCCGCTGAAATTCGCGGCCAATGAAGATTTCGATCTGGTATATACGGCGAACTGGGCTTACTATAACGACCAGGCGCTGAAAGGAGGCTTCCTGGAGCTGACCGACGACATGCTGCAGAAATACGCGCCGCAAACGTATGCCGCCCTGGATAAAGTCGCTTGGGATCAGGCCAAGGTGAACGGCAAGCTGTTCATGGTTCCTAACAATAATGCGGAAGTAACGGACAAAGCGGTGCTGATCCGTGAAGACCTCGTCAAGAAGTACAATTTGCAGCCGGTTAACAGTCCGGAAACGTATGCTGCTTACCTGAAAGCGATTGCAGCTAGTGAAAAAGGCATCAACGCTTTTGGCGCCAAGCCGGCTGACGGCTGGAAGTGGCATGAGCTGGATCAGATCATGCTTGAACAGAATAACGAATGGAATCTGGTTGACTACAACACTCCGTTGGCTTACAAGCTGGACGATGCGACAGGCAAAGTATTCAATGTATACGATACTCCCGAGTTTACGCAGCTGCTGAAATACTACAAAGACCTCGCCGACAGCAAGGCATGGTCGAAGAACATTGTCAGCAACAAGAATGATGTATGGCAGGATATGAAAGCAGGCAAGATTGCCTCCTATGCGCAGAACCTCGGTACGCTTGCCGCGAACATTGAAGAAGCGAAGCGCGACACGCCGGATGTTCAATATGCGATTGCCGATCTGACGCCGGCCAAGAAGAAGCTTGCCGCCATCTCCACACAGAACGGTATGGCCATCCATGCAACCTCCAAGAATCCGGAGCGCGCGCTGATGCTGATCGACCTGCTGCAGAACGACAAGGAGATCCACGACTTGACGATGTACGGCATCTCTGGCAAGCACTATGAAGCGGTAGGCGATGACAAGTACAACCCGGGTCCGAGTGCCGCCAACTACACAGGCTTCTCGAACTGGGGCTGGAACTCGCCGCTGAACCGCCAGAGCTCGACTTACCCGCAGGAAGCCAACGATATGCTGGATACCTGGATGAAGAGCGTGTACCACTTCCCGCTGGAAACATTCGTCTTTGACGATGCCAACGTGAAGACCGAAGTCGCCAATGTAGGCAACGTCATGCTCCGATATGCGATTCCGCTGGAATACGGTCTGATCGACGATCTGGATAAAGGCCAGAAGGATCTGGTCAGCCAGTTGAAATCGGCCGGCATCGACAAGATCCAGATCGAGCTGCAGAAGCAAATCGACACTTTCCTGGCTAACCAGTCCAAGTAAGAAGTAAGCGAAGGCAGACCCAAGAGAATACAGGCAGGCAAGGCCCGTAAGGTATTCATTAGACAAGGCCGTCCGGCAAGCCGCAAGGCGAAGCGGAACAAGGAAGCCTTAGGAAACGGGGGAGACCATGGTCTCCCCTTTGCCTTTATGGGCTTCGGCCGTTCTTGAATTTTAACAACCCACACAAAGGAGAGAAACCCATGACTGTTAAATTCCCGCCCATCAGCCCGAAGCTGCCCGTCTTGATGCATGGAGCCGATTATAATCCCGACCAGTGGCTGCATGATCCGCAGGTGCTGGAGGAAGATATCCGGATGATGAAGCTGGCCGGCTGCAATGTGATGGCTGTCGGCATTTTCTCCTGGTCAATGCTTGAGCCGGAGGAAGGCGTATTCGAATTCGGCTGGCTGGATCAGGTGCTGGACCGGTTCGCCGCTAATGGAATTTATGCCTGGCTGGCCACTCCGACAGGTGCCCGTCCGGCCTGGATGTCGGAGAAGTACCCGGAAGTGCTGCGCGTGGAGAAGAACCGTGTCCGCAACCTGCACGGCATGCGCCATAACCACTGCATGACCTCCCCGGTCTACCGCGAGAAGACGACGATCATCAACAGCAGACTGGCCGAGCGATATTCGGATCATCCGGCTGTCATCGGCTGGCATATCTCCAACGAATACGGCGGAGAATGCCACTGCGATTACTGCCAGGAGGCGTTCCGTGGCTGGTTGAAGAAGAAATACGGCAACCTGGATGCCCTGAACATGGCCTGGTGGACGAAGTTCTGGAGCCATACGTACACCTCATGGTCCCAGGTCGAGTCTCCGTCTCCGCACGGCGAGAGCATGGTGCACGGACAAAACCTGGACTGGCGGCGCTTCGTGTCCGACCAGACCATTGATTTCTATAAGCATGAGATCGTACCGCTTAAGGCCGCGAATGCGGACCTGCCCTGCACGACCAATTTTATGGACTGGTTCTACGGATTGGACTACCGCGAGTTCGCGAAGGAAGTGGACGTCATCTCCTGGGACGCTTATCCGACCTGGCATGAAGCGGATTCGGAAGGCAATATCGCCTCCTGGTTCGCCTTTAACCATGACATGTTCCGGACGCTGAAACATAAGCCGTTCATGCTGATGGAGAGCACGCCGAGCCTCACGAACTGGCAACCGGTCAGCAAGCTGAAGAAGCCGGGGATGCACAAGCTGTCTTCGCTGCAGGCAGTCGCTCACGGCTCGGATACGGTCCAGTATTTCCAATGGCGCAAGAGCCGGGGCGCGAGCGAGAAGTTCCACGGCGCGGTAATCGACCACGCCGGGCATGAGCATACGCGCGTCTTCCGGGACGTTGCGGAGCTGGGGCAGACACTGGCCGGGCTGACTGAGGTTGTCGGCACAACCGTTCCGGCCGAGGCCGCCATTCTGGCCGACTGGGACAACCGCTGGGCCGTGAACGATGCCCAGGGACCGCGCAACGGCGGACTGCACTATGAGCAGACCGTCCTGCAGCATTACCGCGCACTGTGGGAAATGGGCGTGCCAACCGACATCGTCGGCTCGAACGACGATTTCTCGGCTTACAAGCTGCTCATTCTGCCGATGGCTTATCTGCTGCGGGAGAGCACGGGCGAAGCGATCGACAAGTTCGTGCAGAATGGCGGAACGCTTGTTGTGACGTACTGGTCCGGCATCGTGGACGAGAACGATCTGACGAACCTCGGCGGCTTCCCGGGACCGCTCCGGCAGACGGTTGGCATCTGGGCCGAAGAGATCGACGGGCTGCATGATGAACAGTCCAACCGGCTCGTTATGGGCGAAGGCGCAGCTATTCGCGGCGAATTCGAAATCCGCGAGCTGTGCGAGCTGATTCACACCGAAGGCGCGGAGACGCTTGCGGTATACGGCGACGACTTCTACGCCGGACGTCCGGCGCTTACCGTGAATCATAGAGGAGACGGCAAGGCGTACTACCTCGCTGCCCGGGTCAGCGATCCGGCCTTCTATGATTCCTTCTACGGCGGACTCGTGAAGGAAGCCGGCGTCCTCCGCTCGCTGGATGCGGAGCTGCCGAAGGGAGTAACGGCCCAGCTTCGGACTGACGGGGAGCATGAATACGTGTTCCTGCTCAATTTCTCGGGCCGCACAGGGAAGGTGGAGCTGGACGGCGGAGCCTTCACCGATGCCGAGAGCGGCGAGGCCGTATCCGGCAGCCTGGAACTGCCGCTGTACGGCGTGCGCATCCTGAAGCGTCCGGCGCGCAAGTAGGCCCGGCCCGCAAGTAGAGGGCGCAGGACGTTACCGCATCGCACGCATAATCGAATCATACGCATAATCGAATCATACGTACAACCGGGTTTTGCGCCCAAGGCGCAGCCCGGTTGTCGGCCAACTACACAAGCAGGCCCCTTCCCGAACCGGAAGGGGCCTGCTTTCAATTGTGCGATTGTGGAACTGTGGGTGCCTGTCCCTTCGGAGACTAAGGGCCAGTCCGCTTGCTGACTATGCCTTCAGCACATCGTGATCGACATAGCGGGCACCGTTCAGCTCGCTGATGACGTTAACCGCGACCTTGGCGCCGTCGCCCGCTGTAATGATCGCATGGACGCTTACGCCGGCAACCGTTCCCGCTGCCCAAATGCCCTCGATATTCGTCTTCCCGGCAGCGTCCACCGCGACGACCGTCTTGATTCTCGGTTCCGTGCCGTCCTTGGTCGTAACACCCGACTGAGCCGCCAGATCGGTAAGCGCACCGGTTGCCAGAATCACATGCTTGGCTTCATAGGTTCCGCCGCTTTCCGTCTGGATCGTGAAGCCCTCGCCGTTCTTCGAGATGGAAGTCGCCTGGTCTGCTACCAGCTTCGCTCCGAATTTGACCGCCTGCTTATGGCCGGTCTCTACAAGCTCAGGTCCGCCGATTTCGGAAATCCCGTAATAGTTCTCGTACCAGCCTCTGCGGGTCATTCCCTTGTCATTGTCGATCAGCAGCGTCGCCTTGCCCGCCTTGGCGGCGAAGAGAGCGGCGCTTGCGCCGGCCGGACCGGCTCCGATTACAGCGATTTCGTACATGTGAATCCCTCCTGAACGTTTAGGTATGAAACCCTGCTTCAATATTTAATTATAGCTCGTTCCGGGACTTCATTGCCAATGCCTGGAGGCAGGGCAGCGTGATGCTGAATGCCGAGCCCCGCCCCGGTGTGCTTGTAACGGAAATCTCGCCGCCATGCGCTTCGACGATCGACTTCGAGATCGACAGGCCCAGTCCGGAGCCGCCGTACCGGCGGGCCCGGGAAGGATCGCTGCGGTAGAACCGGTCGAAGACATGCGGAAGATGCTCGGCGGGGATGCCGTTCCCGTTGTCCTTCACGGTCAGTTCGGCCTTTGCGCCTACCCCGTGCATAGAGAGGGTGATCCTGCCGCTCTGCGGATCGGTATGCTGAACCGCGTTCTGGAACAGATTGAGCACGACCTGCTTGATTTTGTCCGGGTCATAGACGCCTCTGATGCCGATGGAGAGGTCGAATTCGACAGTGCGCTCTCCGGCCAGCATCTCCAGTTGGGGGCGCATCTGCTCGATGACCTGGTCGAGCTCCAGCTCCCGGGCGTGAAGCTGGGGGGCGCCGTCCATCCGGGCGAGGAGGAGGAGATCCTCCACCAGCTTGTTGATGCGCCTCGATTCGCCGTGCATGCTGTTCAGCGCATTGTATAGCTGATCCTTGTTCTCGGCCGCTCCCCGGAGCAGCACCTCCAGAAACCCGTGGATCGAGGTCAGCGGAGTCCGCAGTTCATGCGAGGCGTCGGCAGCGAAGCGGCGCATCTGTTCCTTGGCTTCCCGCTCGTTCCGGAAGGAGGACTCCAGCCGCTCCAGCATCGCGTTAAACGAATGGGACAGCTGGTCGATCTCGGTCTGTCCTTGGGAGACAGGGAACCGGACATCCAGATTGCCCGCGTCGATGACCTGGGCGGTTCTGCCCATGTTGGACAAGGGGGAGAGCGCCCGCCTGATGGAGGGCAGGTAGATCAGCAGCCCGCCAGCCAGTGCGGCCGCGGACAAGCCGACGAACGTCAGCAGCTGACGCATGATGACGCTGCGCAGCGAAGCCGTTGCCGTGGTCATCTGCAGGATGCCCGTGGGATTCTCCGGGCGCCCGAAGGTCATGAACACGGCGAGCTGCTCGCTGCCGTCGCTCGCCTTCAGCAGCTTGTAGTCGTCGGACATGCGGTTGCTGGGCTTGTGCTTATTCAGCAGCTGCTCATATTCCGCGTCGCTCATCCGTGGAGCTGGATAGGCCGCCAGCGACTCCGGCTGCAGATCGGTGAAGGTGCCGTCCGCCGTGTATATGGCGATCGTCATGTCGGCGTCGAGCAGAATGGGACGGCGGCCTGATGACCCTCCGGGGAATCCGCCTTCCTGGCCCGAATCCGGGCTCTGCCCCGCTATGGCGTCGGGAGCGGGAGATGCCGAGGCAGCCGTCCCGTCCGAGGCTGCGCCGTCTTCCGGGGCTCCGCCGCCGCCTTCACCGCCGCCTGCCGGGCCGCTCTCCGATTCCGGAGAAGACAGAGCACCGTTCTCCTGAAAGAAGAATGGCGATTCAAAGAATCGGGGAACGGAGCGGATTTGGGACTGCATGGCTTCCGCCCGGTTTGAATACAGGAAGTTCCGCATAATGGCGTACTGGAAAATGCCGATCAGCAACAGCAGAGCAGACAGGATCAGCAGGGAGATGGCGAGCAGCTGCTTGCTGAGGGAGCGGGGAGGATGAATCCGGCTGCGGACAGCCGAGAACAGGTTCTTCATACAAGGTCCACCCGGTAGCCCGCGCCGCGCAGCGTGCGGATAATCCGGTGCTCCTTGTCTCCGAGCTTCTCGCGAAGGGAGCGGATATACACCTCCACGATATTCTCCTCTCCTCCAAAGTCATAGCCCCACACCTTGTCTAGAATCATCGGCTTGCTCAGTACAAGTCCGTGATTGATGACCATATACTGCAGCAGCTCGTACTCCGTCGGCGATAGCTCCAGCACTTCGTCCTTGAAGCGGATCTCCTTGCGCCGGCTGTCAATCCGGAAGGGACCGCAGCGCACCTCGCCGAGCAGGCCGGGGAACTGGTTGCGCAGCCGCGCCTGAATGCGGGCCAGCAGCTCCTCGAAGCTGAACGGCTTGACCATATAATCGTCGGCGCCGATGGACAGCCCCTTGACGCGGTCATCGACCTCGTCCTTGGCCGTCAGCATGATGACGGCGAGCTCGGCCTCCTCGTTCCGAAGATACCGGCACACCTCGAAGCCGTCCATTCCGGGCATCATGATGTCCAATATCGCCACATGCGGCTTGAAATCGGCGGCGATCGAGAGTGCGGAAAGGCCGTCCTGCGCCGTCCTTACATCAAATCCTTCATTTATCAGCCCCAGTTCCAGGAACTGGAGAATATGAGGCTCATCGTCCACCAGTAGAAGACGGATGCCTTGGTGAGCTTTCATGTCGATTCCTCCATGCTGAAAGTTCAAACGATTGCTTCTCCATTATGGCATAACAACATAAATGTTTGCTGAAAAATACCTGTATCATGAAGAACTTGGTTCAATCATACGCTAACAAAATGGTTAATCCTAAATATATGGAGAAAATGGCGATCTTCCGAATTCTTGATGGACAACACACATCACGGAGGTTTTGGAAGCGATTATAACATAGGGCAGCAGGTTGCAAAAATTGGCATGATGGATCGGCGGTTGAACGAACAAAAAAAGCGGGAAAGGGTTTTGACGGCGGATATCGAACACTTTACAATAAGGATATAACCTTCGGACCAATCTCCCCTAAAGTAGGTCCGGAACAGCTTTCGTTCCTTTCAAATCATTCCCCGTTATCAATATTTTTCCAGCACTTCCAATCAATTCTGTACGATTTCGAAACAACCGGTTTATTCCATTTTGTCACGCCATATCATGCATTGTGAACTCTTTATCTGCCGTTCATCGAACCACTCATTTTATCTCATCCATTGAAGAAGCTTTACTACCCCACGTTAAGGAGGCTCTTCCTAATGAAGAAAAAGGAAATGGTGGCCATGCTTTTGGCTGGAGGTCAAGGGAAAAGACTGAAGAGCTTGACCAAATCGATTGCAAAACCGGCTGTTTATTTTGGAGGCACCTACCGCATTATCGATTTCCCGCTAAGCAACTGCACCAATTCGGGAATCGACACTGTAGGTGTTTTGACTCAATATGAACCTCTCGTACTGAGTTCCTATATCGGCATCGGCAGCGATTGGGATTTGAACCGCAAGAACGGGGGCGTTTACGTCCTGCCTCCTCATGAGAAGGAAGACGGCAGCAGCTGGTACCGGGGAACCGCTGATGCCATTTACCGCAATCTGAAATTCGTCGACCAGTTCGATCCCGAGCATGTACTCATCCTTTCAGGCGATCATATATACAAGATGAATTACAACGCCATGCTGGAATACCATAAGGAAAGAAACGCCGACTGCACAATCTCCGTCATCGACGTCCCCATGGAGGAGGCGAGCCGGTTCGGCATTTTGAATACGGAAGAAGATCTGAAGATTTACGAATTCGAAGAGAAGCCTGCCCAGCCGAAGAGCACGCTGGCTTCCATGGGCGTCTACATTTTCAAATGGGATGTTCTGCGCCGCGCCCTGCTGGAGGATGGCGAGAATCCGGCGTCCTCCCACGATTTCGGCAAGGATATTCTGCCTTCGCTGCTCTCCAAGGGCAGATCCATGTACGCCTATCCGTTCAAGGGATACTGGAGAGACGTCGGCACGGTCAACAGCCTGTGGGAAGCCAATATGGACCTCTTGAGCGACAATCCGCCTCTTAATCTGAACGATCCTGCCTGGAGAATTTATACACGCAATCCGAACCAGCCGGCCCAGTATGTCGCACCGGGCGCATCCGTCTCCGGCTCCATCATCAACGAGGGCTGCATCGTCTGCGGACATGTGCGGCATTCCGTTCTCTTCTATGGCGTTGAGGTAGGAGAAGGCAGCGTTATTACGGATTCCGTGATCATGCCGAAGGTCAAGATCGGCCAGAATGTCCGCATCCATAAAGCCATTATCAGCGAGAACACGGTAATCGAGGACGGCATGGAGATCGGAACCGAGCGGGAGAACGAGGACGAAATTCTGCTGATCGACAACCGGAACAAGAAACGCCGCTCCATCCCGGTCAAGACCGTATAAATCATAGTAGAAGGGGACGGATTTCTATGAAACAGCTCATGGGAGTAATCAATCTGGATCATGAATTGGACCATTTGAACGAATTGACCTATTTCCGGTGCGGGGCGGCTGTGCCTTTTGCAAGCCGTTACCGTCTGATCGATTTCGTTCTGTCCAATATGATGCACGCCGAGCTTGAAAGCGTTGGCGTATTCGTTCGCCGCAAATACCGCTCGCTGATGGACCATCTGGGAGACGGGAAGTCCTGGGATATGAACCGCAAGCATGGCGGGCTGTTCATTCTGCCTCCGGACTGGAACGATCCGACCGATACGTCGCTTGGGGATCTTCAGCATTATCATAACAACCTGGACTTCTTCAAACGGGCATCCGCCAAATATATCGTGCATTCCGGAAGCCAGCATATCAATACGGCCGACTTCCAGAAAGTGTTTGATTATCATATTCAAAAAGGCGCTGACGTCACGCTCGTCTACAAGAAGATCGACCAGCTTCAGCCCGAGCATGATCCCTGCCTGCGGCTTGAGGTCGGTGAAGACGGCTTCGTGACGAACATCCACCAGGAGAAGACCCATCCCAATGTCTATCTGGATTTGTTCATTATGGAGAAGGAGCTCTTTCTGCAGCAGGTGGAATACTGCATCGCCCACGGTGAAAGCTACTTCTTCCGGGATGCCATCCAGAAGAGACGCGGCAATTTCAAGATCGCGGCTTATGAGTATACCGGCTATCACGCCGTCATCAATTCGGTGGCCAGCTATTACAAGAACAGTCTGGAGCTGCTGAAGCGTGAGGAGTACCTGAGCCTGTTCCGGGACAATCCGATCCAGACCAAAATCAAGTACGAGGCGCCGACCCGTTATCTGGAGAGCGCGAACGTCAGCAACTCGCTTGTGGCGAATGGCTGCGTGATTGCCGGAACCGTGGAGAACAGCGTCATCTTCCGCGGCGTTCAGATTCATAAGGGAGCGAGGGTCGTCAACTCCGTCGTCATGCAGAAGTGCGTGATCGAGGAGGATGCTGTGATCGAGAATGTGATTCTCGACAAGGATGTCCAGTTGAGCCGGGACCGGATTCTGGTCGGCGACAGCAAGCGCCCGTTCGTCATTGCCAAGAGCAGCAAGATGTAAGGAACAATAGTGCAAGGAATTCCGGCGCAGCCGTTATCCCGAATATGGAGATCAGGAGGAAACTGCCAGTTGTTTACCAATAAAGAAGCATTCAAAGAAGCGTTTGTCGATCGTTTGGTCTCAAGCTTGGGCAAGCCGCTGGAAGAAGCCTCGGATGCCGACGTTTATCAGGTGCTTGGCAGTCTGGTCCGCGCCCAGATCGGGCGGAACTGGGCCGATACGAACCAGAAATACAAGAACGGCCAGGAGAAGCAGGTCTATTACTTCTCGATGGAGTTCCTGATTGGCCGCCTGCTCGGCAACAATCTGCTGAACATGGGCGTGCTGGAGATGGTTCGGGACGGACTCGCCGATCTCGGCTTCCGTCTTCAGGATATCGAGGAGCAGGAGGCGGATGCGGGTCTCGGCAACGGCGGGCTCGGCCGGCTGGCGGCCTGCTTCCTGGATTCACTTGCTTCGCTGCAGTATGCGGGACATGGCTGCGGCATCCGGTACAAATACGGCTTGTTCGAGCAGAAAATTGTGGACGGGTATCAGGTCGAGCTTCCTGATACATGGCTCCAGAAGGATAATGTGTGGGAGGTTCGCCGGGAAGACAAGAGCGTCGATGTCCGGTTCTGGGGACGGATCGAAACCGGTAAAACCGGAGACCGCCTTACCTTTGAACACAAGGACTACGAGACTGTCCGCGCCGTGGCTTATGACATTCCGATTATCGGCGCGGACCGGCGGCATGTGAACACTCTCCGCAACTGGAGCGCGGAATCCATCCTTCAGCCGGATCGGACGAGAGGGCTTGAAGCAGGGACTGATTATCATAAATTCCTGGAATACAAGCGCTCCGTGGAATCCATTTCGGAATTCCTCTATCCGGACGACTCCCAGTACGAAGGCAAGCTGCTTCGCCTGAAGCAGCAGTATTTCCTCTGCAGCGCGGGTCTGCAGAGCATACTGCGTACCTTCTCGAAGCTGAACCTCCCTCTGTCCGCGCTGCCGGACAAGGTGGCTCTGCATATCAACGATACGCATCCGACCCTGGTCATTCCGGAGCTGATGCGGATTCTGATGGACGATAAAGGCCTGGAATGGGATGAAGCCTGGAGCATGACAACGCGCATGGTCTCCTATACGAACCATACCATTCTCAGCGAGGCGCTGGAGAAATGGCCGGTGAATATGGTACGGGAGCTTCTGCCTCGTGTTCATATGATCATTGAAGAGATTAACGCAAGATTCTGCGCCCAGCTTCTGGACCGGTATCCGGGGGATCAGAACCGGATTTCACAGATGGCGATTATTTACGGCGACCAGGTCCGGATGGCGCATCTGGCCATTGTGGCGAGCCATAGCGTCAATGGTGTGGCGGCGCTTCACACCGATATTTTACGGAAACGGGAAATGAAGCTGTTCGATGAATTTTATCCGCACCGCTTCAACAACAAGACCAACGGCATTACCCACCGGAGGTGGCTGATGCACGCCAATCCCGAGCTGGCATCGCTCATCACCGAAGCGATCGGGCCGCGCTGGATCCGTCATCCGCAGGAAATGATCGGCCTGATCAAGCTCTGCGAGGATGCTTCCTTCCAGCAGAAGATCGGGGAGATCAAGCGGAGCAACAAGCTGCGGCTGGCGGAGTACATCAAGAACAAGCATCATACCGACGTCGATCCGGACTCCATCTTCGATGTTCAGGTCAAGCGCCTGCACGCCTACAAGCGTCAGCTGCTCAATATCCTGCATATCATCCATCTCTACAACCAGATCAAGGCCAGCCCGGGGCTCGACATGGTGCCGCGTACCTTTATCTTTGGGGCCAAGGCTGCCCCGAGCTACCATCTGGCGAAGCGGATCATCAAGCTGATCAACACCGTGGCCGACATCGTGCAGAAGGACAAGGACGTGAACGGCAAGATCCGGATATTCTTCCTGGAGAACTACTCCGTCTCGCTGGCCGAGAAGATTATCCCGGCGGCGGATATTAGCGAACAGATCTCGACCGCGAGTAAGGAAGCCTCCGGAACCGGAAACATGAAATTCATGATGAATGGAGCGCTGACGGTCGGTACGCTCGATGGAGCGAATGTCGAAATGCATGAAATGGTCGGAGACGGCAACATGTTCCTGTTCGGGCTGAGCGCCCAGCAGGTTATGGATTACTACCAGTACGGCGGCTATTACGCCCGCGACATGTACAATAGTGACAGCCGGATCAAAGAGGTATTGGAGCAATTGATTACACCGGGGCCGATCTGCTGCTATCATCAGGATTTCGAGAATATTTACCGCTCGCTGCTCGACAACAACGACGAGTTCTTCGTGCTGAAGGACTTCCCGGGCTATGTCGAGACGCATGTCGAGATTGACCGGGCCTACCGCAACCGCAGCGAATGGCTGAAGAAGTCGATTATCAACATCGCCCATTCCGGCAAGTTCTCCAGCGACAACACGATCAGCCGCTATGCGTCCGAAATCTGGAACATTCGGCCGATTCCGCTGGTTTAATCTGGGCAGCTTTCATAAGCCCGTTACACATCAAACGGCTGTACTCCGAATGGAGCACAGCCGTTTGGCGTTTGCTTGGGAAATATGAATATAAGGGATAAAGGACGGACTACAGCACGTCGACCACTATGGAAGCGAAGCGTTCCAGGAAACGCCGTTCTTCGTCGTCAAAGCGGTGCTTCAGCGGACTGTCGATGTCCATGACGCCAATCAGCCGTCCTTCTTTGATCAGAGGCACGACGATTTCACTGTTGGATGCGGCGTCGCAGGCGATATGTCCCGGGAAGGCATGCACATCATCCACGACAAGCGTCCGGCGTTCCTGCGCGGCTGTGCCGCAGACGCCGCGCCCGAGCGGGATGCGGATACACGCAGGCAGACCTTGAAACGGACCCAGGACAAGCTCGGTGCCGTCGAAGAGGTAGAAGCCCGCCCAATTCGTATCTGCCATAGAGAATTTAAGCAGCGCCGAAGCATTCGCCAGGTTAGCGATTGAGTTCGGTTCATCTTTGATTAACGCTTCCAGCTGGGAGAGAACGGAGGCGAACCGTTCGCTGCGCGTTCCGTCATAGGGCATGGCCTGAAACATGGAGCATCACCTTTCTGTGGGGAAAGTCTGTCTCTTTCGTAAAGTGGTTGTAATAATCAACATAGTACAGCTTTTGAGCAGCCGTCAAGCCCCCGGATTGTTTTGTCAAATAATAGCTTTAATGTGTTCTGTTTCGGTGTGGGCCTTGTGTTTCCCTAGCCCGGTCAAAGGGTAATTACTTCATGAATATCCCTTACGAATGAGAGGCTTAAATGGCCGGAAGGAGTTATTATATGCGAGCTGATGTTCAGAACATGTTTATTGGAATTCACATGCTCTATAACGCCCGCGCACGGAACCTGACGGTGACGGATATGCAGAATGAGCTTGAGAATTTCGGGTATCGTATTGGCGAGCGGGAAGTCAAACAGGAACTGGAACGGCTGACGCAGGACAACTTTCTGACCGCCCATGGCGAGGAGTACAGCATTACGGGTACGGGAATCGAGGAGTTCAAGGAGATTCGGGCCAAGCTTGAGCTGCTGTGCAGCGAGGTTCTTAAACCGGCCAAAGCTGCGGTCAAGGCGGAGTAACACGGGGCGAGGATTGCCTGATTACGGTACGTATGCATACGAAGGATAACGATGGCGTCTGAAGGGACCCGGCGGCTGCCGGCCTTTTCGGACGCTATTTTTGTCAGCCAAGGTGCAGTATAATGGATAAGTTGGAAAAAAGGAGGGGCAGCTCATGGAGATGACCGGCGGGATGGCGCCGATACTGACGGGACGCCGGGTTGTGCTGCGCGCTCTGCGGCGCGAGGACGCCGGTTCGCTTCTCCGCTGCTGGAGTGATCCGGAAACCGCGCGTTGGCTCGGAATTGTACCTCCCGGGTCGGTGCGGGAGGCGGAAGCGCTGATCAGCGTCCTTCTGGAGATGGAGGCCGTGCAGGAGAGTCTGCGGTGGAGCATTACGCTGCACGAAGGGGAGGTCATCGGCAGCTGCGGCTATAATCAGTGGCAGCTGGCGGGAGCCTACCGCGGCGAGATCGGCTGCGAGCTTGCTTCCTCGTACCAGGGCATGGGCTATATGCGCGAGGCCCTCGCGCTGATTGTGCCATACGGCTTCCGCGAGATGGGACTGAACCGGATCGAGGCGCTGTGTCAGCCGGGCAATGTCCGGGCCGGCCGGCTGATGTCGTCGCTCGGTTTCCGGCGCGAGGGCACGCTGCGCGAATACCGGCATACCGCCAAAGGATATGCCGACGTGGATATGTATGCGCTTCTGCAGCGGGAATGGCGGGGGACGATGGCCTGAACGGAGAGACCGCTTCTGAAGGCATACATGCACTTATGATACTGATAGAGAGAGAAGGATTACGATTTCATGAAATTACCTAGAATAACGGAACGCGGCCTCATCTTGACCGGTGTGCTGCTCGCTACCTTTCTGGCCGCGATTGAAGGAACGGTTACGGGTCCGGCGGGACCCGCGATCGTCGGAGACTTCGAAGGCATGCAGTGGCTTAGCTGGATTTTTACGGCCTATCTGCTTGCCATGGCGGTAACGACGCCGATCTTCGGCAAGGTTAGCGATCTGTTCGGCCGTAAGCCCGTATTTCTCGGAGGGACGGCCGTCTTCCTGGCGGGATCGCTGCTGTGCGGCATGTCCGGCAGCATGGAGCAGCTGGTTGCGTTCCGCGCACTCCAGGGAATCGGGGCGGGCGCACTCATTCCCATGACGTTCACCATCATCGGCGATACATACAGTATTGAAGAGCGGGCCAAGACGCAGGGCCTGCTGAGCTCCGTCTGGGGCATCTCCTCGCTGGTCGGGCCGCTGCTCGGCGGCTATGTGGTCGAATACTTGAGCTGGCGATGGGTATTCGTCTTCAATCTGCCGTTCGGCCTGCTGGCGATGCTCTTCATCGCCCGCTTCCTGAAGGAGAAGAATGTACGCCGCAAGACGCAGATCGACGGCTGGGGCGTTCTGCTGTTCGCGGTAGGCATGAGCGCACTGCTGTTCGCTCTCTCCACGGGAGGCCAGACCTATCCCTGGAGTTCGCCGCTCATCATCACAGCGCTTGCAGGAGCCGTGGTGCTGCTCGCCTTGTTCCTGGCGGTGGAACGGCGCGTTCCGGAGCCGATGCTGCCCCTGAACCTGTTCCGGGTGCGCAATATCGCGTACTCGACAGGAGCTAATCTGCTCGTCAGCACGCTGATTATCGGGTTGTCCACCTACGTGCCGCTGTGGGTGCAGGGCGTTGATGGGGGAAGCGCAGCGATGTCCGGTCTGCTGCTGGCGCCGATGTCGGTCGGCTGGATGTTCGGCTCCGTGGCGGGCGGACGCATGATTCTGCGAGCGGGCTCACGCCGGACGGCGATGCTGGGGCTTGCGCTGATTGTGGCAGGCGCCGCCGGACTGGCCCTGCTGAGTCAGGGAACGCCGGAGTTCTGGCTGCTCCTGCTGACGCTGCTGTGCGGTGTCGGCTTTGGCTACTGCTCGACGGTCTTCACCATCATCGCCCAATCCTCGGTTGGCCGCGAGATGAGAGGGGCGTCCACGGCGCTGAACACCTTCACCCGGTCGCTCGGTCAGACGGTCGGCGTCGCCGTATTCGGCTCATGGCTGAACCTGCGGATCGCCACTCTGCTGGAGAATTCCGCCTCGGCGGGCGTGAGCGCCGAGGACGTCAACAGGCTGCTGAACGGCGGAGAGGGAGCTTCTCCTGCGGGCAGCACGAACGGCATTCTGCGGACGGCGCTCGAGGGCGGCCTGCATTCGCTGTTCCTGATGATGGCGGTGATCGCCGCGCTGTCGCTGCTCATTGCCTGGGGGCTGCACACCGGCATCCCGTCGCAGGAGCTGGAGCAAGGCCAGGAGGGAGACAAGCTGTCTGTACATGAAGCCTAGGGCTGGAGTGACTGACACGCCAAGTTCACCTCCCGGTCATGGTCAAGCTGAGTAGTACAAGGCTGCGTGGGACAGCTTCGTTCTTATACTAGAACAATGTAACGTAGTCGCATAGATGGGCACTCCACGGACGGGACCGTTGTTCAATCATGTAGACACAAAACGCAGAGCAGCGATCCTCCAATAATCGGAGATTCGCTGCTCTGGTTTTTTTATGCAATCTTATTTGAGCGGGCTGTCACACTTCGAGGAAAAGTCTGCTATGGGGCAAACTCTTTGTTGAATATCAAGCTCATTTACTGTTAATAGAGTTACATGCCTTTTCCGCCCAGCGGAAGGAGTTTGATTTGTTCGATGCCTGCAATGAGGGGCCTTGCCTCCTGGATGAGTCTCTTCGACTCTTCCAGTGACAATGAGGCTTGATGAGCCGAAGGGTCACTCCATATTTCGGTCACCCACACGCTGCTCGCGTCGTTGTCTTGAAGGTTCACCACATACAAATCACAGCCTTGAACTGCCTCCATGCCGCCTGCGGCTTCCAGCAGCAGCTCAGCCAGCCTGTCGCGGCTCCCCTCATATGCGGTGAATTTAGTATACAAGCCTAATTTGTCCATATCTAATACCTCCTCGTATAGTATTTTCAAAAGCCTTATATAAGCTAGTTTCCAGTCCCAGAGGGGACTAGCGGCCACTCGAAGATTTACCAGTCACTTGCTCCTTGAACATCGAACAGGGACTGGACTTTCCGGCGTGCTTCTGGACAATGAATCTTAGGGTTCATTCGGGGATATTCTTACGCCTCCCGTAGTCTCATCTACTCCCTAAGTCTGTTTCTCCGGTACGCGTCCGAACTTCTTACCCGCTGGCTGTTCCCTTCGGCAGCCCATGCCTGGCTTTAGCAGACCCAGGGCAGCTCATGGACCGAAGCGTGTTCTCATACGCGAGGGTGAGGTTGGGCGCGTGCGCCGGAGGCATCCCGGAGCGTCCATTCCCTGAATCCCTAAATGAAAGGAGGAATTCCCCTTGAAGCTTTTTGTCGGAATTGACGTGAGCTCCCAAGAGCTCGAAGCGTGTTTCATGAACGCGGACGGCGACAACTTCGAATCGTTCACCGTCCCGAATAACCTTCACGGCGCTTCTCACCTTCGCGATCGTATCGTGGTCGCAGCGGACAAGCTTGCCGTATCTGAGATTCACATCGGCCTTGAGGCCACTTCCGTCTACAGCTGGCACCCGGCCATGTATTTCCACCAGGACCCGGCACTTCGTGAGCGCAAGACCAAGGTGTTTACGCTGAACCCCAAGCTCATCTGCAAGTTCCGCGAAGCTTACGCCGACATGGACAAGACCGACCGTCTGGATGCCTGGGTCATTGCGGATCGCCTTCGCTTCGGCCGCCTGACGACCACCCTCGTCATGCAGGAGCAGTATATCGCGCTCCAGCGCCTTACGCGCATGCGTTTCCACTTGGTGCACAACCTCGCCCGGGAGAAGCAATACTTCTTGCAGAACCTGTTCTACAAGTGCAATGCCTTCACCACCGAAGTGGACAGTTCAGTATTCGGCCACGCCCTCATGGAAATGCTCTCGGAGAAGTTCAGCCTCGATGACATTGCCGAGATGAATGTTACCGACCTGGCTGACTATCTGCGGGACAAGGGGCGGAATCGCTTCCCCGACCCTGAACGTGTGGCTCGCTGCATCCAGCAAGCCGCCCGCGCCTCCTACCGGTTGTCGAAGGTCGTGGAAGATTCCATTGACCTTGTGCTCGGCACGTCCATCGAGTCCATCCGCAGCATCCAGAAGCAACTCAAGGATCTGGACAAGGCCATTGAACGCATTCTGGACGGCATCCCGGGCGCGCAGTGCCTCCTGTCGGTGCCCGGCATCGGCAAGGTCTACGCCGCCGGCCTGCTCGGTGAACTCGGCGACATCGAACGGTTCAAGGATCAGGCCGCCGTGGCCAAGTATGCCGGCCTTACATGGCGAAAGCATCAGTCCGGCGCCTTCGAAGCCGAACACACCGCGCGCATCAAATCCGGCAATCGATTCCTGCGCTACTACCTGGTTGAAGCTGCCAACTCCGTTCGATTGCGCGATGAGGAATTCGGTGAGTACTACCGGAAGAAATATAACGAAGTGCCCAGAAATCAACACAAACGCGCCCTCGTCTTAACGGCAAGAAAACTCGTGCGTCTGGTCGATGTGCTGCTACGCAACGGCCAACTCTATACGCCTCGAAGGAAGGTGAATAGCGCGAAGAATTAACGCCTTCTTTGCCAAGTCCTTCACCAAATTCCCAGTAAAATTCTGGTATATGATTGAATTTTCGGCTGGGTTTGTTTCGATGCGCCTTTTTTCGTGACTTCTTCCTTGATGAGCCTGGGAAATTTCCAATTCGCACAACTCAGGGACTTGACATCATACCGCTGGACTTACCCACATTCGACGATCTCTGATCGGGAACTTGATCTTGATGACCATTATAGAACGAAAGCTCAGATTCAACGAATGGCTGGATAGCAAAAAGAAACGCACGGCGATCCTTGGAGGGATAACCGTGCGTTTGTGGTTGTATGGGCAAAGAAGGGCGAGAAGACGTTCGCCAAGCATAAGCTTATTTCCGGGGAAGCGGGGACAGCTTCTCGGCCTGAAGGCCCATCTTCTTCAGCAGCGTGATCATCTGCTCCTTCTCCTCGTCATTCAAGCCGCTGAAAGCAAGATGAATGCGCTCCGAATACTTCGGATACATATCGTTCATCAGCTGTTCGCCTTCCGCCGTAAGCTCCGCAAAGATCACGCGGCGGTCGCTGGCGCAGGGCTTGCGCTGCAGGTAGCCGCGCTCCTCCAGCTTGTCGATCACGTACGTCACGTTGCCGCTCTGGAGCAGCAGCTTGGCGCCGATCTGCTGAATCGGCTGCGGCCCTTTATAATAGAGCACTTCCATTACAGCAAAGGCCGTAGGATTGAACCCCTCAATCTTGCTTCCAATGACGGCATGTTCATTGATGCTCTTGAAAGATTTGGCGAACACCCGATACAAATGCAGCGTCAGCTGAGTATCGCGTTCATAGGATTGTATCATGCATCTCTCACCCTTTTAATTTATTCTAACGCGGGCCGCCCGCAGGGTTAACAACACTTCAACCTGAGAGCACGGTCACCTTTACAGTACCTGTATGTATTTATACAATACGTTAAAAAACTTCCGAAAAACATGTGATTTGTCACAATGAGCAACTTTTAATTATTAAAAATCAAAATGCTTTACGTCCCCGGACCGAGGCGGAAATCAGACCCGGGGAACGCGAGCTTCCATTCCGGGGGCCGATGGTTCATTCACTCTTCCGTCTTAAGATAAAGATACGAAAACCAAACGGAAGAATGGAGTGAACGTGAATGTTTACTGTAAACACAATGAAGAGCGCTGATCCCAAGCTGACGGCTAACGGGCCTCTGATGCGGCTTCTGGCCGCGCAGCTTGTATCCAACATCGGAGATTGGCTGTATGTGCTGGCCCTGCTGACTATGGTGGGACTGAAATGGAATGCTACCCCTTGGGAAATCGCCGCCGTCTCCCTCTGCATGGCTATTCCCATGCTGCTCGGCGGCCCGCTTGCCGGGCTGGCTGCCGACCGGATGAACCGCAAGGCGCTGATGATCGGCTCCGACCTCATCCGTGTGGTCATTGTGGGTGCACTGATTTTTGCGAATTCACTGTTTCAGGTCTATCTGCTTCTGCTGATGAAGGGAGCTATGGATGTCGTCTTCTCTCCGGCCAAAAGCGGCAAGCTGAAGGAGCTCGTCTCGTCCTCGCAGATGGACAGTGCGGTTAGCATCAGCTCTGCGATCGAACAGATCACCAAGATTATCGGTCCGGCAGCTGGCGGACTCCTGGTGGCGGCATTTGGTGTATCCGCCTGCTATCTGATCGATGCCGGAACATTCCTCGTCTCGGCCGCGATACTGGCTTTTCTGCCGCGTGAGCAGAGAGAGCGGGCTGCTGCCGGAGAGCACGCAGATCGTAAGAGTGCCGCCTCCTTCCGCAGCGAGCTGTCCGCGGGCCTCCGCCTGATCGCCAGCATGCCCATTGTACTGAGCGGCGTGATCATGCTTGTCAGTGCTCTGTTCGTTCTCAACATCGCCGACTCCCAGGTTGTGACGCTGTTCAGAATTATCCCCGGTATCAGCGGAGATCTGCTCGGCTGGTGCGTGGGAGCGAGCGGTCTTGGCACACTGATCGCGGCGCTTGCAGCGGGCAAACTTGGCGCCTCGCGCCGTCCGCTGGTGTTTATGGGCGGCGGTGCTGCGCTGATGGGCCTCGTATTTGCTGTCGCAGCGGTTGCCACGGCTTACGGCACGCCCGGCACGCTGATCTATATCACCCTGTTCTCGGCCTTTCTCCTGGCCGGCGCCGGAGCTGGCTTCGTCTTCGTTCCTTTCTCAGCGATGCTGCAAAAACGGACGCCCGAGGCGTATACCGGCCGCGTCTTCGGCACCGCGAACAGCCTGACCAGCGCGGCGGTCATTCTGGGGCCGGTCGCCGGCGGCGCGCTGGTTACGGCATCCGGTCCAGTGGTTGCGTTCATCGTATCCGGCCTGTCCGCGATACTGCTCGGGCTGCTCGTTCTAGGGCTGCGCGGGTATATCGAGCGCCGTGACAGCGCCGTAGCGGCAGCAGCACAGGATAGCTCTTCCGCCGCTCATTCCCTGCTGTAAAAACTTCCGGGCGCATGATAAGATAGGGTGGAAAATGCAAGAAAAAGCATGAATCGCGCGAAGCAGCGGGGAGCCTGTACGAGGGACCCCGCTTCTGTGCGATTTCGGGAGATGGAGACAGGATGAGAGATATGGAAGATATCGTGCTGGACGTAGCCATTCAGGAAGCCGGGTATGAAGAGGGCGACGTGCGGATCTCGGGTATCTCGTTCACCGTACGGCGCGGCCAGCTGCTGGGCCTGATCGGCCCGAACGGAGCGGGCAAGAGCACAACGATCAAGACGCTGCTCGGTCTGCTGAAATACGCCAAGGCATCGGTGTCCATCGGGGGAGAGGGCGGAACCTATGCCTATGTGCCCGAGCAGCCGATTTTCTATGAGGATCTGACGCTGTGGGAGCATCTGGATCTGTCCGCCGCTGCCCACGGGCTGGAATACGGAGCTTTTAAAGAGCAAGCAGAGCGGCTGCTGCATCTCTTCGGCATGGAGCATGTGCGCGACGATCTGCCGGCTGGCTTCTCCAAAGGCATGAAGCAGAAAATGATGCTGCTGCTCGGCTTCCTGGCGAAGCCCGACGTCTACATCGTGGACGAGCCGTTCATCGGCCTCGATCCCCGGGCGACAAAGGACTTCCTGCGTCTCCTGGATGCGGAGCGCCGCCGGGGTGCAGGCGTTCTGATGTCGACGCATGTGCTGGATACGGCCGAGAAGATCTGCGACTCGTTCGTGCTGGTATCGGCGGGCCGGGTCGCCGCCTCCGGCACGCTCGGCGATATCCGCGCCGCATCCGGGATGCCCGCGGCGTCGCTGTTCGACTGCTTCGACGCGCTGGCCTAGACGGGAGGAGCGCGAAGATGAATCAACAATACAAATCGGATGGCTACCGCATGCCGTCACCGGCAAGCCTGCTCCGGCTGCGGCTGACCCATCACTGGAAGGAGCAGCTGGCCATCATCCGCACGGCTGCGGACTGGACGGTGCTGCTCTATATCCTGATTCCTGGAGCGCTGCTCGGCGGCCGCTATTACTACGGCTTCTGGCATGATCCGCTGCCGGCTTGGGTGGGGGTCATGCCCTACGCTATGTTCCCGGCCATCCTCGCCCTGCTGATGCAGGGCGGCATCGTGCTGCTGCTTCATGAGGGGGATCTGCTGTTCCTGCGCCAGCATCCGAAATGGCTGCGTACGGTCATGCGGGGAGGCATCCTGTACAGCCTGACGGTGACAAGTCTGATGCTTGCGGCGGGCTTTCTCGTGCTGCTGCCCTTTATGGTTCGCGGGTACGGCATCAGCGGCCCGCAGGCATTAGCTCTGCTCGTGCTCAGTTTGTGCTGCGGCGCCTGCGTCAAGCTGCTCAGGCATCATGCGCGGGTGCGGAAGACGGGCTGGCGCAGATGGCTGTGGCTGACGGCTGCCGCTCTGCCAAGCGTCCTGTTTATTCGCCTCGCCTGGCTTTTCAGCGCGTCGACCGGACTGCTGCTGCTCGCCGCTGCCGTCTATGCCGCCGGTGCCGTGTTGGCTTACCGTTCGCGGATGTCGCTATCCGGGACCTTCCTCGGGGATGTGCGGGAGGATTTCAAGCAGCGGATGAAGATTGCGGGGCTTCTACTGCGGGGCGTTATCGACAAGCCAAGGCCAACCCGCCACAAGCCATGGATATTCCGGCGGTCGCGCCCGCTGCTGCGCACCTATTCGCCAGAAAGCCGGCTGGCGGATGCGTCCATCAAGGCTTTTGTCCGCAATCCCGGGCACCTCAAGCTGTATTTGCAGTTCACCGGGGTCAGCATTATCGCGATTCTGATGGTGCCCAGCTTCCTGAAATGGATCATCTGCATTGTGCTGACCGTTCTGATGGCGTATTGGCTGCTGTCTTTCTGGAAGCTGTTCGCTGCGGATGATTTTATCGCCATGCTGCCGCTCGATAAAGAGCAGAAGGCAGACGCGGGAACTTTGGCGGTGCCCTTACTGATTTCACCTTTCTCTATCCTGTCGGCGGCGTGCGTCTGCTTACCGCTCTACGGCTGGTGGGGGCTAATCAGCTTCATTCCGGCAGGCATCGTGCTCGGCCTCATCGCTTCCCGGATGTTCGCGGCGATCCGCCTGCCCCGGTAAGGCGGCAGAGGCGGAAGGACAGTCGCCGCTGCAAGAGACACAATCGGATACTAGACGAAAAGCGCGGCCGAGGGAGTTCTCTGGCCGCGCTTTTGATGTTGCCCGGATGTAACCGGATGGTGCTCCCTAATGTTATTCCGGACTGAGTCCCGGACTGTAACTGGAAGGTGCTCCCTAATGTTATTCCGGACTGAGTCCCGGACTGTAACCCGGATGTCGCTACCTAATGGTATTCCGGACCGTGTCCCGGATTGCGCCCCCGGTTGCCGTTCGGTTCCCGGCCTATCTTCCGCCACAAGCGGGAGACCCGTCTCCATTCCGTTCTACGATTCAGCCGCGTGCATGCCCGCCGTGTATCCCGTGGAGAACGCTGCGGTGATGTTATAGCCCCCCGTATACCCGTGGATATCGAGAATTTCACCGCAAAAATACAGGCCGGGCATCAGCTTCGATTCCATCGTGCCGGGCTGGATTTCCTTCAGATGAACGCCGCCGCCGGTCACGAACGCTTCTTCCAGAGAGCGGGTTCCGTGGACGGTTACCGGCATGCGCTTCAGGAAGCCTGCAAGGGCGGACTGGCCGGTCTTGGAGAACTGACTGCCCATCACATCGCCGTCGATGCCGGACTTGGCCAAAGCCAGCGGAACGAGCCGGTCCGGCAGCATTCCCTTGAGAATGTTGCGTACGGTCTTCTTCGGATCGGCTTCGAGCTTCTCCCGAATAAGGCGCTCAGCTTCATCCGGCCGCAGATCGGGGAACAGGTCGATGGACATGTCCACCTCGGGTCTGCCGGCCTTGCGCTGCACCTGCCGCAAAAACTGGCTGCAGCGCAGGGCGATCGGTCCCGAGAGACCGAAATGGGTGAAGATCATATCGCCCCGGTGGGCAATGAGCTTCTTGCCTTTTTCGTTCCAGACCGTAAGTATGACATCGCGCAGCGATAAGCCCTGAAGCTCGCCGGACTTGATCCAGTCCTCCCGCGAGACGATCGGCACTTCCGTCGGGTAGAGCTCCGTAATGGTGTGGCCGGCAGCCTCCGCCCAGCGGTATCCATCGCCTGTGCTTCCTGTCTGCGGGACAGATTTGCCGCCCGTTGCAATTATGACCGACCTTGCCCTCAAATCCTTGCCGGAGGCCAGCCGGACGCCCTGAACGCGGTCTTCGCCATACAGAACTTCGGTGACTGGACTGTCCTTCAGTATGGAGACGCCGAGCGCCTTGATTTTGCCGATCAGGGCGGAGACGACGCTCGATGCCTTGTCTGAGACGGGGAACATCCTGCCGTTATCTTCTTCCTTGAGACGGATTCCCAGTTCCTCGAAGAAAGCTGCGATCGAACGGTTATCAAAATGATCCAGCGCGCTGTACAGGAACCGGCCGTTGCCCGGAATATGGGCGATCAGCTCGTCTCTTTCCTTCATATTGGTAACATTGCAGCGGCCTCCTCCGGAGATGCCGAGCTTCCGGCCGAGCTTCGCACCCTTGTCGATCAGCAGGACGGACGCACCGCGCTCCGCCGCTGCCACGCTGGCCATCAGGCCGGAAGGACCGCCGCCAATGACGATGACATCATAAGCACTCATGAAAGACTCCTTTTGCAAATAAAGCTTGAATTTTGATCACGGCCATCATACCATTATTGCCCCGCAGGGAGCCAGTCAAGACCGCTCTATTCATAAAACGTCGGCAATGTCGGATTGTGTAATTGTCAAAAAGCCCCATTATGGCTTAATCTAGACTAGCATTCTCTAAATATGCAGTCCGGGCGGTGATCCTCATTCTTATAAGCGAGATCAAAAATATCCTCCTGCAACTTTCCGCTTCTGCCTCTTTTGTGCTCCTCGTCCAGTGGAAAATGATCCGCGGCCCCATCAAGCCCAGAAATCCGAACTTTCCGAACCAACCCGTCCTTCTCCTGATCTCCTGCGGCTTCAGTTTGCTGCTGTGCACACTGCTGTCGGGCAAGATGTTCGGCGTGCTCTATATCAATTGGGGACTTTTGCCCGCTTATATCGGTATTCTGTACGGCAGCTCCCGCACCCGGACGGGACTGGCCGCACTGATGCTGGGCAGTATGTACCTCTCGTCCCTGAGGGATGTTCCCGGCCATATTCTGCTCAACTCCGGTCTGCTGCTATGCCCGCTGCTGTTCGGGATGTCGGGCAAATTCCGGCTGGGTACGATAACGGAGAAAATTTTGGTTCTATGGGCGGCTCTGGTGCCAAGTCTTGTTCTGATGGCGTACACCTCGGCGGAATCAGGCTGGAATTACCGTGACACCGATATGCGGCACATGCTGCTGATCAGCATAACTATGGTTGTGTATTTGACCGTCGGCGCGCTCTATATTTATTTGCTTGAGACGGCTTGGGACAAGCTTGAGGTAGATGGGCGGATTGCGAGCCTGTCCGAGAAATTCAGGCAGGAGACCGATAATCTCCGGCAGATCACCGACATGGTACCGCTGAGCATCATCGCCCTCGATGATAACCTTAGAATCATACGCCTGAACGAGACGCTGATGGATAAAATACTGACCCGCTCTCCCGGAGTATCCAAAGGGGATATTGTCAACCGGACGGCCTTTGATCTCATACATATGCTAAAACTCACGATGACGCCGGAAATCGATCAGATGCTGAGTATCATACAACGCAAACAAAGAGCCGCCGAAACGATCCTCTGCTACGGGCGCGTGATTCATTTCATGGCCACTCCGCTTGCATCCAAAGATAAGAATAAGCCCGGCGTCATGGTGATCGTCATGCAGGATATGACGGAGGAGGAGAAAATCCGCAGCGAACTGAGCCATGTTGAGCGTCTTTCGCTCGTCGGACAAATGGCGGCCGGAATTACCCATGAAATCCGGAATCCGATGGCTGTAGTGCGGGGCTTTCTGCAGCTCATGAATGAGAAGTGTCCGCCCGGCTTGGAATCTTATTTTCAGATTGTAATGGAGGAGCTGGACAGGGCGAACGGCATTATTAATGATTTTCTGTCGCTTGCGCGCAGCGGAATGTCGACCAAAGAGGATGTCAATCTGCATGTGCTGCTTGAAGAGCTAGCTCCGCTGCTCTGGGCGGACGCCAACCTGCGCGGCCAGAGCGTAGAGCTGAATCTGTGTGAATCGCTGCCGGCTTTACGAGTGAACAGCAAGGAAATCAAGCAGGTCATCCTGAATCTGGGACGCAATGCGATGGAAGCGATGCAGCCCAAGGGCGTTCTGACACTGGAGACCCGGCAAGTCCTTGGCAGAGCGGAGCTTCTGGTCAAGGATACGGGCAGCGGGATGACGGAGACAGAGCTTGCCAAGCTGTTCACGCCCTTTTTTACAACCAAGGAACAAGGGACGGGACTCGGACTTCCGCTATGCCTCAGCATTATTGAACGTCATGGCGGAACGATTACCGTGAATTCCATTCACGGAGCGGGCACTGTGTTCACGGTCTCCCTGCCATGTGAGAGCGAGTGAAAGGAACATTCTAGATCGGTAAAGAGCTGTTTGGGCTGTGACGTATTCGCTTGACTTTGTACAGGCAGCTTGCTTTCAGAGGGTAGGACTGTATAATAAAGTTAGTAATATAGCAAAGGAGAGTGCCAACCATGTCCATGTCTTTTGACCAATATATGAGAGATACCATTCAGCCGATGCGAGACGATCTGACCAACATCGGGTTCACCGAGCTTACAACGCCGGAAGAAGTGGAAGCTGCGCTCCCGGGAGCCAAGGGTACGGCGCTTGTCGTCGTCAACTCCGTGTGCGGCTGTGCAGCCGGTCAATGCCGTCCTGGCGTGGCCCAGGCACTGCAGAACGACGTTCTCCCTGACCACCTGTTCACGGTGTTTGCCGGACAGGATAAGGAAGCAACGGCCAAAGCCCGCGAATATTTCGCTCCATATCCGCCGTCCTCTCCTTCGATCGCTTTGATGAAGGACGGAGAACTCGTGCACTTCATCGAGCGCCACGGAGTCGAGAATCGTTCGGCCGTTGAAATCGCCGCTGAGCTGAAGGATATTTTTGAGCAATATTGCCAATAAACAGCGAAGCTATAGATTCTCAAGCTCCCGCGGCACCGTCAGTTCGGTGCCGCGGGATTCTTTATTTCCGGATTTGAACTTAAGATGAGAGGAAGTGAATGTCCTTGAGCATGCAGCGCGAGATTATCGAAGTCCTTGGAGTAAGGCCGGAGATCGACGCCGCGAGTGAGGTTCGGAAACGGGTGGATTTCCTGAAAGCCTATCTGCTGGAATCGAACGCCCGGGGGCTGCTCATCGGCATCAGCGGCGGTGTGGACAGCGCCGTGGCGGCAGCCCTGTGCAAGAAGGCGACGGATGAGCTGGCTGTACAGGAAGGACGGGGCTATATGACGCTCGGCGTATTTCAGCCCTATGCGGAGCAGGAGGATATTGAGGACAGCTACACTGTGGCGAAGGCGCTTGGCCTGGAGCATACCGTGGAGACGAATATCGGGGATGCGGTCGACGAGATTGCCCTGGAGACGGAATACGCGTTGAAGGCGCTGGGGCAGCACCGCCATTTGAGCCATCAGGGCAAGGGAAACGTCAAGGCCAGAATGCGAATGACGGTTCAGTATGCGCTCGCCTTTGAGAACCATCTGCTTGTCGTGGGCACGGATCATGCTTCCGAGGCAATTGCGGGCTTCTATACCAAATGGGGAGACGGAGCTGTGGATATCGCGCCGCTGCGCACCTTGACCAAGCGCCAGGTACGGCAGCTGGCCGATTATCTGGGCGTTCCGGCTAGTATTATCGGCAAGGTGCCAACCGCCGGGCTGTGGCCGGGACAGGAGGACGAAATGGAGCTGGGCGTAAGCTATGAGGATAACAGCGATTATCTGGAGGGGCGGGCTGTGAAGCCCGAGATCAGTCAGCGGCTTGAGAATCACTACCGGAGAACGGTCCACAAGCGCAGCGCCATCCCCGGGATATGAGCCTGAGAGGCCGTCTCCTGCGCCGCCGCAGCGATCTGCGGCGGCGCAGGATCATGACTTACCGGGGATGAGAGCAGGAAGAAGGACCAAATGCTGCGGGGGCGGACCAATCAGGATCACCGTAGAAATACGCCTGCGCATTCATGTCATGCGATTTCCCTGCAATGGCGCGGGGCCATAAGGAAGCTGACAAGCGTTATTTCCGGTGAAGGTCACGCCTTCAGCACGCGGCCGATAAAAGCCCGGGTGGCTTCGATAGCCTGTTCCAGCTGTGGGGTGGCGCCTGCGAAAGGGTGAACCGTTCTGAAGGTATGATCGCCTCCCGGAATCTGAACCCATTCGATGTCCGGGCGGACAGCTGTCAGCTGCTCCGAGCCCAGGCGCAGCCGGGCGCCGTCCTCGCTTCCCTGAATCAGGATGACCGGGAAGCCGGCCTGCTGCATGCGCTCTACAATCCGGTAACGCTCCTTCTGCAGCTCCAGGTCCTCCAGGATCACGGCATCCAGTGGCATTTGCTGGCCGGTCCGGCCGTTCAGGACAAAGGCCCTTCCTTTCTCGCGCATATCCTGTTTCTGCTGATCCGTGAACAGATCAAGGTCGGTTACGCCGTTCCAGGAAATGACGCCCGCAATTTCTCCGGGGTGGTCCAGCGCATAGACGAGGCAGTCTCCGGCGCCGCGGCTGTGGCCGAGGAGAAAGAGCGGAAGAGCGCCCAGCTTGGGATGCTGGCTTAAATAGGAGAGCAGAACGTCCAAATCCTGAAGCTCGCGGTCATATGTATTGCGGGCGAACTTCTCGAGCTCGGTGAAGGTTTGGAGATCGTCCCCAATTCCTCCATGGGAGAAATTGAAGGTTACGACTTCATGATTCAGACTCAGGCGTTCGGCGGCATAGGGGAACATTCCCCAATCCTTGAAGCCTTTGTAGCCGTGGGCAATGACGATCAGCGCCTTCGCTTCACCCTGTGAAGGAAAGCGGGTACATCTCAGTACGGCGTCATCCCCTGCCGGCAGTTCAAATTGAATGCCTTGGCTCATGAGAAGCCTCCTCTCTGAATGACGATGGCCTTTCGCCGCAGCCGCTTTCCCCGCGTGAGGTCATGGACTTTGGCATGGAATTCTTTTAAAATATAAGAATTTCGGTAAGCCTATCTTTATCCTTACCATAGCAGAAAGTTGAATTGAACACTATAGCAGCAGATGTCAATTCCCTATTTTCCATAAGGGGAAAAACGAGGAGCGTGTACGCTTGATCTACGGAATCGGGCACGATGTGCTGGACTTGAAACGAGTCTCCGGGCTGCTTGAAGGCAGGCTCGGAGAACGGTTTGCCGCCCGGATTTTGACACCCGGCGAGCTTGCATTGGGAGAAAGCCGGGGCGGGCTAACGGCTGAATTCGCCGGGGGACGATTCACCGCCAAGGAAGCGGTCGTCAAGGCGTTCGGATGCGGTATAGGCAGGGCGATGGGATTCGGAGATATTGAAATTCTTCCGGGTCCGTCGGGACAGCCAAAGGCGGAGGTGTCGGAAGAAGCCTTCGAAAGGCTTATGCTGCCTGCGGGCTACCGCTACGTAATCCATCTGACCATTACTCATACCCCGAAGCTGGCGTCGGCCTTTGCCGTGGTGGAGCAGCTGGAGGATGACCGGGGGCCGTGGGACTAAGATACAGATGCGAAAATACAGACATAGCAAGGAGAATCGGCATGACACTGGATGAGAGGAAGGAAGCGGGCGGAGGGGAGGACGAACTCTTCTTCAGCATGCGGCTGCTGGAGTGGTACAACGGGCAGAAGCGGGATCTGCCCTGGCGGCGCTCCCGCGATCCCTACAAAATTTGGGTGTCGGAAATCATGCTGCAGCAGACGCGGGTGGATACGGTGATTCCTTACTTCAACCGGTTCATCGAACGCTTCCCGACCATTGATGCCCTCGCTGAAGCACCGGAGGAAGAGGTGCTGAAAGCTTGGGAGGGGCTGGGCTATTATTCCCGGGCGCGAAATCTGCAGAGCGCGGCGCAGCAGGTGAAGGAACTGTACGGCGGCAAGGTTCCGGACGACCGCGAGGCGGTGTTCGGCCTGAAGGGTGTCGGTCCCTATACGGCGGGGGCTATTCTCAGCATCGCCTTTAATCGTCCCGAGCCGGCTGTGGACGGCAATGTGATGCGGGTGCTCTCCCGCTTCTTCCTGATCGAAGATGATATCGCCAAGCCGAAGACCCGGATCAAGATGGAGGCTCTGGCGAAATCGCTGATCCCGGAAGGCGAGGCGTCCAGCTTCAATCAGGCGCTGATGGAGCATGGCGCGCTGACCTGCACGCCGAAGTCGCCGCGCTGCCTCGTCTGCCCGGTCATGGAGCGCTGCGCCGGGCGGCTTGCGGGCGTCGAGACGGAGCTGCCCGTCAAGACCAAGGCGAAGCCGCCGCGCCCCGAAGAGCGGCTGGCGGCTCTCGTGGAGGGCCGCGGCGAGCACGCGGGCCGGGTGCTCATCCGGCAGCGGCCGACCCGCGGGCTTCTCGCCCGCATGTGGGAGCTGCCGCATTGGCCGGCGCCGGGAGACATCGGCGCGGGGAGCGGGCGGCCGGGCGAAGCGGCCGCGATGGACCGGCTGCGCCGGTCCCTGGCCGAGGCCGGGGTGGCAGCCCGGCCGGAGGCGTACATGATGGCTGCCGAGCATACGTTCAGCCATATTCACTGGACCCTGCAGGTATACCGCTGCAGGGAGGAGGAGCTTCCGCAGCCGATGGCGGCGGAAGCTCGGGGCTTGTACGCCGCCGGCAGCGGAGCGGCGGCGGGTGGTGACGCGCCGGGCGGCGAGCCGGCGCTGCTCCTGCCGGGCGCAGAGCAGCCCGGCCTCTTCGCCGACGAAGGCGGAGCCGAGGAGGAACGGCCGGACATGCGCTGGATCGGCCGGGAGGACATGGCGAACTACGCCTTCCCGAACGTTTTTCTGAAGCTGCTGAACGCCTACTTTGACGGACAGGAGGCGGCGGGACGCCGCTGAACCGGGGTCAGTGTCTCTTATAAGCGCGCACCCGCTGAAGCGGCCTGCCGACGGCTCCGCCGCAGGCAGACACAGCAGTCTAAATAATGAATAATGAATAACAGCGGCAGTCTTGGACAGGAGTCCAGGGCTGCCGCTGTTTGTTTGAAGCCCCTTTATAACAGCCCGTGCAGTTCATGCATTGGACGCAGAATGTTCTTCCTGATCGCCTCCGCCGCTTTAACGGCATCATGGGCCTCCAGGGCGGCGATAATCTCCGCATGCTCTTCCGCCGAAGTCAGGGAAGCGGTCATTTTTTCCTTGAGAAAGACATACTTGAACCGCTGAATATGCACCTGCAGCGAGGCGTTGAAAGACGCGAGATATGGATTGTCGGCAGCTTCTACAATGAAATTATGAAAGGCCTCGTCCGATTCCATCGCCTGAAAAGGCTGGCCCGTCCGAATGGCTTCCTCGAAGGAAGCGTTGAGTGCCCGCAGCGACTCAATCTGACTACCTGTCAGGTTTGGAGCGGCCTGTTCCGCTGCGAGCGCATGCAAGGCTGCAAGGGTCGGATACATCTTGAGGATATCGTCTTTTTGGATGGTGGTGACGCGTGTTTCTTTCCCGGGCTGCATCGTGACGAGCCCCTGCATTTCCAGAAGCTGCAGCGCTTCCCGGATCGGGGTACGGCTGACAGCCAGGGACTCCGCAAGCTCGGCATCAAGCAGTTTCTCTCCCGGCTGCAGCGTTCCTTCGATAATCCAGCGCTGGAGCTGAGAGAAGGCGCGCTCCTTGGCTGATAAGCGGATGGGAGAGGCAAAATTTTTCGGTACAGGCAATGGAGACAACTCCTAACGGGATATTCTATATGCAATATACCGAATATTGATGAGGCTCGCAAGGAATGCATCGGCTTCATCGAATTAAAACACTTGCAATCAATATATGTATGCGATATATTGCATACAAAAGTAATCCATTTGAGTCATGGGAGATGAAGAACGTGCCGGATAACCGGGATTTAAGAATTCGAAGCAAGGTCATCAGCGAGGGAGTGAACCGTGCGCCGAATCGGGCGCTGCTGCGGGCGGTAGGATTTACAGATGAAGATTTCAAGAAGCCGATGGTCGGTATCGCCAGCACCTGGAGTGAAGTCACACCCTGCAATGTACATATCGACCAGTTGGCTGTGGCGGCGAAGAAAGGGGCGCAGGCGAACGGAGGCGCGCCCTTGATTTTTAATACCATTACAGTCTCGGATGGCGTTGCCATGGGTCATGAAGGCATGACCTTCTCGCTGCCAAGCCGCGAGGCGATTGCGGATTCCATTGAAATCGTGACGAATGCAGAACGGTTTGACAGTCTGGTTGCAATCGGCGGATGCGACAAGAACACCCCGGCCTGTCTGATGGCCATCGGGCGTATGAATATTCCTGCTATTTATGTCTATGGCGGGACCATTCAGCCCGGACAGCTGGAAGGCGAGAAGATTGATGTCATCAGCGCATTTGAGGGTGTTGGGCAGTATCACGATGGGAAGATTACGGAGGAAGAGCTTCATCGGATCGAGTGCCATGCATGTCCGGGGGCCGGCTCCTGCGGAGGCATGTATACAGCCAATACGATGGCTACGGCGGCCGAAGCACTGGGCATCAGCCTGCCATACTCCTCATCCAACGCTGCCATTTCAGAGGGCAAAGCGGCCGAATGCGTAGAAGCGGGCAGGATGGTTATCCAGCTTCTGGAGAAGGGGATTTATCCGAAGGATATTTTAACCAAGAAAGCCTTTGAAAATGCGATTACTCTCGTTATGGCTCTTGGCGGCTCGACCAATGCGTTCCTGCATTTGATCGCCATCGCCCATTCGGTTCAGGTGGAGTTGAGCTATGATGATTTCGAACGAATCCGCCGGACGACCCCGCATATTGCCGATCTTAAGCCAAGCGGCAGGTATGTCATGCAGGATTTGAATGAAATTGGCGGTATTCCCGGCGTGATGAAGCTTCTGCTGGAGCATGATATGCTTCATGGAGATTGTATGACGGTTACGGGAAAGACGCTGGCGGAAAATTTGGCGTCCGTGCCTCCGCTTACCGAACATCAGGAAATCATTCGTCCGCTCGACCGTCCAATTAAGCCGACTGGGCCGCTGGTTGTGCTTAAGGGGAATTTGGCGCCGGATGGAGCCATCGCCAAGATGTCCGGCATCCGCCAGACCCGTTTTATCGGCCCTGCCCGGGTCTATGACAGTGAAGAAGCGGCAACCCAAGCGATCCTGAACGATGAAATCCGCAAAGGCGATGTGCTGGTGATCCGGTATTGCGGTCCAAAGGGAGGCCCTGGTATGCCTGAAATGCTGTCTGTGACAGCCTTGATTGTCGGCAAGGGACTCGGTGAAGAGGTGGCGCTTATTACCGACGGCCGTTTCTCCGGCGGCTCGCACGGTTTCGTAGTCGGCCATGCCGCTCCTGAAGCGCAGATGGGAGGGCCGATCGCGTTTCTTCATGAGGGCGATCTCGTCACGATCGACAGCGAGACGCAGGAGATTTCTTTTAAGGTTACCGGGGAAGAACTGGAGAAGCGCTCCAGGGACTGGGTGCAGCCGCCCCTAAAGGCCAGCACGGGGGTTCTGGGCAAGTACGCCCGGCTCGTGTCATCGGCGGCCCATGGAGCGGTAACCGATCTGTTCGGGCAGGCTGCGGATATTAGAGCTAAATGAAGAAGGCATAAACGCCAAACGCCCGGGCTCCTTCAGGAGACCCGGGCGTTCGTATATGGATATGCGATATCCAAATATTCTGGGATTAGCTTACTTGGCCGCTTCGTAGCGCTTGCCGACAGCATCCCAGTTCACGACATTCCAGAACGCTTTGATGTAGTCCGGACGTTTGTTCTGGTATTTCAGGTAGTAGGCATGCTCCCATACATCGAGGCCGAGCAGCGGAGTCGCGCCTTCCGAAAGAGGGCTGTCCTGGTTAGGGGTGCTTGTAACAGCCAGCTTGCCGTCCTTCACGCTAAGCCAAGCCCAGCCGCTTCCGAAACGGGTGGTAGCTGCAGCGGCGAAGTCTTCCTTGAATTTCTCGAAACCGCCCAGCTCGCTGTCGATGGCTGCAGCCAGTGCGCCAGTCGGTGCGCCGCCGGCGTTCGGTCCGATGGTCTCCCAGAACAGGGAGTGGTTGGCATGTCCACCGCCATTGTTGCGTACGGCGGTACGGATGGCTTCCGGCACAGCGTCCAGATTGGAGATCAGGTCCTCGAGGCTTTTGCCTTGCAGTTCGGGTGCCTTTTCCAGCGCGGCGTTAAGATTGGTCACGTATGTGTTGTGATGTCTGTCATGATGAATTTCCATCGTCAAAGCGTCGATGTGCGGTTCAAGTGCGTCTTTTGGGTAAGGCAGTGATGGTAATTCAAAAGCCATGGAAAAATCCCTCCTGAAATGTAATGGACTTCGTATATCTCAATTAAAGCGCAATTGGAAAGAGAATGCAATACTAAACATACATTTGCGTTTAAAAAGTAAAATATCCTGATATGACGCCAAAAATTTGCCACACACTATGTAAACACCATGTTAACATTACGCAAATTTTCTGAAATCGCATGTTTTCCGACTAATATTTTCCTGAAAGATGAACAATTTTCATAAACTGCGATGTATACGCTTTCTATTAAGCGCTTTCAAGAGAAAATGGATGATATCGAGAGAATTATATGCTTTAATAGAACAGAAAGCAGGTATTCCTCGTTATTTGATGCTTTTTTCGCCCTCCGGATTATAAAGGGAACTCCTTCTTTTTGTAAAATCCAAAGCCATAGAAAAGGGAGACTGTAAAGAATGCACGTTCGTTCCTTTCAATTAAGCGATGTTAGTCAAGTAACTGAGCTGCTGCAGGCCGCCTTGTCCGAAGAGTGTTTCGAGAATACCATGGAGCCTTTTTCCAGACAACTGTCCTGGGATTCCGATCTCATTGTCGTTGCTGAAGAAGAAGGCGAAATTGTCGGAACGCTGATTGGAACTATTGAGAAAAATTATGGCTGTTACTTCCGTATTGCGATCCATCCTGATCATCGCCGCAGAGGAATCGGTAGAGGACTGGTATCGGCTATGGAGAGCAGATTTCAAGCCCGCAAAGTCCACGGCATTTATGTCGTTGGCGACGAACACAACGCGGCTGCTCTTCCATTGTACGAGGCTATGGGATATGGAGAGAATCAGATCTTCAAATCGGTGCGCAAACTGAGCATCGTAGAAGCCTAGGATAATCGGCATTACGAAAGCGGAAACATTCGCCATATATGTACTTACAGTGGAAGCCGTGGGTGGCTTTCCCTCTATTCTTCGGCATATCTCCCCTCAGTGATTGCATTGAGGCGGCGGATATGCTTTTCTATTGTTAACCGCATGGATGCGGCCCGAGTGGGAGGGATGAAAATTGCCGGATCTGGGTGAGGAATACACATCCTTCCGCAAGCGCAGCGACCGGGCGACAAGACTTCAGAGGCACCAAGCCTCGCCGGGCAGAAAGTTTAGTTCAGGGCTTAAGGAATGGGTGATTATGGTCGTGTCGGTCTTCGCCGTCATGTCGCTGCTCAATCTGTTCGTCTTCAATATTTCCATGGTCAAAGGACATTCCATGCAGCCGACGCTGTACGAAGGCGAGCGGCTGTTCATCAATAAAATCGCTCTGGCCTTCGAAAGGCCGAAGAGGGGCGATGTGATCGTGCTTCACGATCCCAGCTCAGGGCCAAGCCGCAAGGAGTACCTCGTCAAACGGGTTGTGGCCATTCCCGGCGATGTGGTGGAGGTGCGGGATCACAAGCTGTATATTAACGGAAAGCCGGGTGAGGAGCCGTACGTCGATACGGTGATCGAGGATGAGGATTTTGCCCCGGTGACGGTAGGCAAGGATCAATTCTTTGTCATGGGCGACAACCGTCATGCCGGAGCGAGCAAGGACAGCCGCTATTTCGGCGCCGTTCCGCTGGATCTGATCGTCGGGCGGGTATCATTCATTTGGTGGCCTTTATCCAAAATACACGCGCTATAAAGGGCGGCACTTGCCTGAAGGAAAGGAGGCGTAAAACTTGGACACCATGAAGCATGCAGCGTATGCGCCCCCGTCTTCCAAGTGGGAAGAATTGAAACGCGAAATCAAGGAAGCCGCGCCGGAGCTTGGCATTGACGAGATCGGATTTGCGACGGCTGAGCCTTTTCTTTTTCTGAAAAATATCCTGCAGGAGCACCGGGACAAGGGCTATGAATCCGGCTTCGAGGAGCCGGACTTGGATAAGCGCACCGTTCCCGCCCTTGTGGAGGGACAGCCGATGTCCATAATCGCGGTAGCCGTTGCCTATCCCTCCAAGATGGACAATCCGCCGAAATCGGAGCCCGGGCTGCGCCGGGGCATCCTGGCAAGGTCCGCGTGGGGCCGCGACTATCATCTGGTCCTGCGGGACGCGCTGAAGCGGCTTGAAGACTTCATTCGGGAGCGGGTGCCGGACGCCGTCATGGAGAGCATGGTCGATACCGGCGTACTCGTCGACCGGGCGGTTGCGGAGCGTGCGGGCATCGGCTTCAGCGGGAAGAACTGCTCCATCATTTCGCCGAAGATGGGCTCATGGATTTACCTTGGCGAGATGGTCACGAACCTGCCCTTCCCGCCGGATACGCCGGTTACCGAGGGCTGCGGCTCCTGCACCAAGTGCATCGACGCCTGTCCGACAGGGGCTCTGGTGGGACCGGGACAGCTGAACGCCCAAGCCTGTGTGTCGTATTTGACGCAGACCAAGGGCTTTCTGGACGAGAGCTACATGGCCAAGATCGGCAACCGCCTGTACGGGTGCGATACGTGCCAGATGGTCTGTCCCCATAACCGGGGGAAGAGCTGGCAGCAGCATCCCGAGCTCTTGCCCGATCCGGAGCAGGCCAAGCCGCTGCTGCTGCCGATCCTTGACCTCAGCAACCGCGAGTTCAAGGAGAAATTCGGCAGCAGCGCGGCGGCCTGGCGGGGCCGCAAGCCCATTCAGCGCAACGCGGTAATCGCGCTGGGCAACTTCAAGGATGCGTCAAGCGTTCCGAAGCTGGCCGAAGTGCTGCGGCATGACCCGCGTCCCGAGCTTCGCGGATCGGCGGCCTGGGCATTGGGGCGGATTGGCGGCCCGGAAGCGCTGGCGGCGCTGGAGTCAGCGCTAGACACCGAGCGCGACGAAGAGGCGCTGGCGTATGTGCGGCGGGCGAGGGAAAGCCTTGCGGGAGAAGGAAAAAACCAGTCCGATGGTGAATAAGGATAAGTGTGGAATTTCCAATTGCTGTCCAGTTCTTGAAATGCTATGATAGATTCGCGTGCGTACCCAAACATGCATGCTAGAATACAACTTTAGAGGTGGGCTCTGAATGAATATCGCACTTCCTATTATTACACTGGTTGTCGGCCTGATCGGCGGCTTCTTCATCGGTGTATTTTATTTACGGAAGCAAATGACGCGCATGCAGAACGATCCGGAGATGCTGCAGAAGGTTGCCAAGCAGATGGGATATAACTTGAACGGGAAACAGATGCAGCGTGCGCAGCAAATGATGAAGAATCAGAACTTTAGCGGCCGTGGTCCTGCCGCAGGCGGTAAAGGCTCGAAAAGAAAGAGCTAGCAATCCGCTTTCGGTTCAGTTGTCCCGGCGGAAGGAAGAAAGGAAGTAATAGCATGGGCGGCGTCAAGGATTATGTGAACGGCAGTGTAACGGCAAACCGTGAGAAGATCGAGTACCATGTCCAGAAGATATTGGAGCTGATCGGGGAAGACACGGAACGGGAAGGACTGCTCGAAACCCCCGCACGGGTAACACGGATGTATGAGGAGATATTTGGAGGCTACTCCATCGATCCCAGAGATGCGCTCGGCGTAACCTTTGACGAATCGCATGAGGAGCTTGTCATCGTCAAAGATATTGTCTATTACAGCCAGTGCGAGCATCATATGGCGCCCTTCTTTGGCAAGGTGCATATCGGATATGTGCCGAGCGGGCGCATTGCGGGACTGAGCAAGCTTGCCCGGCTGGTGGAGGCCGTTTCCCGCCGCCTGCAGGTTCAGGAGCGGATCACTACGCAGATCGCCGACATTATGGAGGAAGTGCTTCATCCGCACGGCGTTATGGTAGTGGTCGAGGGAGAGCATTTGTGCATGTGCGCCCGCGGCGTCAAGAAGCCGGGGAGCAAGACGGTTACGACGGGTGTACGCGGATGCTTCCGCGAAGACCCGGCAGCCCGCGCCGAATTCCTGTCGTTAATCAAGGAATAACCGGAGGAGGACGCCAAGCTTGCAGCACGGTATGTCCGAAACGGCGATCCATTGGATACAGAAAAAAGGGACCTGTCAGGCCGCTTGTTAAAGCGGTCTTGCGGGTCCTTTTTTCAAATATAAGACTTAATAAGTTGCTGCTTACAATAGGTCTTCTATTTCTCGGTAAACGCATGGCGTCTAAGGACGCCGTCAGGCGTTTATCCTTGGGCTGCTAAATTAATAAGGCTTCCAGGCGAGCTTGCTCGCGGCATTATACCGCTCCGATACATACGGCCAATTGACGACCTTCCACCAATCTTCGATGTAGGCGGCGCGATTGTTCTGGTGCTTCAAATAGTAGGCATGCTCCCATACGTCCAGCGCGAGCAGGGGTACGACATCCCATTGCGACAGATTCTGATGCTTCTCGGCAGTGAGAATCTCCAGTCTCCGGCTTCGCGGGCTCCAGACGAGAATGGCCCATCCTCCGCCCTCAACCTTCTCAGCAGCGGCGCTAAACTGCTTCTTGAAGGCGTCGTAGCTCCCGAAATCCCGGTCGAGCGCGGCAAGCAGGGCTCCTGTCGGGCGCCCTCCGCCCTGAGGGGACATTTCATCCCAGAAGATCGTGTGCAGATAATGCCCCGCACCGTTAAAAGCAAGCTCCCGCTCCCAATGCTTGACGAGATCGAAGTTCCCGCTCTTCCGGGCTTCGGCCAGCTTCTTCTCCGCCTTGTTCAGACCGTCCACATAGCTCTGGTGATGCTTGTCGTGATGAATCCGCATCGTCTTCTCGTCAATGTAAGGCTCCAGCGCATTGTAGGGATAGGGCAGAGGCGGCAGCTTATGCTCCCCGATCGGCACGTAAGTTTTGTCTCTCGCGCCGGAAGACTCCGCCGCAGATGTGTCGCCCGCAGCGTCACCGGCAGGAGATGCATTCCCCGAATCGTTGCGGGTCAGCCCGGTAGACGCGCCCGCGGGCCTTGTGCCGTTCAGAATGCACAGCAAATATTCGGACTCGCGGACGGAACGGGTGAAGCAGATCTCCGCAGCCTCATCCCGAGAGCTGCCGAATGCTTCCCGAAGAGAGTGCAGCTGCCGAATCCACTCGCGCGACTGCCCGGCGGCGGCCAGGGCAAGAGCCTCGGCTTCACTGTATTCGGGACTCCCGGGAGCGGCGGCCGGAGCGCCAGATTCAAGCAGTTGGCGGGCGGCGCCCTCCGTAGCACCGAAGACGGTCTCCCAGTCGCCAAGGAGCTTCACGTAGGGCTCCTGCAGGCCGGGAACGGCAAGCTTGATCAGCGCCGTGTTGTATTGCTCTTGTTTTTTCCAGAATGCAATATCCTCGAGCACGCTCACCGCAGGCGGCAAGCTAAACTCATACCCCATAACGTACAGCCCTCCCCTTTTTATTGCTTTCCTTACAGCGTATGAAGAGGAGGGTTTGTACTATGAGGGGATTGTCATTTCTGCTGCTGCTCGGCCTTTGCGGCTTGGGCCAGCGGCACATTGCTTAAGAAGGCCGAAACCCGGCGGAGATACTCACGGGAGTGTTCCCGGAAGATCAGCTCATGGTGAGAGTCCTTGACGATCCAGGAATCGGAGTACGGATTCGTCTGGTTCGCTGCCAGCTTCTCGGCAATTTCGTAAGGGGCCTTGTCATCCTCGGTTCCGTGAATGAACAGAATCGGGAAGGGATAGTCCTCAGCCTTCACCTTATTATACGGAATCTGATTCAGCGCCGTACCGTTCAGAACAGGGAAGAGCAGCTCCATGATCTCGAGGGACGGATGCCGGGGGAGATCGATATTCTGCCGGATATTATGGTAGAGCGTATCGGGCTCCAGCAGGAAGGTGCTGTCCAGAATCATGGCGTCGACGTCCTTGGTTAAGAGTCCCGTCTGGAGGGCGGTTCCCGCACCCATCGAGAAGCCCCAGACGACGATCTCCGTTGCTCCGCGCTGCTTCGCAAGCTCGACAGCGCCGAGAAGCTCGCGGGATTCCTTTTTGCCGCCGGTGGCGACATCTTTATTCGTCTGCGCGGCGAACCCGTAGTCGAACATGATCACATTGAAATTCAGCCGGTGCGCGTAGTGGGCAAGATCGTACATCGGAATCCACGATTCTTCGCGGTTGGCGCCGTAGCCGTGGCTGAACACAATCGTCTTGGTCGAGTGGTTGCCGGGAATATACCAGCCCTGAATGCGCCGGCTGCCGTCGCTGGATTGAAACGTGATATCCTCATAATCCAGGCCTTTGGCGAGCTTCGGATTGGAATACAGCGGCGCGACGCTCGGATTGGACAGCACCCAGGTAATATAGCCGTGCAGCGAAACGAAACAGAAGCCCAGGAAAAAGAACACGGATAACAGTAGTGCTACGATAATATGCTTGAAACGGATAATCCGCAGCGAGAGCTGTGGCGGCTGGTCGGTCCGGCGGCCCAGCGGGGTCGGGGAGACCGTTCTGCCTGCGCGTTGGTGTGTGAGGTCCATAAGTCTCTCTCCTAAAAGTTGCATTTCTAATCTAATCGTAGGATGACGTTTACACAAAGTCAATGAATCTCCTTCATTTGTAATGGAACTGTAAAATCGAAAGCGTGAGCCTCCGCAGGCGTGGATTAGGCTGGACATTTTGCGGACATTTGCTAAGATAAAAGGGACTCGAAAATATGTAACCGTGTTTCATATAATGAAACATGAAGGGGAGAAACCTCGTGGAGGACGATCGCAAACTAACGGTGCGCGCTGTGGAGCGCGCCCTTGATATTTTACTCTGCTTCACACAGGGAAGCGACCTCAGTCTTACGGAAATTTCGTCAGCGATCGGGCTGCACAAGAGCACGGTGCACCGGCTGCTGACGACGCTGGAGGATAAGGGCTTCCTCAGCCGCGACGCCGGAACGGAGAAGTACCGGCTCGGCATCCGCGTCTGGGAGCTGTCGACCCATCTGCCGGTGTCGGAGAATCCCGGCACGCTGCTGCTCCCGGCTATGGAGCGCCTGCGGGACCGGCTTGGCGAGACGGTCAGCCTGTACCTCAGGGACGGGCTGGAGCGCGTCCGCATCCAGGCCGTGCAGAGCAACCAGGCGATCCGGCGCGTCGCCCAGATCGGCGCCAGGCTCCCGCTGACGGTGGGAGCCTCGAGCAAGGTGCTGGCCGCCTATGCGCCAGCGGAGGTGCAGCAAGAGCTGCTGGAGTCGGAAGACTGGCCGTCTTCCGTCGACCGCCAGCGCTATGCGGAGCAACTGAAAGAAGTGCTCCGATCCGGGTACGCGACGAGCTTCGAGGAGCGCGAGCCGGGCGCGGCCGCGGTCGCCGTGCCGGTCTTCGGGCGCAGCGGCGAGCTGGCGGCCGCGCTCTCGCTGTCCGGGCCTGTCAGCCGGCTGTCGATAGAGACGCTGGCGGACTACGCCGCCGAATTGCGGGAAGCGGCGGTTGAAATGGGGTTTATGGTTCCATAATTAGCTCCGCAACCTTTCCATCTGTCCTTCGTCTACATTTATACCAAATACAGGAAGTGGAGAGGTCATATGAAAGTTCACAATATGAAAGTTCTCTTGCGATGGTTGCTCGTTTTTGTTATGGTCGCGGGATGTTGGAGCGACAGCCCCGCCGCCAGCGCGGCCTCACAGGCCTCCGGTTACAGTACAACGGATATTTACATAGTCTCCGGCAATGCCGCGCTTCTCGTGGATCATGCGGCGGATACGGTAATGCTGGCCGAGCTGCAGACCGGACGGTTCACGAAGATTCCAGTGAGCGCAGCCTCTGTGCTGGACGTCAAGGTGCTCCGGCAGCCGGACAAGATCATTCTTCTGCACAAATCAGATATCAATCAGCTAACGAAGACCGTGCTGTCTTACCAGGGACAGGTGCTCTCCAGGAACGGGATTCCGCTGAAGCTGGCAGAGGGCGACCATGTCAAATGGACGGCTCCCGCCGGAAAGGCGAAGGAACGCATTATGGTGCAGAACGGGAATATTTTTCGCCTGTACCAGTCTCCCTGGAGGCAGCCGAGCGTTACCTATGACGCCAAGCTGAGCGACGAGCGGTTCGAGTATGTCAGTGTGCTGGATTGGGACTTTCAGGGATATCCTTACCTGGCTGTGAAGTACATGGCGCAGGGCATCATGAGCGAGTATTACTGGGTCAAGACGGTCAATCTGTATACGAAAAAAGAAACCCTCTTCGACGATTTCATCACCGATGTCGAAGTATCGCTGAAGGGGGCGAAGGCGGAGGTCTACACCTCAAACGTCTATGATTCCGTATACAGCCCGGTACCGGCCAATCTGGTCCGGCCCAAGCCAAGCGATATTCAGCCGTATTATCAGTTGATCGATATCGACCGGGGAACGAAGGCTAACGTTCTGGAGGGCGTGTTCGCGGCTAATGACGACGGCGGAGGGTGGAAGACGGTTCTTGCTAACGGCCGATTGTTCGTCGGCGATCTAATGCAGCGCTCCTGGTCTCTGTATGGGGAGGACGGCGCCGTCATTGTCCGCAATCAAAGCTGGCCGGGAGAAGGCGCAGCCCGCTTTGCCGGGTATGATCCGGAACGGAAGACCGCCTTTTTCGTGGAGTATGCTGCAGGCAAGCCTTCGATTGTAGCGATTTCGGTTAAGTAGGATCGGATTGTTGTCATATGTCATAGGCAAAAGAAAGCGCGGCCCCGCATGGGAGCCGCGCTTGCCGCTTTTATTGAAAATATAAGAGTTTATAAGTTGTTGCTTACAGTAGGTCTTCTATTTCTCGGTAAATGCACGGCGTCAAAAGGACGCCGTTAGGCATTTATCCTTGGCTGATTCTTATACCGTCCGCCGCTTACTCAGCCGGCGCAGTCTCAGGAGAGGCTTCCGCCAGCATCTGGCGCAGCACTGTCTGCAGGATGCCGCCGTTGCGGTAGTAGTCGATATCGACCATGCTGTCGAGCCGCGCGGTAACCGGGAAGTCGAACTGGGTGCCGTCTTCGCGGGTAGCGGTGACGGTCAGCTCCTGGCCTGGCTGCACATCGTTGCTCAGGCCGCTGATCGTGAAGACTTCGCGGCCGGTCAGCCCGAGGCTGCCCCAGCTGGAGCCTTCCTGGAACTGAAGCGGCAGCACGCCCATGCCGACAAGGTTGCTGCGGTGAATCCGCTCGAAGCTCTCGGCAATGACGGCCTTGGCGCCCAGCAGGAAAGTGCCCTTGGCCGCCCAGTCGCGCGAGCTGCCAGTGCCGTATTCCTTGCCGGCGATGACGATCAGGTTCTGGCCGGCCGCCTGGTAGCGCATGGAGGCGTCGTAGATCGACAGCACTTCATCGCCCGGCAGGAAGGTGGTCACTCCGCCTTCCGTCCCCGGAGCGACGGCGTTGCGGATGCGGATGTTCGCGAACGTTCCGCGCATCATGACCTCATGGTTGCCGCGGCGGGAGCCGTAGGAGTTGAAATCCTTGCGGGCAACGCCATGCTCGCTGAGGTACAGCCCCGCAGGACTCGAAGTGGAAATGTTGCCGGCAGGCGAAATATGGTCGGTCGTGACGGAATCGCCCAGCAGGGCAAGCACGCGCGCCTGGTTGATGTCAGCGATATCGGCAAGGCCGTCCGCCAAATTCTCGAAGAACGGCGGATTCTGGATGTAGGTGGATTCTCCGTCCCACTCGTACAGCTCGCCTTCAGGCACAGGGATGGAGTTCCAGCGCTCGTTGGCTGTAAAGACGTTCTCGTATTTGCGGCGGAACATTTCCGGGCTGACAGATCCTTGAATCGCTTCGCGAATCTCGGCGCTGGTCGGCCAGATGTCCTTCAGGTAGACCGGCTCTCCCTGCGGATCGTAGCCGATCGGATCGTTCTGCAGGTCGATGTTGACCGTGCCCGCGAGCGCATAAGCGACAACGAGCGGCGGAGAAGCGAGATAGTTCGCCTTGACCTGCGCATGCACGCGTCCCTCGAAGTTCCGGTTGCCGGAGATGACTGCGGCGACGGTCATGTCATTCTCGGCGACCGCCTGGGCAACCTCATCCGGCAGCGGGCCGGAGTTGCCGATGCAGGTGGCGCAGCCGTAGCCGGCCACGTAGAAGCCGAGCTCTTCCAGCGGCTCCAGCAGCCCTGCCTTGACCAGGTATTCGGTCACGACGAGCGAACCCGGGGTCAGCGAGCTCTTCACATAGCCCGGCTTGGTCAGGCCACGTTCCACAGCCTTCTTCGCCAGCAGGCCTGCGCCTAGCATAACGCTCGGATTGGACGTGTTCGTACAGCTCGTAATGGCCGCAATGACGACTGCGCCGGTAGTCAGCTCGCTGGTTGTTCCGTTCTTGTGGGCAACCTGCACCTTCTGGGCAATCTTCTCGTCGCTGAGGCCGTATCCGCCCTGGGCAACAGGTGTGCGAATGATGCCTTCGAAGTTCTCCTTCATCTGGGAGAGCTCGATCCGGTCCTGCGGACGCTTCGGTCCGGCAAGGGACGGCACGACCGAAGCCAGATCCAGCTCGATCGTATCGGTGAACACCGGGTCCGGCGTATCCGAGGTGCGGAACAATCCTTGCGCTTTGTAATAGTTCTCGACAAGCTCTACCAGCTCGTCGGGACGTCCCGTATTGCGCAGGTAGAACAGCGTTTCGTCGTCGACCGGGAAGAAGCCGATCGTCGCGCCGTACTCCGGCGCCATGTTGGCAACCGTCGCGCGGTCGGCCAGGCTGATGTTCGCAAGTCCCGGGCCGTAGAATTCGACGAATTTGCCGACAACGCCCTTCTTGCGGAGCATCTGGGTAACAGTCAGCGCAAGGTCGGTTGCCGTCGCGCCTTCCATGAGGCTGCCTGTCAGCTTGAAGCCGATAACGTCAGGCGTTACGAAGTAGAGCGGCTGTCCGAGCATGCCGGCTTCGGCCTCGATGCCGCCGACGCCCCAGCCGACAACGCCAAGGCCGTTGATCATCGTCGTGTGGGAGTCCGTGCCAACGAGCGAGTCCGGATAGACAACAGTCTCGCCGTCAACAGTCTTGGTCGCGGCAACGGAAGCCAGGTATTCCAGGTTGACCTGGTGCACGATCCCCGTCGCCGGCGGAACGGCGCGGAAGTTGTTGAACGCCGTCTGCGCCCACCGGAGGAAGCGGTAGCGTTCTTCGTTGCGTTCGAATTCAACGTTCATATTGTATTCCAGCGCGTCGCTTGTGCCGAAAGCATCAACCATAACGGAGTGGTCGATGACGAGATCGACCGGCACGAGCGGATTGATCTTCTTGGGATCGCCGCCTGCTTTCTTCACGGTGTCGCGCATAGCGGCCAGGTCCACGACAACCGGCACGCCGGTGAAGTCCTGAAGCACGATGCGTGCCGGGATGAAGGGAATTTCCTTGCCGCGGTCGATATCGCCCGCCCAGCCTGCAATCTGCTTCACATGCTCTTCCGTGATCGCTCTGCCGTCAAACTGGCGGACAGCAGCCTCAAGCAGCACTTTAATGGAGAAAGGGAGGGAGGAAATGTTGCCGAGTCCTTGCTGCTCCAATGCTTGAAGATCGAAGTAGCGGTAAGTCTTGCCGCCCGACTCGAAAGTGCGGCCCAGATTAAAGTAATCCTTGCTTGGCATGTATGTGCCTCCTTGTTTCATCTAATGAAACCATATTTCATAATCATCTCTAAAACTAAGTATAACGGTTACAGTAGGGGGAGTAAAGTTATTTCCCTCACTTTTAATAGGAAAATTCAGCACAATTATGATTGTTCCAAGGGTCGCCCGATCATGCCGCCTGCCAGCGCCTCATATACATGTATCGGCGGGCTTCTGCCGTGGCATCCGGGGCCGGAACCGGGCCGTAAATACGCCGGACTGCGGCAAACTGTGAGGCAACAATGCGCGGAAAGGATATGGGGGGAGGAAAGGGCATGACGGCAATAGAGCAGAACTGGAAGCGGACACTGTATATGTACGTCGATCAGTGCAACAAGAGCAAAGTAGCTCCGGAAACGGAGATTTACACCGGTTCTTTGGCGGCCGCCGGCGCCGGAGCGGGGCAGCGGGAGAGGGGACGGCGGCTGGCGGATTGGTATGCCGAACGGGAGATTACGCCCCGCCGCTGCGAGACGGGAGTCAAGGTGCTGTCAGCTGTAGCGCGTTTCCCCGGCGAGATATCGGCCGTGGCCGAGCTGCACAGCGCGTTTTTTTATGAAAAGGGAGGGATTGTCCACCGGGAGGACAGGGTCGAGCGGGAACTGCTCGCATTCTCCTATGACAGTGACGGCAACTGGCAGCTTCATGAAGCTGAAAGGCATTTGCCCGAGCGCCGGTCGCCGGGACAATTTGAGGGAAGGCTGCCGGCAGGAATGCCTGACTACGGGCGGGATGAATACCGGCCTTCTCTGCCGGGTCCGCTCTTGAGCCGCAAGGTGACCGGAATCTCGTCCCGGGAGATCCGCTATCGCAGGGAAGACGCGGCGATGTATGCCGACCGCTGGTGGGATGGATTCAATCCGGAATTCGAAACTTTTGCGGTGGATTGCACGAACTATGTGTCCCAATGTATCTTTGCAGGGGGGGCACCGATCAACTATACTGGTAAAAGAGAAACGGGCTGGTGGTATAAAGGCTATATCGGCGGACGGGAAGAATGGAGCTTCAGCTGGGCCGTGTCGGACAGTCTGCGGCGCTATCTGGACGGAGAGCGCCGCACCGGGCTCCGCGCGGAAGCGGTGGAAAGCCCGCAGCAGCTTATGCTCGGAGACGTCATTCAGTACGACTGGGACGGGAACGGACGCTTTCAGCACAGCACGATCGTCACGGCGTTCGATGCCGGCGGCATGCCGCTGGTCAACGCACACACGGTGCCTAGCCGCCACCGTTATTGGGATTACAAGGATTCCTATGCCTGGACCGACAGAACGGTGTATCGTTTTTTTCACATTTATGATTACTTATGATCCGGAAAGAGGTTAAGGAATGGAACAAGCAAAATTGACGGTGGGTTTGGCATACGGCGGAAAATCGGGAGAGCACGAGGTGTCGCTGCAGACCGCTTTCGCCGTTATGAACGCCTTTGATTACGATAAATACGAGATCATCCCTTTTTATATCAGCAAGCAGGGACTGTGGAAGATCGGCGGGAAGCTTGAGGCCCCGATGCCCAAGCTGGAGCAGCTGAAGCTGGAGGAGATTCCGGTCGATACCGGCAAGGCGCTTAATGCCGTATTCAGCGGTCTTGAAGGAGGAGAACGGGAGATCGACGTCATGTTCCCGCTGCTCCACGGAACGAACGGCGAGGACGGCACAATCCAGGGGCTGTTCGAGATGGCGAATATCCCGTATATTGGCGCCGGAGTGCTGGCCTCCGCGGCCGGAATGGATAAAGTGGTCATGAAGAAGCTGTTCTCGGATGCCGGTCTTGACCAGTGCAAATACTGCTACTTCAGCGCGGATGCGTGGAAAAGAAAGAGCCACGACCTGATCGTGGACGTCGAGGACCAGCTTGGCTATCCAGTGTTCATCAAGCCCGCGAATCTGGGCTCCAGCGTCGGCATCTCCAAAGCGTCGGACAAGGAAAGTTTCATTAAGGCTGTAGAGACCGCCTTCCGCTACGATACCAAGGTGATTGTCGAGGAATTCGTCGACGCCCGCGAGCTGGAGGTCAGCGTACTGGGAAATGACGAACCTGAGGCCTCCGTTCCCGGTGAAATCGTGTCTTCCGGCGAATACTATGATTACGCGGCCAAGTATCTCGACGGCAAGTCGCAGATGCTGATCCCGGCTCCCGTCGATCCCGAGACTGCGGATCATCTGCGCGAGCTGGCGGTTGCAGCCTTCCGCGCCATTGAAGGCAGCGGCATAACGCGCGCCGATTTTTTCCTCCGCAAATCCGACGGTCGGCTTCTGATCAATGAAGTCAATACGATGCCGGGCTTCACGCCTTTCAGCATGTATCCGCTGCTGTGGCGCGAGACAGGCGTCTCTTATCGCACCCTGCTGGACCGTATGATTGAGCTAGCGCTTGAACGCTACCAAATCAAGCAGAGCCTGCATTACGACAAGGAGCAATAATTGAAGGTGCAGGCATAACGCCCCGAAAAGGAGAATCAGCTATGGGATTTCAAACGGAATTCAATTCAGTCTGTAAATTCAAGAATGAGCAGGAACTGTACGAACTGATGGAGTACGGACGCTGCAAAATGCTGAAGCAGGGCTTCCGGGTATATCCGACCGGGCAGAAGGTGATCGCCTACACGCCGGATAATACGGCTGTGGCCATTGTGAAGATCTCGGCGTCCATCGCCGAGATCAACTTTCAGGGCCATGAGGTGACGGCGGTTGAAATGGAACTGGTCCGCAAGCTTAACGAAGAAGAGTCCAGAGTTCAGACGGCGCTGGCCTACGAAATGTTCTTCGGGGAGCACGAATGATCGTCCGATTCGGCTATGTCGCCATGTCGACCGTGCTTAAGGACTGCTCCCCGTCCAGGACGATGACCATGGCTTCTTTTAGCAAGCTGGTGGACCGCGAAGCGGCGCTGAACCGGCTGGAGAGCATCGCCCGGGAGAATCTGCACAATACGCTGAGGCTGCTGAAGCATAACCGTGCGTCGGACATCAAGGTATACCGGATGACGTCGAAGCTTGTCCCGCTCGCCACCCATCCGGAGCTGCAGGACTGGCATCCCCTGGAGTCGCTGGCAGACGACTTCTTGGAGGTGGGCCGCTACATCACGGATCACGGCATGCGGGTGTCTTTCCATCCCGACCATTTCACCGTGCTGAGCACACCCCGGCCCGAGGTGCTTAAGAGCTCGGTCCGGGACCTGAGGCATCATACCGACATGCTGCATGCCATGGGGCTGAACGCCACGGCGAAGAACAATATCCATATCGGCGGCGCCTATGGGGACAAGCCCTTGGCCGCCGCCAGGTTCATCCGGAATTTCCGTGAGCTTCCGCCGGACATCCAGACCCGGATTACGCTGGAGAATGACGACAAGACATTTAATGCGGTGGAGACGCTGGAGGCATGCAAGGCGCTTGAGCTGCCGATGGTGCTGGATATTCACCATCAATGGGTGAATAATGCAGGCGAAGCGCCCTGGGAACTGTGGCGGGACATTCAGGAGACTTGGCGGACGCCGCTCGCCCGGACGGACGTTCCGGAGGGGCATCCGCTTCCTCCCAAGATTCACGTCTCAAGCCCGAAGAGCGTGAATGACCCCCGCAGCCATGCCGACCTCGTGGACCCGGCTCCGCTGCTGGCGTTTCTACGGAGAATTGCAGCGGATACGGAGGCGGTCGATGTTATGATCGAAGCCAAGGCGAAGGACGGAGCCTTATTCAGTCTGATGGAGGCGCTGAAGGAGATGGCGGAGCCGGGAAGCGGCATTGCCATACTGGACGGGGCAACGGTAGAGATCACATCTTAGGCCCGTCCGCGCCGGCGGGAGATTGGACAAGCCCGTCTTCTTCCGGCGCCTTGCCTGAAGCGGCCCAATAATTGCCCCGCTCGTAAAATACGGGCAAGCTGTCCTCTTGATTGTCGCTGTTAAATAAGTTACTTTGAACTAAACCGAATTAAAACCAATTTGAACCTGAATGAATCCGGGATACCCCGAATACGGACAACATCCAAAGGAGTATGAAAATATGGGAGAACTGCTAAACGGAAAAAACATCGTCGTCATGGGAGTGGCCAACGACCGGAGCATCGCTTGGGCGATTGCCAAGAGCCTGTCCGAACAGGGAGCCCGCCTTGCCTTTACATATGAAAGCGAACGTGTGGAAGGACGGGTGCGCAAGCTGGCTGAGACTCTTCCTGGTTCTCTGATCCTGCCGTGCAACGTAACGGTGGATGAAGACATCGACAAGCTGGCGGAGCAGCTGAAAGAAGAATTCGGCGTCCTGCATGGCATCGTGCACAGCATCGCCTTCGCCAAGGGCGAGGATCTGGAAGGCCGCTTTGCCGACACGTCCCGCTCGGGCTTTGCGCTGGCTCATGACATCAGCGCCTACTCGCTGGTGGCGGTTGCCCAGCGTCTGCATCCCCTCATGACGGAGGGCGGCTCGATTCTGACCATGACTTATATGGGCTCGGAGCGCGTTATGCGCAATTATAACGTCATGGGTGTCGCCAAGGCGGCGCTTGAGGCTTCGGTGCGCTACCTGGCCAGCGATCTGGGACCGGACAATATCCGGGTCAACGCTGTTTCGGCAGGGCCGATCCGCACGCTGGCTGCCAAGGGCATCAGCGATTTCAACTCGATCCTTCGTGTGGTCGAGGAGAAGGCGCCGCTCCGCCGCGGAACCGACGTGGCTGAAGTCGGCGATACAGCAATGTTCCTCATGAGTCATCTGTCGCGGGGCATTACCGGAGAAGTCATTTACGTGGACGGCGGTTATCATATCATCGGCGGCTAGCCTGCGTGCCGGGCAAAGTTCCCTTTCGACTTGCTTGGAGGGGGCCTGAACACCGGCTAACAAGTTTAAGAAAGCGGTGTGTGAAGATGAGTTCTTTAACTCCTAACAGCGGCAACGAACGGGAGCCTTATGTGGTAACGGGCAAAGGCTACACGGCGGTGGCCGTCAACGCGGCGGCCAAAGCCGGCGAGTATATCAAGAGCAGACAGGGAACGATTAAAGAGCTGGGGACCAAATCCTCGGCTCAGGACCTGGTGACGGAAGTGGATAAGGGCGCTGAGATCATGATCCGCCGGCTGGTGAAGACGCATTATCCCGACCATGAAATTCTCGGCGAGGAAGGGGTAGAGCCCGGTGCAGCCGGGGTCGCCGCAGCGCTGGAGCTTGCCAAGGACAAGGAGCTTCTATGGATCGTCGACCCTGTTGACGGAACGACCAACTATGTACACGGCTTTCCTTTCTATGCCGTATCGATCGCTCTTGCCGTACGCGGGGAGCTGACGGTCGGCGTAATCTACGATCCGGTGCGGGACGAGATGTTCGTGGCTGAGAAGGGAAAAGGCGCGTATGTGCATGGCGTCAAGACGTCGGTCTCCAAAGAAAGCTCGCTCGAGGAGAGCTTGATGGCGGTCGGCTTCCCGCCGGACCGCAGCTTCGCGCAGCCGGTTAACCTGGCCGGTTTGCAGTCCATTCTGCCGAAGGTTCGCGGCATACGCGCCGGAGGTTCGGCGGCTCTGCACCTCGCCTATGTGGCGGCGGGCCGGGTCAGCGGGTACTATGAGGTCGGACTTAGCCCTTGGGATTCCGCGGCAGGCGTCCTTCTTATCACGGAGTCGGGCGGCAAGGTGACGGATACGCTGGGCCGTCCGTACAGCATTGCGACCCGCAACATCGTAGCCAGCAACGGACTTATCCATGATGACATCCTGTCTTCACTGAAGGAAGGGCAAGCGACCGGATTCTAACCTATCGTGAAGGAGGCAAATCTTCGGATGGACGAGAAAAAGGAAGAGCTGGAACGGCGGTTGAGTGAAATGCTGACTGAAGGAGAGCTTGAACGGAGCGAGCGGGAGGAACGGAAGCTTCGCCAAATTTCACCGCAGTATGAGATTCGCATCCAGACTTCGCTGGACCCGATCGTGGAGGAGACGCACCGGTACCGGATGATCGGTCAAGAGCTGGACGACCGTTACGACAAGTATCTGGAGCGGACGAAGAAGCGGAAGGAAGAGAGCTGAATCTCATTGAAGGCTGCTGAGAAATCCAATATTCTCCCATGCAAGAAGGCCGCTGTCGCTGCCTAAGGACGCGGACGGAATCGGGCCGGAGAGGGAAGAGGATGGATTTCCGCAGCGCTCAGTCACAAAAGAGGGGTTGTCCCATAGGTCACACTAAGTGACCCCGGGACAGCCCCGTTTTTAATTGGATTAAAAAAAAGTAATCGCTTGATAGTTGAGACAGCCCCGCAGCTCAACCGGTCTTTGCCGGCTGGCCTGCGGGGCATGTTTATATCCGGACGGACATCAGCTCTGGATTAGCAGCAAAATGATGGAGGACAGACTGAGGCAGACGCTGACGAGACACAGCACGAGCAGAGCTTGCTTATGGCTTAGCCCGGCTTTGAGCAGCCGGTAGTGTGCCTGGCTGGCATCGGCCTGGTAGATGGCCTTACCCTGCACAAAACGTTTGACGACCACAAATATGTTGTCAAAAATAGGAACGCCCAGCGCCAGAATCGGAATGAACAGCGACAGTACCGTTGCCTGCTTGAAGGCGCCGTCCAGGGCGATGACCGCCAGAATAAAGCCGAGGAAGGTGGCGCCGGCATCTCCCATAAAGACTTTGGCCGGTGGCTTGTTGTAATGCAGATAAGCCAGCGTTACGCCGATCAGGATGATCGCCATGAGGGCGGAGGCCGACTGGCCCATCGCCAGAGCGACGATGAACAGCGTTACAGCCGAAATGGCGGTCAGACCTCCCGCGAGGCCGTCCAGTCCGTCCGAGAAATTAATAACCGTTGTAACGCCGAAGATCCACAGAATCGTCAGGATGAATTGCAGGAACTCCGGAAGCACCATATACACGCCCGAGAACGGATTGTAGAAGCCTGTAAAGGCGATGCCGGAAGCATAGACCAGAACAGCGGCGGACATCTGGATGATCATCTTGGGAAGCGCGGGGAAATCCCGGCCCTTTGTTTTGTACCAATCATCGATCGTGCCGATTGTAAGCAGCAGAATACCGCCGCCGAACAGCGCGCCCGTCTTCCAGGAGAAATCACGGGTGAACACCAGGTAGGCGATGAAGAAGCCGGCGAATATCGCATAGCTTGCAGTCAGCGGAATGGGTTCTCTATGTATTTTGCGCTCGACGTCTCGGCGCGGCTTGTCCACGAAATCAAGCCGGAACGCGAGCCTGCCGAGAGGAGGGATCAGCAGATAGACAATGGCATAGGACAGGATAAATGACAATACATATAAAATGGGGATCACCGCCTGTATAAGGATGCATGTACCCGAATTATACCACTCGGAATGAGACGCTGTCGATTTTCGCCACCGGAAGACGGCTCCGCGAAGGCCCCTGGAACAAGATGGTCTCTTCGAGTCTACCTTTATCGGAAACCGAATGATAGAATGAAAGAATCTTAATAAAGGTGGAGGGGTATCATGATCCGTACGCATGGCAAATGGAGAGCGGCTGGCTGCCTGCTGCTTGTCTTTATACTGAGCTTCGGAGCCCAGGGGGCCTACGCGGCCGCTTCGCCCGTCACAGCGGCGTCTGCGGCGCCGGAGACACTGGGTATCGTTACGCTCGGCGATTCGATTACAGCCGGCTACGAGCCTGGCATGACGCTGAATTCGCAGGCTTACGGCTATTCGGAACGGCTGCTGGAGCAGGCCTGGTTCCACGGACAGCGGGCCACGCTTGGCAACTACGGCATTCTGGGGCTGACCACAGCCGGGCTCCGCAACTATACGGCCGCTCTCAAGGACGGAACAACCATCAGTGCAAGCACGATACAGCCGGGCATCTCCGATCCGCGGATGGATGATTTCGCGGCCAAGGCGGCTCAGACGAAGGCCGATCTTGCCGGCGCGAAGCTGATCGCCATCACGATCGGCGGCAATGATGTCAGCAGCCTGCTGCTGGATGCCAAAAATCTGACGGACGCCGAATTGCAGGCACGGGTTCAGCAGATGCTGGCATCCTACACGACGAACGTCACCGCCGCCCTGGAGAATATCCGGGCGATCAATCCGACCGCTACGATTATACTGGCAGACCAGTATCAGCCTGTGCCAAGTCTCTATGCCGGGTCCAGTTACAGCAAGCTGATGAGCGCAGCGGCAAGCTTCACCCAGACGACCGACGCACTGGTTCAGCAAGTTACACGCACCGACGCCCCTGTGCTGGTGGCGCATGTGGCCGCCCGGTTCGCCGGGCAGGAGAGCTCGCTGACGCATATTATCTCGCATACCGATTTTCACCCGACGCAGCTCGGATATGAGACGATCGCGAAGGTCTTCACCGAAATGCTCTGGGGCGACTACCGGGTGCCCAGCACGTTCCTGACGGCGACGGCCTCCCCGCGTCCGATGACGATTGTAGTGAACGGAACCGAACTGAACACGCCGAACAAGCCGATCAACAAGGGCGGACAGAACTTTCTGCCGCTGGCCGATATTGTGAAAGCAATGGGAGCGTCAGGCACCTGGGACAATAAAACGTCCAGCGCGACCATTGTATACAGCGGACGCACCGCCGTCATTACGATCGGCTCCAAGACGATGACGGTGAACGGCCAGAAGGTTCAGGTCGTAGGCCCGGCGTTCTTGCAGAAGAGCGGCAAGGAAGTCAAAACCTACCTGCCGCTGGCGGCTCTTGCCTCCGGACTCGGATTTGATGTTCAGTACAGCGCGCAGCTGCGTACCGCTTTTATAAATCCTTAAATATAGTAATCCTAGAACAGGCGCGCCTGTAATAACAATTGAAGTAAAGGTGGAGAAGAACGTTGTCTCAGGCATATTTTAAACGGGATTATGTATTGACCATGGATGATATCGTAAGGGAGGGGCATCCGGCGCTGCGCGAGGTCACGAAGCCGGTACCGATGCCGTTGTCGCAGGAGGACCGCGATTCGCTGCACTGCATGCTGCAATTCCTGAAGAACAGCCAGGACGAGGAGCTGGCCGAGAAGTATAAGCTCCGGTCGGGCGTCGGCCTGTCGGCCAACCAGGTCGGGCTGAACAAGCGGATGTTCGTGATGTACACCTCCGACGAGCAGGGACGTCTGCATGAGTATGCCCTGGTCAATCCCAAAATCGTCAGCCATTCAGTCTCCATGATCTATTTGCCGGAGAGCGAAGGCTGCCTGTCGGTCGACCGCCCGATTCAGGGCTTCGTGCCGCGTTATGAGTCAGTGAAGATAAAAGCCTATGATCTGTGCAAGGAGCAGGCGGTACTGTTGAAATTCAAGGGCTACACCTCGATCGTTATTCAGCATGAAATGGATCACCTTGACGGCGTCATGTTCTATGACCGGATCAATCAGGAGAACCCCTTCAAGCTTCCGCCGAATGTGCCGATTCGCAGTCTGTACAGCTCCAGAGAAGAGTAGCAGGGGATTTGCAAAACAAAGAATAATTTTCAGCAAACACGTGTAAATTACAACTAAGGCGGCTGCCGCATCCTGAGGGAACGGCGGCCGTTTTTGCGCGATGTTTAATCTTATCCTCATGGCATAAAAAGAACGCCGGCCTCGCAGGACATTCCGAATGTCTCTGCACAGCCGGCGTCTGCCGTGAAGCGGCTTCCCGTGAGCGGGAAGCTTTAGCGTTCTTCCTTCATGGCGCGGAAGGAAGCCTCGGCCGCCTCCAGGGTGGCGTCGATATCTTCGTCGGTGTGAGCGGTGGTCAGGAACCAGGCCTCGTATTTCGAAGGGGCCAGATTGACGCCGCGCTCCAGCATGTGGCGGAAGAAGCGGCCGAATGCCTCTCCGTCCGTATCCTGCGCCTCGTCATAATTCGTGACCGGGTGATCGCAGAAATGGGTGGAGAAGGAGCCGCGGATGCGGTTGATCGTCAGCGGGATGCCATGCCGCGCGGCCGATTCACCCAGGCCGTCCGTCAGCCGGATCGCGAGCCGCTCCATCTCTTCGTATACGCCCTCTCCCTGGAGAACCTCCAGGCAGGCGATGCCAGCCGAGATGGATGCCGGGTTGCCGGCCATCGTTCCGGCTTGGTAGGCCGGTCCAAGAGGCGCAACCTGGTCCATGATCTCCTTGCGGCCGCCGTAAGCTCCGATGGGGAGGCCGCCGCCGAAGATTTTACCCATCGCCGTCAGATCCGGGATGATCTCGTCATGATTTGCAAGGCCCGCGTAGTTCTGCGCGCCGCCGTAGTGGAAGCGGAAGTTCGTAATGACTTCGTCATAAATAACCAGGGAGCCGTTGTCATGCGCCAGCTTGCACATGCCCTCCAGGAAGCCCGGCTTCGGCATAACCATGCCGAAGTTGCCGACGATTGGCTCGACCATGACGGCTGCGATGTCGTCGCCCCACTTGTCGAGCGCCTCGCGCAGCCCGTCCAGGCTGTTGAAGGGAACGGTGATGACTTCGTGGGCGATGCTGACCGGGATGCCGGCGCTGTCCGGGATGCCGAGCGTCGATGGGCCGGAGCCAGCGGCGACGAGCACGAGGTCGGAGTGGCCGTGGTAGCAGCCGGCGAATTTCAATATTTTGCTCCGTCCGGTGTAGGCCCGGGCCACGCGGATTGTGGACATGACGGCCTCGGTGCCGGAGTTGACGAACCGGACCTTGTCCAGCGACGGGATCGCTTCTTTGATCATCTTGGCAAGCGTGATCTCAAGCTCTGTCGGTGTACCATAGAGCACACCGTTCTGGGCGGCTTTGGTGATGGCGGCCGTGATATGCGGGTGGGCGAAGCCGGTAATGACGGGGCCGAACGCCGCGAGATAATCGATGTAGCGGTTGCCGTCCGCATCCCAGAAATAAGCGCCCGAGGCGCGTTCCATGAAGACGGGAGCGCCGCCGCCTACCGCTTTGTAGGAGCGGGAGGGGCTGTTGACGCCGCCAACTATGTGCTGGAGCGCTTCCTGGTACAGTTGTTCGGATTTGGAGTGGTTTAGCATTTGGGTCATCCTTTCGATTGTCGGCGCATGAGGAAGCGGGCGGCCGGCGGTCGTCCCGCCGTACTCCGCCCGCTTGCCGGGGCTATGCGCCTGATTGATGCTTTCGGTTTCCGGTGATGCCTTTAGAGCAAAGAGTCCCGCCCGCCAGGGCTTCCGCTACTTCGAGGCGGAAGCGGAGGGCAGTGGAGAACCGGAGACGGGCGGAGAAGCCAGCGGTACCGTATTGGCCATCGTCTCCTGAACGAACTGCTTCAGTGCATCAAGATCGCTGACACCGAGCACGGAAGAGCCTTTGACCGTCTCTTCCTTCAACAGCTTCATCGGCGGGATCTGCTCGCTGCCCGCCACGCTGCTGTCATAGCCGACGCTTGCCAGCTTCCACATATCGGTCACCGAAAGGTTGGTGTCGATGTACGGGGTGACCTCATTCAGGATCGTCGGAAGCTTGACGAGCGATGTGGTGCTCTTGAGCTTGTCGGCCACGGCGCTCATGAATGCGCGCTGGCGCTGTGTGCGCGTATAGTCCGAGGTGGCGTCATGCCGGAAGCGGACATACTGCAGGGCCTTGTTGCCGTCCAGATGCTGATATCCGGCCTTGAGGTCGATATCGTATTCCGGACCGTCGGCCTTGGTCTTGTACACCATGTCCTTCTCGACCTTATAGTCGATGCCGCCGACCGCGTCGATCAGCTTGATAAATCCCTGGAAGTCGGTATACACATAATATTGAATCGGGATGCCAAGAAGATCGCTTACGGTCTTCATTGCCGTGTTCGGGCCGTATATGATAGCGGTGTTGATACGGTCCCGCCCGTGATCGGGGATCGAGACGTATGTATCCCGAAGAATAGAGAAGACATGGGCCTTCTTCGATACCGGGTCGAGCGAGGCGACCATCATCGTGTCGGACCGAGGGATTTCCCCTTTCTTCACGCCGCGCGCGTCCACACCCATCAGGAGAATGTTAACGGGCTCCGTTCCTTCCCATTTCGGGGGATCGGGTGTATTGACATCCACGGTTTCAATATTTTGGAAGGGGGAAGCCGATCCTGTCTTGTGCAGGCTGTCCAGACTGTTATAGATCGAGCTGAAATAGTAAGCCGCGCCTCCGGCCAGGAGCAGCAGCACGATGAACAGGCTCCAGAGCAGGGGTCTCTTCCCGGACTTTTTCTTCTTCGCATGTCGTTTCGAGCGTGGCGGCATGTGGGACTCTTCCTTTCGCATTCACATTCCCTACATTATAATTTCTTTTACAGCTACAATCAATTTAACCGCTCACCGGGCGAAAGCGCCGGATGGGTCATTCTGCACACGAAAGGAATACATATCCTATGGAAGAGTTGTCGATCGGCCAGGAGGCGCCGGATTTTACGCTGCCCGCTTCGGACGGAAGCACGGTTTCCTTAAGCCAGTACAGAGGACGCAAGGTCGTTCTTTATTTTTATCCGAAAAATATGACCCCGGGCTGCACACAGGAAGCCTGTGAGTTCCGCGACGCAAGCGACCGGATTTCGTCGGCCGGAGCTGTCGTTCTCGGGGTAAGCCCGGACAGCCTGGCCTCGCATGCGAAGTTCATCGCCAAGAATGGCCTGCCCTTTCTGCTGCTGTCCGACGAGGACCACAGCGTAAGCGGACTTTACGGCGTCTGGCAGCTGAAGAAGCTGTACGGCAAGGAGTTCATGGGGGTTGTCCGCTCAACCTTTTTGATTGATGAACAGGGGAAGATTCAGGATATGTGGACAAAGGTCCGGGTGAAGGGTCATGCCGAGGCTGTAACGGAAAGTCTCAGCCGGGAGTAGCCTGTCAAGCCGTGTTAGCAAAAAGTTGCATTTTTAACTGTTACATTTTTAACAGCTTGTACAGGCCCCTTATGTGATAAATTTCCTATATAGGTGAATTTACCATAAGGCATGGTGATGGCGTGATGGTGCTTAGCATCGGACTGGACGTTGGATCCACCACGGCGAAACTGGTTGTGATGGAAGGGTCAAAGATCGTCCACGAACATTATGTAAGACATTACAGTGATATTAAAAATGCAGTCCTGTCTCTGCTGGGGCAGGTCATAGGCTTGTTCCCCGGAGAGAGGGCTGCGCTTTCGGTAAGCGGATCATCAGGACTGTCCCTGTCGAGGCTGGCGGATGTTCCCTTTGTTCAAGAGGTTGTCGCCTGCACGAAGGCGATCGGCGAGCTGCTGCCCTCCTGCGATACGGCGATTGAGCTCGGAGGAGAGGACGCCAAGATCATTTATTTGACCGGCGGCGTGGAGCAGCGGATGAACAACGCCTGCGCGGGAGGGACGGGTGCGTTCATCGACCAGATGGCGGCGCTGCTTCAGACCGATCCTTCCGGTCTTGACGAGCTGGCGAAGTCTCACACGCGGATCTATCCGATCGCTTCCCGCTGCGGGGTATTCGCCAAGAGCGACGTTCAGCCGCTGCTGAACGAAGGGGCCCGCCGCGAGGACGTAGCGGCCTCGATCTTCCAGAGCATCGTGAACCAGACGATTGCGGGACTGGCCTGCGGCCGCAAAATTCGCGGCAAGGTTGCTTTTCTCGGCGGCCCGCTGACCTACCTCTCCCAGCTTCGCGCGAGATTCGCGGAAACGCTGGAGCTGGCCGAAGAGGATATTCTGTTCCCGGAACGGTCGCAGTATTTTGTCGCGATCGGCTCTGCGCTGTCTGCCGGAGACGATGCCGTTTTGCCGCTGGCAGAATGGCGGGAGCGGATTGCGGCCGTTGACTTCACGTCGGAACGCTCGGAAGGCGGCGATCTGCCTCGTCTGTTCGAGAGCGCGGGAGATCTTGAAGAGTTTCGGGCACGGCATGGGAAGGCCGCTGCCAAGCGCGGAGAATTGTCCTCCTACCGGGGCCGCTGCTATCTCGGCATCGACGCCGGGTCAACGACGACCAAGCTGGTGCTGACCGGAGAGCAGGATGAAATTCTGCATACCTACTACGGAAGCAATCAGGGAAATCCGCTGAAATCGGTAAGCGATGCGCTTAAGGACATTTACCGGCTGCTGCCGGAGGGCTGCAGCATTGCCGGCGCTTACGCGACCGGATACGGCGAGGGGCTGATCAAGGCGGCGCTTCGAACCGACGGCGGCGAGGTGGAGACGGTCGCCCATTACAAGGCGGCCGCCAAATTCATGCCCGAGGTCGATTTCATCCTGGATATCGGCGGGCAGGATATGAAATGCATCAAAATTCGCGGAGGCGTCATCGACAGCCTCATGCTGAATGAAGCCTGCTCGGCGGGCTGCGGCTCGTTCCTGGAGAGCTTCGCCTCGGCGCTCGGCCTTGGTGTAGCCGAGTTCGCGCAGGCGGCGCTGCAGGCGGAGAAGCCCGTGAACCTGGGTTCCCGCTGCACCGTCTTCATGAATTCCAAGGTCAAGCAGGCGCAGAAGGAAGGCGCCTCCCTGGCCGAACTGTCGGCGGGACTCGCCTATTCCGTTATCAAGAACGCCCTTCAGAAGGTTATCAAAATCCGCAGATTCGATGAGCTGGGCAAGCATATCATCGTTCAGGGCGGCACCTTCTATAACGAAGCTGTGCTCCGCGCCTTTGAGCAGCTCACGGGCAGAACCGTCATCCGTCCGGACATCGCCGGCGTTATGGGAGCGTACGGCTGCGCCCTGTTGGCCCGCGAGCATGCTCCTGAGAGCGGAGCAAGCCGCTTGCTCGGCCCAGATGAACTGGAGAGCTTCACCTTCGAGGTGACGCAGGGCCGGTGCGGCCGATGCGGGAATAACTGCCCGCTGACGATCAGCCGCTTCCCTGACCGCAGCTTCCATGTGACCGGCAACCGCTGCGAGCGCGGCGCCGGAGGCAAGCGGGAGAAGAACACGCTGCCAAACCTCATGGAATACAAATACAACCGGTTCTTTGACTACCAGCCTCTGGAGGAAGCCGAGGCTGTGCGCGGCTCCGTCGGCATTCCGCGGGCGATGAACCTGTTCGAGAATTATCCGTTCTGGCATGCGTTCTTTACGGCGCTTCGCTACAAGGTTGTGCTGTCGCCGAAGTCCGACAAGAAGCTGTTCGAGAGCGGAATGGACACGATTCCGTCCGAAGCGGTCTGCTATCCGGCCAAAATGGTGCACGGGCATGTTCAAAGCCTTCTGGGAATGGGCGTGGATTTCATTTTCTATCCCGCCGTCGTCTATGAGAAGAAGGAGGATGAGACGGCGGACAATCATTTCAATTGTCCGGTCGTCGCTTCGTATCCGGAGGTCATCCGCAACAATATGGACGGTCTGAAGGAGAAGGACATTCCGCTGGTCAGCCCGTTCCTGAACTTTGACGACGTGTCGGCGCTGACCAAAGGGCTGGCCCGGGCATTTCCGGAAATTCCAAGGGAGGAAATTGCCTCCGCCGTGAAAGCCGGGCTTGCGGAAGCCGAGGCGGCCAAGAACGACCTGCGGCGCAAGGGAGAGGAGGCGCTCTCGCTGCTCAGAGAGACCGGCGGGAAGGGCATCCTGCTGTGCGGTCACCCGTATCATGCCGATCCCGAGATCAATCACGGCATCGCCGAGCTGATCACCGGCATGGGGCTTGCCGTATTGACCGAGGATTCGGTCTGCCACCTGGCCAAGGGCGAGAGTGATATTAATATCGTCAACCAGTGGACCTACCATGCCCGCATTTACCGGGCGGCACGGCTCGCTACGGAGCGGCCTGATCTGGAGCTGGTTCAGCTCACCTCCTTCGGCTGCGGTATCGATGCCATTACCGGCGACGCGGTTCAGGACATCCTGGAGCGGTCGGGCAAAGTCTATACCATGATCAAGATTGACGAAATCAGCAATCTGGGAGCGGCCCGAATCCGCCTCCGGTCACTGCTCGCGGCTATGCGGGAGCGGGATAAACGGGAAATGACGCCACCACCTCCGGCGAGAGCGGAGGAGAAGCGGACGACGTTCACGAAGGACATGAAATCGGCCTACACGATTCTGGCTCCGCAGATGTCCCCCATCCACTTCGAGCTGCTGGAACGGGTGTTCCAGGATTTCGGTTACCGGTTCAAGGTGCTGGAGAAATCCGGTCCCGAGACGACGGAGGAAGGGCTGAAATATGTCAACAACGACGCCTGCTATCCGGCGATCGTAACGATCGGCCAGGTTCTGTCGGCGCTGCAGAGCGGCGACTACGATCCGGACCGGACGGCTGTCGTCATGTCGCAGACCGGTGGAGGATGCCGGGCGACCAATTATATTTCCCTGCTCCGCAAGGCGCTGAAGGATGCGGGTCTCGGCCAGATTCCCGTGCTGTCGCTGAACGCCTCCGGGCTGGAGAGCCAGCCGGGCTTCAAACTCGGCTTCAAAATGATCAACCGGATGTTCGCCGCTGCCTGCTACGGCGATCTGTTAATGCGTCTTGTGAACCATTACCGGCCTTACGAGAGCGTTCCGGGAAGCGCCGAGGCGCTGTTCCGGTGGGGGATGGAGCGGTGCAAGGACAGTCTGTCGTCCTTCTCCGTCCGCGAATACAAGCGGCTCTGCCGCGAGATCGCCGCAGAGTTCGGGCAGCTTCCCGTCACGGGAGCGGTGAAACCGCGTGTAGGAATTGTCGGTGAAATTCTGATCAAATTCCACCCGGATGCCAACAACAGGATTATCGAGCTGATCGAGTCTGAGGGCGGAGAAGCGGTAATGCCCGATTTTATGGATTTTATCTTCTACTGCATCTACAATCCGATCTACCGGGCCGAGCAGTTCGGCAAGAGCCGCAAGCTCGGCGTCATCAATCCGATGCTCATCTCCTATCTGGAGTTGTACCGCAAGCCGGTGACGGCTGCGCTGGAGACATTGGGCCTCGCCCACAGGGACAAGAACATCTACCGCCTGGCCGAGAAGGCCGAGCGGCTTGTGTCGGTAGGCAATCAGATGGGCGAAGGCTGGTTCCTGACCGCCGAAATGATGGATCTGCTAGATCATGGAACGCCAAATATCGTGTGCATCCAGCCCTTCGCCTGTCTGCCGAACCATATCACCGGGCGCGGGACGATCAAGGGGCTCAAGGAGCTGTACCCGGCAGCCAACATTGCGGCCATCGACTACGACGCGGGGGTCAGCGTGGTGAACCAGACGAACCGGATCAAGCTCATGATGTCGATTGCCAGAGATCTGGGCGCCGTTCAGGAACACCAGCCGCCTTCCTCCGGTCCTCAAGGGGGACGCGGAGCGGGCGAGTCTGGCGGGCTGACCGGCAAGAAAGAGAGCGCGGTTGATACGGCCAAACCTGCGGTATCGGCCTTCAGGATGAATTAAGAATAACCTGAAAAACATTATCAAACCGGCCCTTTCGAAGAGGCGACCCTCGCTCAAGATGCAGAGGCTGCCGCACACCAATACCACGCATGCAGGTATCATGCGTGGTATTGTTTTTTTCTCCTAGTTATAGATTGCTAAACACGATATTGCGTAACTTGCGCGTAATCGCCATTGTACCGGCATCTTTCTTTTGAACCATAAATAATAAGGTCAGACCGTCCTGGGGACTGTTAGAAGCCCCTAACCAGCCATCCCAGCCGTATTCGCCTTTGCTTCCAATGAATCAGGCTTTCCCGGGATCGGTCATGATACGCATTTGGTTCCCGTAGCCGTGGCCACACAAGCTATGCCATGCTTCAAAGCCTTTTTGCTTGAACCGTTCTAGGTTTCAGCAGTCGATGACCTTTCAAGGCGCCTTGATTCAGCAGCATCGTTGTAAATTTGGCGGCATCATCAATAGTGGATGCAAGGCCTGCGCCCCCCGATTCGAACGCGGGGTCCCGATCCATCTGATGATTAACGCCAAGATGATTTCCCGTGTACAGCTTCAAGCCGCCATTACCGTCATCCTGGCAGGTTTTCGCCAGATGCGCTCTTTTTTCCTCAGGCAGCCAAAAACCGGTATCATGCATCTCCAAAGGCTCAAATAATTCCTTGTTCAAAAATTGCCCGTATCGCATGCCGCTGACTGATTCTACAATTGCGCCGAGTACATCTGCCGACGTTCCATATTGCCAGTTTGATCCTGGCTCGAACGATAGGGGGCCTTGTCCCAGCCGGCTTGTAAATTCTATTGTACCCATCGGATTTTCGCTAAACAAACGACTGTCCAATTCTTGAAACTATGTATCAGCGCCGCAATCGGCTCGATCTCCCATTCCTCATTGGCATATAAAATTACATAAGAATATGGAACTCATATTTTTGCTGGGAACAAAATGTTCCCGATTGGTGGAATAATCTGCTATCTTCCTCAACCTGTTCATTAAAATCAGCTCAACCAGTTAGTATCGGTTTGGGCTTTTTTACAAGCTGTTACGGCCGTGTATGGGGCATGGGCTGAAGCCGCAAATGCCAAGAATGAACAATAAACAGGTAAGTTTCAGAAATTTTCAGCAATGCATTGACGATACATTTATTAGCTAGTAAAATATTTCGTATGCGAAATATATGGATTTAATACAGATGGAGGCTGGTCAATTGATGGAGAGAAGGGAACAGCTTGACGAAATCGTATCCTCTTTCCGGCGCATCAATCATGCTGTTCAACAGTTATTGTGGAAAGATGCGGAGCAGCTCGACATCACCCCAACCCAGCTATTGGTGCTGCGAAAGCTGGAGCGCTGCCCGGAACTTTCGGTGTCCGAGCTTGCGGACCGGCTCTATCTGGGCAACAGCTCGGTAAGCGGTCTGGTGGACCGGATGGTGAAGGCGGATCTCATAACCAGGCAGCGCTCCGAGGAGGATCGGCGCATATTCCGGGTTGCCCTGACGGCCAAAGGGCGGGAGATTGTGGAGAACAGCAGAGAGGCCCTCAGAAAGCATCTGCTTCCGCTGGCGGAAATTCCGATTGAGGATTCGCAGGAGCTGCTTCGAATACATGGCCGCATACTGGAAATTTTGGAACAAGGGAGAGAAACAGAAGAATTATGAGTACAATAACCGCGAATGCCGCTGCGGCGGCAAAGAACATTCGCAGAGGCCCGATTATCGCGGCGCTGCTGATCGGCGCCTTTGTCGCGCTGCTCAACCAGACGCTGATGAACGTGGCTCTGCCGCAAATGATGAAGAGTCTGGACATTGAGGCCAGCAAGGCCCAGTGGCTGACAACCGGCTTTATGCTGGTGAATGGCGTGTTGATTCCGGTCAGCGCCTATCTGGTCGAGAAGTTTACGACGCGTGCGCTGTTTATAACGGCGATGGTTCTTTTTTCACTAGGTACGCTTGTCTGCGCTTTGGGAACCGGATTTGAAATGATTATGGTCGGCCGGGTTATCCAGGCTGGTGGCGCCGGTATCCTGATGCCGCTTATGAATATCGTCTTCCTGATGATCTTCCCGATCGAAGAGCGGGGCAAGGCGATGGGCCTCATGGCGGTTGCCATGATCTTCGCTCCGGCTGTAGGCCCGACGCTCTCCGGCTGGGTTGTGCAGAATTACTCCTGGCGGGTGCTGTTCTACATCGTGCTTCCGCTGGCCATCTTTGCAACGCTGCTCGGCATGAAATTCATGCAGAATGTGACGGTGAAGACCTCGCCCAAGCTGGATAAAATGGGGATTGTCTTCTCGACGCTCGGCTTCGGCGGCCTGCTGTACGGCTTCAGTGAAGCGGGAACCGACGGCTGGGGCAGCAACACTGTTCTCGTCTCGCTGATTGTCGGCGCGGCCGGCCTGATCCTGCTTGTATGGCGCGAACTCGTCGCCAAGAAGCCGATGCTGGAATTCCGGATTTTCCGCTACAACATGTATTCTTTAACGACTGTCATTAACATCATCGTAACGATGGCCATGTATTCCGGCATGATTCTGCTGCCGTTGTATTTGCAGAACATCCGCGGCTTTACGCCGATGGAATCCGGTCTGATGCTGCTGCCGGGCGCGATTCTGATGGGCATTATGTCCCCGATCACCGGCATTATCTTTGACAAGATCGGCGCCAGATGGCTGTCCATTATCGGACTGATCATTACCGTTATCACAACATGGGAGTTCAGCCGCCTGACCGATTCGACCACCTATCTGCATCTGATCCTGACTTACACAGCCCGCATGTTCGGCATGTCGATGCTGATGATGCCGATTACGACGGCTGGTCTGAATCAGCTGCCGCAGCGCTTGAACTCGCACGGAACGGCGATGTCCAATACGCTCCGTACCGTCGCCGGCGCGCTCGGCATGGCGCTGTTCGTCAGCCTCATGACCAACCACACCAAGAGCGAAATCACCGATGCCGTCATGAGCGGCCAGGTGTCGCAGACCGACAAGCTGGCATTCGCCAAGTTCTCGCAGGAAGCGATGATTCACGGCATTACACATGCGTTCGTCGTGGCTACATGGGTAACCGTCATTGCACTCGTGCTGGCTGTATTCATTCGCAAGACTTCCCCGGCGCCGGATTTTCTGAAGGCCGAAGAGCAGGCAGCTTCCGCATCGAAAAAATAATAGCGGGTTAACTAATAACGGGGTCCGAAGGACTCGTCCGTGGCTGGTTTCAGCCGGGTCGGGTCCTTTTTGCACTCATATGGATAAGCTTTGCGCTTTTAATAGGCTGCTTCATGTTTCCGGGAATAAGCTCGGCGCTCAAATGACGCTGTCAGGCGTTATCCTTGCTTGAGTTGTCCGGGAGTCCATCCGTCAAAAAAATAAAGGGTTGCCAAAACAAACTGATTTAATTAACATCTAATTAGATTATTATTTAATTAGAATGCGAGGAATTTACGATGAATTTAACCATGATCCGCAGCGCTGGACAAAACGGCTACTACCGGCTGTTCGCCGCCGGTCTGATCAACGGAATCGGGGCCCGCTTCAGCCAGGTAGCCATGCTGTCTCTTGTGCTTAAGCTGACCGGGTCGGGCATGGCCGTTGGCCTATCGCTTGGGCTGTCGCTTCTGCCTAATCTGCTCTTCGCTCCGCTTGGCGGCTTTCTTGGCGGAAGGCTGTCCCGAAGGCGAATCCTGATTGCAACCGATCTGGCGCGCGTTCCCTTCGCCCTGTCCTTCCTGCTTGTGGACGGGAAAGGGATGCTGTGGCTGCTGTACGCCGGCAGCTTCATGCTGGCCGTAGGCGAAGCGGTCTACGCTCCGGTCCGCAAGTCGGCGATTCCCCTGCTGGCAAGGCCGGGGACCCTGCAGCGGGTGAATGCGATGGAACAGCTCATGACGGGCTGTGTGCTGGTGTTGGGCGCATTGACGGGAGGGCTCGTCTCTTACTGGTTCGGTCCGGACACGGCCTTTGTGCTCAACGCGCTTTCTTTTCTGGGAGCGGCTGTCATTATTTCCGGTATTTCGTTCCCAGAGGAAGCAGGAGATGATGACTCAACGGAATCGGGTCTCCGCCAAGCATCGGGTAGCGGGACGGGGGGGCTGACCCGGCGGAAAGGCCTGACCGCGCTGCTGGCCGGAAGCGTCGTTCTGCAGGTGCTGATCGGATATGAAATCATGGTATCGATGGTAAGCGGGCTGGATAATGTGCTGATTAGCGTCTATGCGATCGAGGTTTTTCATAAAGGGGATGCCGGAGTAGGCGCGTTCTATGCATCGCTCGGGGCGGGGCTGACGCTCAGCTTCTGGGCGAGCCGGAGGCTGAAGGGGAATTTGCTGGCGGCGGCGCTCGGCGGTCTGCTGATCGAGGGGCTGGTGCTGGCGGGAATCAGCATGTCAGGCAGCTTCATCGCCGTCTGCGGGCTGTATGTGCTTCTCTCGCTGGCATCCGGCATCAGCAACGCTTCGCTGGACACGCTGCTGATGCGGGAGACGCCCGCCCGCTGGCAGCCCTCCGTATTCGGTACGCTGGCGGCAGGCGGCAACACGCTTCTCGGCCTGTCCATGCTGCTGGCCGGCTGGCTGCTGGAAAGGGTGGAGCCGAGGACGCTGGGCTTCACGGGCGGGGTTTGCTTTGCGGGCATCGCCCTGTTCCTTGGCGCCTACGCCTGGATCAGGAGCGGGAAGAGCCGGAAGCTCAAGGCTCCTCCGGAGCTTTACCGGCCGGGGCAGCACCGGTGAGCAGCCGGGATTTGTAACTGGTCCGGAGCCGGTAGATCACGATCAGCACCGCCAGCAGGATAGCTGACAGGGCGATCCACGGAGCGTAGGATTCCAGCATGTGAAAGATAACCGTCCACTGGGGGCCGAACAGCTTGCCGATTGCCAGGAACAGGATCACCCAGACGAGGGCTCCCGAGTATGCGTACAGAGCGAACTTCCGGAACGGAATTGCGATAATTCCGGAGAAATAGCCGGTGAAGTGGCGGACGCCGGGGATAAAATAGCCGATGGTGATCAGCAGGCTGCCATACTTCCCGAACCAGCGCTGCGTCTTCTCCAGCTTCGCCGGAGAGAAGAGGAACCAGCGTCCATACCGCTGAATGAAGGGCAGCCCGGCCCGCAGACCGATGAAATAGGTGATCGTCATCCCCACCGTCGTTCCCAGGAAGGCGACCAGAATCAGCACCATGAAATCAAGCCGGCCCATATATGACAAATAGCCTGCAAAAGCCATCGTCGTCTCACCCGGAAAAGGCAGGGCGATAAATTCAAGCAGCAGCCCGAAGAACAGCACATTGTATCCGTATTGGGCGAACAGCTCCTGTATCCATTTCAGCATTTCCATTTTGTTAGGGTCACTCCTTGATTTACACGTAGGAGGGCATGTCTATTTCGCGGCTTGTCCTCATATAATCCAGCACAGGCATAAATGCCAATCGAATGCTGGAGGTAGAAAATATGGCTTGGAAAAAGCGCGGCCCCCGCACGACTGTACGGTTCCTTGCGGCTGCAGCGGCCGCAGCGGCGGCTCTGATCCTCATCTTCTGGGGAGCCGGGGCAACCACCGGACTCTCCGGTGCACGGGAGAGTTCCGCACAGGGCGGCGGAGTTGAGACGGCGGAGCGGATCGGACACCAGAAGGCAGAATCTGCCGGTCAGGGTGACCAAGCGGCATCCAAGGCCAAGTCTGATGATGAAGCGGCGCTCATGACGGATCACGGCCCCGGAGGACAGTCCGATAGCTCTGTTCACCTGTCCAGTGCTTCCGTGAAGAAGCAGCAGGCTTCCCCGGCCAGCCCAGGCACGGTTCAGGAAACCGGCAAGGCAGCTGTGCCGGCGGTCAAGGCAGAACCGGCGGGCAAGATCGTCTATCTGACCTTTGACGACGGTCCGAGCCGGGTAACGCCGCAGGTGCTGGGGATTCTGCAGCAGGAGAACGTCAAGGCGACGTTCTTTGTGCTGGGCGACGGAGCGCAGAGCCATCCCGACCTGATCCGGGAAATCCGGGCGCAGGGACATGTAATCGGCAATCATTCCTATGATCATAATTATAAAGATTTATACAGCGGATTTACACACTTCTGGAACCAGATTAAGCAAACGGAAGAAATCCTGAAGCAGATTACCGGAGAGCGGCCGCGTCTGGTGCGGGCTCCCGGCGGTACTGCCGGACATTTTGATGATACCTACTTCAATCTGATGAAGCAAGCGGGCTATACCGTAACGGATTGGACGGTCGACAGCGGAGACTCCGCGCGCAGGGGAGTGCCGGCCGCCGATATTGTATCAGCCTCGGCCGCGAACCTGAAAGCGTCCCGCGTTGTGCTGCTGCTCCATGACGGATCAGGCCATGAGGAGAGCGCCAAGGCGCTGCCCCGGATCATTGAGGCCTACAAGGCGGCGGGCTATTCATTCCGGACGCTTGATCCGGAGGAAGATCCGGTGCAGTTCAAAGTGCATGGCAATAAAGCCATGGCCGCACGCCCCCGGCCGCAGATGAGCTGGGTCGCAGCCAATATCGGGCCGACTGCAGCCCTGCTGAAGGGCGACCGTCCATTGGTTGTAGAGGCGGCAGGCTCCAGCTTCACGCTGAAACCAGGAGAATACAGCCTGGAGAACGGACGCTATTATGTGCCGCTGCGCGCTGTTGTGGAACGGCTGGGCGGGCAGGTGACCTGGGACAGTCAGGCCCGCTGCGGACGGGTTCTGCTGAGCGGCAGACCTATTATGGCCGATGCCTCCGGCGGCGGGCTGACGGTGACGGTTGACGGAGGAGAGCGGACGGTTCCGTCATCAGTCGCCCTCCGGGGGGATGTATTGTGGCTGCCGCTGCGCGATCTGCTGGGCACGGCAGGCTATGCTTCGGTGTCCGCCTCGTCCACACCGGAGGAGCGGAGGGTCGAGGCATCATGAAGTCTTGGTGAAGCGTGCCGGCCGGCAATCTGCTAATAAGCTGCGCCCTGCTTCGGCGCCTCCAAGGTCTGTCCTGCCCTGTTCATGGGAACACTATGAAGTAAAAGTGTCCATGGAAGGGATAGATAGCCATTGAACAAGAAATCCAATTTGCCGGGCGGCTTCGATAATCCATCCGGTCCCAGCCTGCCCGTGCAATGGGCAAGGGCGCTGGCGGTTCTGGGCCTGATCGGCGTCCTCTACGGAACGCTGGGCGGTTCGGCCCTGAGGTTTCTTCTGATCTTCGCCGTGCTCGGGACGCTGGGCGGGCTGCTGCTTCACGTGGCCGGTCCGCGAAGAGTCGAGCTCACCCGTACGGTGAATCCCCCGAAGCCGCAGGCGGGGGAGAGTGTTGAAGTAACGGTCAGCATCCGTTTCCGCTCCCGGCTGCCGCTGCCGTGGATGATGGTGGAGGAACGCTGGACCTGCGGCGATCACCGGATGCTGCTGTTTCCAGGCTTTCGGCGCAGCTTCCGCTACACCTACCGGCTTGACGGACTGCCGCGTGGCAGACAGCGGCTCAGCTCCTGCCGGGTCGGCTGGGGAGACCTGCCGGGCTGGTTCGGCGGTTCATGCCTGCCGGAGGCCGGACAGAGCTTCCTGGTGCTGCCCGCTCCCCTGTATACAGGGAAGCTGTCAGCCGCAATGGGGGGAAGGATGAGCCGGGGACCGGCGAACCGGCTTAGCTCCGAATGTCCGGATGAAACCGGGGTTCGGGATTACCGGCCGGGTGATCCGTTGAACCGGGTTGACTGGAAGAGCTCGGCCCGAAAGGGCGCTATGCAGCTCAGAGTTCCGGAGAGGGAGAAGGGCCATATGCTCTGCGTGGTGCTGGACAACCGCCCCTCTTCCTATGAGACGCCTGCCGACCGTCTGCCGCCGCGCGGCCGCTGCGCTTCCGGGCCGCCGGCTTTCGAACTGGCCGTCTCGGCCGTATTTGGACTGCTGCTTGCTGCCGAACGGAACGGATCTTACGTCCAGCTCTTCACCGGAGGATGGCCGGACGGGATCGCCAGGTATGAAGGGCTTGGAGCGCTGCCTCCCCGGGTGCCGGAACTGCTGGCGGAGATCGCCCCGGACGGGTCTCGTTCGCTGTCCGATCTTCTGGAGGACGCCTCCCGGCAGTGGATTCCGGGCATGAGCGTGGCCGTTGTAACCGGACGTCTGGACCGGGCCGCCGCGCTTGCGATCTCCCGTCTGCTTGCCCATGGAATCCGTGTCGACCTGTATTACGTCTGGGATATGGAGACGGGAAGCAGAGAAGGCGCTAACGGCATCTCGGAGGGAGCCGCCCCGGTCTCCGGCCGTTCGGACCGCGCCCGGCGCATGAGCGAAGCGTCCGCGAACGAAACCGGAGGGGCCGCTGCATGGCGGTCCGGCGAGGCGGCCCCGCACCGGAACGATGCAGCCGAAGCTCTGCGGCCTCTCCCGCAGCCGCAGCCGCAGCAATCGCTCTGCGGCAGTCTGGGAAGGCTTGGAGCCGGGCTGATCTGTCTGGAAGCCGAAGCTCGTTCCGCCCGCGGGGAGGGGAATCCGGATGCCGATGAGCGATTCAGACGGCAGACATCCTCCTGATCCCGGAATGCACCGGCGGGCGCCGAGCTCGGCTGGGGCTGATTCGGGGAAGGAAGCTGCGGTTCCCGCCTCCCCTCTTTGGTGGTTTGCCGAACAGAGCATTCTGTTACAAGGCGTTCCGGTACAGAACGTTTCCGTACAGGGCGCGAAAGGAAAGACAGGTCTGAAGCCGAACGCTCCCGGCACACTGGCGGCCTGGCCGCCTACCGGCAGCGGGGAGGCCGGGCACTCCGAGAGATCCGATGCTCCCATAGGGTACCGGGCGCTGTTCTCTCTGGCGCTCTTCGGCTTGTTCGCCGCATGGCTGCATCCCTTGTACGGCATAAGCGCTGGCAGCGATAAGGATCGGGTGCTTGATGTGCTGCTGCTGGCAGCCGGAGCACTGCTGCTGGCCGGGCTGTTCCGTTCCGGCTCGTGGATTATGACGTTCGTAAAGGTGGCCGTTGCCGCCGCGTCATGGGTTTATCTGTGCAGCGCAGTTGAAGGAGGCATCCCGGCTCTGGAACGCGGCGCCGGGCTTGGCCATGACGCACTGCTGCTTCTGTCGGGCCGCTTCTCCGAGATGGGTGATCCCGGCAGGCTGCTGCTGCTTCTTGCGGGCTGGTGTCTGCTGGTCGCATCGGTCCAGCATCTGGCCCTTCTCCGGGGCAGCACGCTGCTGTTCACGGGGGTTACGCTGCTGTATCTGCTAATCCTGGACCGGGGGCTTGGCCTCTCCTCTACCCTCGATATCATGGGCTCTGCCGCGCTGATCGCGGCCATGCAGGCTTTGGGCGGTATGGCCCGCTTGCTTGACCGGCCTTGGCAGACGGAACGCATTCCCTTTCTGAAATGGGGGATGTCGGCCTGCATGCTGGGTGCGGTTCTGGCTGCCGCCGCCTGGGCCGGGACGGAGCTGCCCGGCGGACAGGCGGACGGTATCGGCGAACTGAGAGCGGCGGCCCGGCAGCTTCAGGACTGGGCCGCTGGCGAACTGCGTACCCGCGCTCTGGAAATCAAGGGAACGACAGGCTATGGAGGAGGCCGCGAGCTTGGCGCGCCGCTTGCGCCCAGCTCACGGCCCGTGTTCACGGTCGAGAGCCGGGAGCCCGCCTACCTGCGCGGAGAAAGTCTCGACCGCTACAACGGGCGCGGCTGGACGAAGCCTGGCGGCGAAGCAGCCGGACCGCTGACGCCAGCGGCTTTGGCGGTTCGTCAAGAGCAAGAATTGGAAAAGGGACAGCAGGGGGAGCCTCGTCTCCTCATCCAGCGCATCGTCTTCGCAGATCCTTCGTCCGGGGGTGTTCCGGTGTTCGCGGCCGGGCACATCGTCTCCGTAACCGACATCCGGCAGCTGGACGGAAGCCGTCTAAGCTACGTAATGGCGGGAGCCGAAGCAGACGAAGTCTCTCTTCCGGAGCTTGCGGGTTCCTCACGGGTAACCGGTTATACAGTGAAATCGGTGCTTTCCGAGAACGATCCTGCCGTGCTGCGCCGGCTAAATGGAGAAGATCCCGCCGGGCTGTCCGCCGATCTGGAGCTTCCGGCCGGAATGCCGGAACGGATCGGGACGCTGGCGGTCAGCCTGACGAAGGGAGCCGCGAACCGGTACGACGCCGCAGCTGCGGTCCGGGATTATCTGAGCTCCTCTTATCCCTACTCGCTGGATACCCGCGTGCCGCCGGCCGGGGCGGATTTTGTGGATGATTTTCTGTTCGTGGAGAAGAAGGGCTACTGCGTCCATTTCGCCTCTGCCATGACTGTACTGCTGCGGAGCGTCGGCATTCCGGCGCGTTTTGTCCAGGGCTATTCGGCGGGCAAGCCGGTCGGCGGACCCGGGGCTCACCGGTACGCCGTGACCGAAGGGGATGCCCACGCCTGGGTCGAAGTGTATTTTCCCGGCGCGGGCTGGGTGCCCTTCGACCCGACGCCGGCAGCGGCGGCCGGCTCCGCGCAGCCGCCCGGGGATTCTGCCGCGGCTGTGACCGCGCGCGCGGCGGGGGAAGCGGCGCCATCGCGTGCCGCCGGGCCGTTATGGGCCGCCCCGGCGCCTCTGGGCGGCCGCGTTTCGGCGCCGGCAGCGGCGGCGCTGCTGGCCGCCGCTGCATGGAGCCGGCGGCGGAGCCTCGCGCTGCTGCGCCTTACGCGCGGCGGTGCGCGGCGGGAGCGGCTGATCCCCACAGCCGCGCTGGCGTGGCGGGCGCTGGCCGTCCGTTTCGGCCCGCCCCCGCCGGGAGCGACGGGACGCGAATATGCCGCGTCCCTGCCCATTGACGACGCCGGCCTCCGTGCGGCCGTCGGGCGGTTCGTCCGCCAGTGGGAGACACTGGCGTATCGTCCTCCGGAGACTCTCCGGGAAGCTTCTGCTGTCGGACAAGACGCGCGCCAGTTCCTCCGGGATTGCCGCGTTATAGTGACACGACTCGGTTGAAGGCAATCCCCGGAAAGCATGCGCACGGAGAGCATGTGCCCAGTGAGCCGGGCGGCATAACTCTTTTTAGGATAGATTTGAATTCAAAGTGTGGTATAATAAGCTCAGAATTAACGTACAATGGCAAAGAGAGCCGTGCTCCAACACGACTCCCCGCGCAATAGCCGCTTTTAAGGGCGGCGGCTTATAAGGCAGGCCTCAAGAAATAGACCGTTATCCTTAGTCGGGGCGGTCTATTTCTTTTTGAGGTAACTTAGCAGCGCCAGAATGAACATGCCGAACATGAACATCAGGGACAACGCTTGATACACCTCCACAGGCATCACCTCCCTTCCGGGAGATTAGCCGACCGCCCATATCAGCCTTTCTATTGCTCTGCTATCATATCACATACTCTGGTTGGTATGTTTTGAATATTTTGTCTACAGTTTGCGGAAATTGAGATGACGATGTGGCGGTGGACTCTGCACTGAATGGTCTGTTAAAAACAGTGGTCTTTTCCGGTCCAAATGTAAGCTTTGATCTCCCTCGGGCTAAAGGCTCGTTGTGTTCGGGGAACGTACTCGCTGCCGCATTTTTTGGATGGCTGGCTTTTCTTGACGGTGCGAATTGCGTTTGCGTATAATGAATCCAACAATCAAGGGAGGCTCGTAATGAATAAGCCAAATGAAATTATCGTTGTTCTCGATTTCGGGGGACAATACAACCAATTGATCGCGCGGAGAATCCGGGACCTGGGCGTGTACAGTGAACTGCTGCCCTACAATACGCCGATCGAACGAATCAAGTCGCTGTCACCCAAGGGCATCGTCTTCTCCGGCGGACCGATGAGCGTATACGCTGAGGACGCTCCGCATGTGGACCCGGCGATTTATGACCTCGGCTTGCCGATCTTTGGCATCTGCTACGGCATGCAGTTGATGGCCCATCAGCTCGGCGGCAAGGTGGAGCGCGCCTCGAAACGGGAATACGGCAAGGCGGATCTGACATTTGAAGAGGGAGCGAAGATCGTTAAGGGCCTTGAAGGCGCCCAGACCGTCTGGATGAGCCACGGCGACCATGTGTCCAAGCTGCCGGAGGGCTTCAAGCTGGATGCGGGAACGGAGAGCGCGCCAATCGCGGCCATGAGCCATGAAGGCAAGAAGCTCTACTCCGTGCAGTTCCATCCGGAAGTACGCCACTCCGTACACGGCAACGAGATGATCTCGAACTTCCTGTACGAGGTGTGCGGATGCGATGGCAACTGGACGATGGAATCCTTCATTGAGGATGCCGTGAACGACATCCGCGCCAAGGTTGGCGGCAAGAAGGTGCTGTGCGCGCTGAGCGGCGGCGTCGATTCCTCGGTAGTTGCAATGCTGATCCACAAGGCGATCGGCGACCAATTGACCTGTATGTTCATCGACCATGGCCTGCTGCGCAAGGGTGAAGCCGAGAGCGTAATGGAGACGTTCGTCGGCAAGTTCGATATTCATGTCGTGAAGATCGACGCACGCGAGCGGTTCCTCAGCAAGCTGGCCGGTGTGGACGACCCGGAGAAGAAGCGCAAACTCATCGGCAACGAGTTCATCTACTGCTTCGATGAAGAATCGGCCGAACTGGGTGAATTTGATTTCCTCGCGCAGGGCACGCTGTACACTGATATCGTGGAGAGCGGCACGGCAACAGCGCAGACAATCAAATCGCATCATAACGTAGGCGGTCTGCCGGAAGACATGAAATTCAGCCTGATCGAACCGCTGAACACCTTGTTCAAGGACGAAGTGCGCAAGGTCGGCGAAGAGCTCGGTCTGCCGCGCGAAATCGTCTGGCGCCAGCCGTTCCCGGGACCGGGATTGGCGATTCGTGTGCTGGGCGAAGTGACGGAGGACAAGCTGACGATCGTCCGCGATTCCGACTTCATTCTCCGCGAGGAGATCGCCAAGGCTGGGCTGGATAACGAAATCTGGCAGTATTTCACCGCGCTCCCGAACATGAAGAGCGTAGGGGTTATGGGTGACGCCCGGACCTATTCCTACACGGTCGGCATCCGCGCCGTAACGTCCATCGACGGTATGACCGCTGACTGGGCGCGCATTCCGTGGGATGTGCTGGAGAAGATTTCGGTGCGTATCGTCAACGAAGTGGAGAACGTCAACCGCGTCGTGTACGATATCACCTCCAAGCCGCCCGCAACGATCGAGTGGGAATAATCAAGCGACACTCTATACACTGAAAGACGTTGATTTTACGCCGTTTAGGTAAAACTCATAAGACTTTCTGAGACCAAAACTCTTTTGAATTGTCTCCAAGATTGTCGCCAAAAACTCTCGCCGAATGATTGTCGGTGGGAGTTTTTATTTAGGCTTTAGCCGGTTGGGTGCGTGAAACGCGCGAAACATAAAACCACCTGCTATTGAAGTGATCCCAACAATACAAGTCGAATCCAGTCACGACACATGTGGAGTGCTGTGTGTCGCTTGAGTGGAAGTAAAATTCAGAGCCGCATTTACCTACTTGTTAAAGCCCGAACGTATTCTCCGCTCGGGCTTTCGTGTATGTGGAGTTCCAATTACAATTTTCCTAAGATGGAACGGTCGATGCTTTTTGATTTATTTTTCTGTAAGGAGAAGATTGCTGATAGGATAGCCAGAATAACGATCAGTCCGCCAATCCATGCATTCATGGTGACGGAAAAATGGTTTACAATCAGTCCCCCAACGATAGAACCTGCTGCAACTCCTATGTGTAAAGATGATGTATTAAAGCTCAACTGGATATCCGAAGATTCCGGAGCGGTTTGTATCAGGTAGCTTTGAATGGCAGGACTTGGGGCCATATTACATGCACACCAGACTACGACAACAATGAGTAATAGAAAGATAGAATCTGTAGAAAAAGGCAATAAGAATATAGCCAACGCATGAAGCAGGAGAGTGATGATCATCGTCTTGCCGTTCCCAAGTTTATCTGAGGACCATCCTCCCATCCATCCACCTGCTATACCTGCTAATCCATATACAAACAGAACAAGACTGATCATGTTCGTTGACAGCCCCATCGTCTCATGCAAAAAAGGTGTGATGTAGGTGTAGATTGTGAATTGGCCAGTCATCTGTAAGATTGAGATTGTGTGAGCGGATAAGATTTTAGCATCCTTTAGCGTTCGAAGCTGTTCTCGCAACGGGATTCCTGGACGCGGAGCAACCCGTGGAAGATATCGTTTGACTGCCCAGGTCACGATTAAGGTAAGGGTTCCAACCAAAGCGAATGTTGAGCGCCATCCCCACAGTTCACCGATGAATGTGCCAAGAGGAACGCCAATGACAAGAGATCCGCTTATCCCCATAAAAATAATTCCGATTGCACGACCTCTTAATTCGGGTGCAACTATACTTGAGGCCATAACAATAGAAAGAACAACCACAATCGAGCAACTCGCTGCAAGTATAACCCGCGAAGCAAGAAGAATCGTAAAGGTAGGGCTAACGATAGAGATCATATTCCCTACGAAAAAAACGAACATTGCAGCAGTCAATAATTTTCTGCGTTCTACTTTAGCGGTAAGGGTCATGAGTAGAGGGGAACCAAAAGCAAATACGAATGAATAGACCGTAATCAGTTGGCCAGCGGTACCTAAAGAAACGTTCAGATCTTTTGCGATCATATCGATGATTCCAGCAATGACAAGCTCGACCGTGCCTACTACAAATGAGGCAATTGCTAATATCCATATTCGTTTATCCATTCCAAGCTCCTTACTGCGCGGTTGGCCTTATAATGAGTTCGTTCGCATCGACGTCCGCCGGTTGCTCAATGGCATAAGCGATGGCACTTGTAATGACAATAACTTCTCCGTTACTAACCGACAATATTTTTCGCTCCTTCTTTGTTATGTTCCCGATAGAGGATCATACCTGCGTGGTAGAGCACCCCTTCTCGAAAATCGCCATCAGCCGTAAACCCTGTATCATCTACATATGCGATATGATCGCCTTCGACGGTATAACTGCCTTGATACGCACTCTTGCGATTACCGCGAGCTTCGTCATACCGTCCGTTCGACAGTAGTTCATGCCGGATATATCCGTCTGCGGTAACCCACATTCCGACATAGGGATGAGGATTTGTTTTGTCTGTTTTCATTCTCACGCTCTCCTTTCAGATCGGGTCATCAATGATCTTGATTGATAGATGCAAATTTATTATGTCTCTCCGCACAGGTAAGGCGGTAGCCGGATTACTTCATGCGATTGCCTAATACTCCAAAAAGCCATAAAATGATGGCGAGAAAATTAAAAAAAGGGTTGTGAAGCGATGGAGGGGAAGTTCACGAAGCAGAGGGGAGCGTTAGCACAGGTTATCGATCGCTTCTCAACGCATGATGGCACGCACGAGACGTCGATTCCGGGTTTATGCTTTTTTCGCACGTCCCATATATCCGAAACGGTGCATTCGGTTTATCAACCATCCCTGTGCGTGGTAGCGCAGGGCTCGAAGGTTGTCATGCTGGGGCAAGAGAGCTATCAGTACGATTCAGACCATTATCTGACCGCTTCTGTAAGGCTGCCGATATCCGGGCAAGTCGTTGAGGCGTCACCAGAAGCGCCGTATGTATCTCTTCGCCTGCAATTTACGATGGATCAAATTCTTGATGTGATCCAAACCTCCGCTCAACTCGAGAGTCCTAAACGCCAATATGGACGAGGCCTGGTCATCAATCGAATGAACGATTCGCTGCACGATGCCGTATTGCGCCTTGTACATTTGTTGGACTCGCCCCGCGACATTCCGGTACTTGCGCCGTATGCGATTCGTGAAATCATTTACCGGATACTTCAGGACGAACAGGGCGACACTCTCAAGCAATTCGCTGTAATCGGCAGCCATGCACAGCGAATCGCGAGGGTGATCGAGCGGTTAAACCGCGATTTTGCATTGCCACTGCGCGTTGACGAATTAGCAGAGGAGGCTGGCATGAGCACGTCGTCCTTGTATCATTATTTTAAAGCAGTAACGGCAATGAGCCCGAACCAGTACCAAAAGCAACTTAGGCTGCAAGAAGCGCGTCGCCTTCTCCTATCTGCAACGATGGAAGCGGCTGAGGCGGCTTTTCAGGTTGGCTACGAAAGTCCCTCGTACTTCAACCGAGAATACACGCGGATGTTTGGTAGCCCCCCGATCAGGGACATCCGGCGTTTTCGCGATGCTTTGCAAGCGGGGAAGGCGCTCTGTAACGAAAGCGCCGATCGCCAAAATCTCTAACAATCCACTCATGTGGAATCGGTGGCTTTGCAGGTGTCATCTTTTACATCTAAAGCTGCACAAGGACATAATGAAGATGCCTAGGGATTTCCTTTAGGTACATTTCTAATCGATCGGCTTCACCACGGTGGCGTGGTGTATAACGTGGAGGTGCAATTACCAAAGCGGCGGTCATTAATCATTGAGAGGGAACCGACACTAATAACGAAGATCTCAAACGCGATTAAGCTGCCTGAGATCTTCGCTTTTATATGCAATTAATTACGCAGATTAGCCTGTACTGTGATGGGCCTTCACAACTCAGCCATCAACTAGAATACTTCCGCCAAGAAATTCATGGCTATATATATCAGTGATTTTGTCCAGCACACGCTGCGCATGTTCTGTAAATTTCAAGTTTGTCACCCGATTTTTCAACAAAAACACGCCGGTTTCATTGCGGTGTTTGCCGAGGGCTGCCTCAAACAACAGGTTGGCGCCATGGGTAGGCGGAGAGGAAAATAACTTCATAAACAGTTCAAACCCTGCGGTCAGTCCGGAATCTTTTCCTTTTCTTAGTGTATTGTTAATTCCCGGGTCAACGCTGCGTATCTTGATGCCTTTCTTGGCAAGCTGCGGTGCGATGGCTTGGGTCCACAACGAAAGAGCCAGCTTTGAAGTCGCATAAGGTCCATACATTTTGCGGAAGGTTTTGGGATGCTCCAGGTTTTCGATCGTAAACTCCTTCGTAAATCTAAACACCTGCGATGAAGTGTTAATCACCGTTTTTAAGTTGCCGTTCTCCAACAGATCCTTCAATTCCATCAGAATAATATAAGGAACGACCGTCAACAATTCATAATGCAGTTCGCGGCCTTGTTTCGAAGAACGAAGCTCACTTAAGCCCCCTCCGGCGTTGTTGAACAAAATATCGATTCGCTGCTCCTTACTCTTAATCTCTTCCAAAGCGTGTCTCAAGCTGCCATAATCGGTGAGATCCTTCACTTTATAGGCTCGGAGCTGTCCGTCCTTGAGATGAGCTTGAAGGAATTTATCGTCCGCTGGAAAATCTGACCGGATCAAAGCAATCACCTGCCAGTTCTCCGACAGCATTTTCCGGGTCAATGCCAACCCGATCCCGCTACTTGCGCCTGTAATCAGTGCGATATGTTCTAGTTGGTTCTTACTCAATGCATGTCCTCCTTCATTCAGCATATTCATCGGTTATATGTGCTCATCAGTCGGAGTCGGGCAGGAGGATCAGTTTGCCATGGGCACTCCCACTCTGGCTGGTCTCGACAGCTGAACGCCATTCGTCGAGTGCGAAAGTCTTGGCGACCGGAATCGTGAACTTGCCGTCTGCTGCATACCCGGCAAAGTCGCCGACAACGTCATAA